>DASYTT010000139.1:0-76060 GCA_036002045.1 Gemmatimonadales bacterium
TATTGGTAATTGCTCTCACGAGGAGACTGGATGGCGAAGGAAGAAGGAATCGAGATGGAAGGGGTCGTTCAGGAAGTGCTGCCGGACCGCAATTACCGGGTCCTGTTGGAGAACGGCCACACGATCCTGGCCTACGCCGCCGGCAAAATGAGCAAATTCAAGATCCGGGTACTGGAGGGGGATCGGGTGAGCGTGGTGCTCTCGCCCTATGATCTCACGCGGGGAAGGGTGATTTACCGACACAAATAGGTAGGAGGTCGCAGGTCGCAGCTCGCAGATAGGTAGCAGGTGCTGGACCTACGACCTAATCTGTCACCTGCGCCCTGTCACCTGCGACCTGCTCTAACACAAACGGGCCGCCCGAGGGCGGCCCGTCGCGTTTCTCCCGGGTCCAGGAGTTACTTGGTGGCTTTGGTCACATTCTCGGCAGCGGGGCCCTTCGCACCCTGCACGATGTCGAATTCGACCCGCTCGCCCTCGGCGAGGCTGCGGAACCCATCCATGCGGATTGCCGAGTGATGAACGAAGCAGTCCTTTTCGCCGTTTTCGGGAGTGATGAAGCCGAATCCCTTCGCGTCGTTGAACCACTTCACGGTGCCAGTAACACGAGCCATTGCGCCTAACTCCTGGTTGTGGAGCTCCTCCGGTGGGGCGATGTGCACCCCCGGCCCCTTGTGAACGCGAGCCCATCTCGCGCCACAAAAGAATAAAAGACCCAGGGCGTTGCGCCCGGGCCCATGGTTATCATGCCTTCACACTTAACACGAGAAATACCACGAATCCTGCGGAGGTTTTCGCCGCACCAAAGTGAAGCATCCCCCGGGAAAAGTCAAGATTTCGGCCCGAAGATCCGGCTAACCACCTGCGACAGCGAGCGGGAGCCCGTCCCGCTGTCGCGCTTGACCGCGCGGTTCAGCGCGGCCAGGAACTCGCCCGCCGTCGGGTACCGGGCGCTGACATCGGCCCGGAGCGCGCGCCGCAGCACGGCCTCCACCTCGCTGCCGACAGCGCTCCGGGCCTCCGCCAGGCTGGGGGGTTGGTTAGTAGTCTGCTGGGCCAGGACCTGTACCGGGGTAATGCCCTCGAAGGGCGGGCGCCCGAGCAGGGCAAAGTACGCGGTGGCCGCCAGGCTGTAGAGGTCGGAGCGGCCATCGACCCGCTCGCCCAGCAGCTGCTCGGGGCTGGCGAATCGCGGGGTGCCGCTCTGGCTGGTAGCCCCGCCGAATTTGCCTTGCCCGCGCAACGCGATCGCCAGGCCGAAGTCGGTAATGCGCAGGTAGCCGCTCTTCTCGAAAAGCAGATTCTCCGGCTTGATATCCCGGTGCACCAGCCCGATGCCGTGCGCGTGGGAGAGCGCGGAGAGCCCCTCGCGTAGCAGCCGCAGCACGCGGTCCAGTGTGAGGGGTCCTTCCTGTTCGACGAGCTGTGCCAGGTTGGGCCCGTCCACGAATTCCATCGTGTACCACATCAGCCCGGCGCGCCCACCGATCTCGTAGATGTTGACCAGGTTGCGGTGGTTGAGCCGGGCGGCGAGTTGGGCTTCCCGCCGGAACCGCTCGACGCCGGCGGGATCCTGAATCAGCATCGGATGCAGCACCTTGAGCGCGACGATTCGCTCCAGGTGCAGATCGCGCACCCGGTAGACTCTTCCGAACCCCCCCGAGCCAAGCTCGCTCAGCAGCTCATAGTCGTCTCCCAAGGCGCGGCGCAGCCGCTTTTCCCACTGGCGGACCGAATCGCTCGTGGTGCCGGCGACCGCGGTCTGCTCCAGCAGCATCGCAGTGGAGTAGTCGCCGGCCTCCGAGGCGAAGTCGTCGAGCATCTCTGTGGTGGTCAGGTAGCGCTTGGTGGGGACCTCGCGTAACGCACGCATCAACACCCGCTCGAGCGCGTGGGGGCAGGCGGCGCGCAGCTGGGTGGCCGGCGCGATCTCATTCGGGTTGGCGGCAGGCTCCACCCCGGTAATGGCATAGTAGAGCACCGCGCCCGCGCCGTAGACATCACTGGTCGGATCGCCGGGCTGCCCCTCGCGAATCTCGGGCGCCATGAAGTGCAAGCCACCAGGCCGCTCCCCCCGGGGAATGACGGGGAGAGTATGGCTGCAGAAACGCAGGTCGGTGAGAGTGCCGCGCCCTCCGGGGCTCACCAGCAAGCCCGCCGGGACCAGCCGGCGCACGACGATGCCATGCGCGTGCGCGTGCTCGAGACCATTCAGGAGGAAGCGAGCCAGGTTGTGCACGTCGGGGATCGGCCGCGGACCGCGCGCGACGGCCTCATGCAGCCCTTCGCCTTCGATCCAGTTGCCGATGCGGTAGGCGACGTCGCCCACCACCCCGACATCGTAGACGTGCCGGACGGCCGGATGGTCGAGCCGGGCCAGGGCTTCCGCCTCCACCAGGAACCAGGTCCGCAGCGCCTCGGAGCTGTAGAAGTTGACCCTGACGCTCACGCGCCGGCTGAGCAGCTGATCCTCCGCGACGAAGAGGACCCGCTCGGTATTCGCCGCAACCAGTCGCTCGAGGCGATAGCGAGCTCCGAGGACCGCCTCGGTCGCCTGAAACAGCTCGGTGGGGTTCACCGCGGTGGTCACGTATCCCGCGCGATCTCCACCAGATTGCGGCCGCCGCGCTTGGCCGCGTAGAGCGCCGAATCCGCCGCCGCGAGCAGCGCGGTCGGGGCGCGGCCGTGGCGGGGCGACTCGGCGATCCCGAAACTGATCGTAGCGAGCCCGAATTCGGGGTGATGCGACGCCAGCTCTTTGAGGCCGGCCTGCAGTCGGTTGATAAAGACCAGCGCCTCGGCGGCGCTGGTCATCGGCAGAATCACCAGGAACTCGTCGCCCCCATACCGACCGACCACGTCCAGCGCGCGAATGTGATGACCCAGCACCTGCGAGATCAGGATGAGATACCGGTCGCCGGCCGCGTGGCCCAGGGTGTCGTTGATCAGCTTGAAGCGGTCCAGGTCGAGCAGAACAATCGAGGTCTTGATCTGGTGGCGATGACTGCGTGAAATCTCGGCCTCCAGCCGCTCCTCGAGGGCACGGCGGTTGAGCAGGCCGGTCAGCTCGTCGGTGGTGGCGGCGTTGTGGAGCCGCTCGACCAGCTCGGCGTTCTTGAGGGCGATCGCGGCGGCGAAGGCGAGGGTTCCGGCCAGATCGCGCTCGGCGCGGCCGTAGACGAGTCGGTTGAGCCGCGGGCCCAGCACGAGCAGGGCGAGCCGCTCGCTCCCCGCATCGAGCGGAACCAGCAGCTCGGTGCCCTTCGGGAGGAGCTGGCCCAGCGCGACGTCGCTCGGATCGGTAACCGAGCAACCGGCCGGGAGCGCCTGGTTGAGCGCGGCGAGGTCGATCGGCTGGGGCACCGCGGTCTGATCGAGTGCGCGATAGCGCTTGGGCTTGTATTGCTCATTCTCCGGGCGGTAGAGACAGGCCCACCAGGCGAAAAACACTTCCGCCATGAAGTCGAGCACCAGATGCTCGGTTTCTTCGGTCGAATGCACGGAGGAGAGCAGCCGCGCCACCTGCCGCAGCGCGCGGAGCTGGAATACTGAATCGTCGAGGGCCGCCTGCCGTTCCAGCAGGACGCTCCGCAGCTCGAGCACGATGCTGAGGCCGACCGCGAGCGACATTGCCACGGGGCCCAGCGCCCCCGCGATCTCGGGCGCGGCGAGGATGACCAATTGGGTCTCCCCGCTGGTCGCGCGGCTCACCTCGACGGCGCCAGCGAAGCCCTTTGGCCCGCCAATCCGATCCGTGCTGTTGCCTTTGACGATGGTCAGCCAGATCTGATCGCTTTCGAAGCGCTGCACGAGGACATCGCGGCAGCGTTCAAAGAGCTCCGAGTCCGTTCGGGCCAGACGACAGGCCGTCGCGAAGGCGCTCGGCAGACTGGCCATGGCGCGAGTGAGAGGGTACTGCATGACAAATAATAACTTAGCAAAATGGGTACCGGGAACCGATTCAGCCGCGTCCCCTCCCTGAAAGGTAGGCTCCCACCTCCTGGCTCAGCTGATGGAGCTCCGCCAGGAGGGTGGCCCGGCACTCTGCCGCCCGATTATCCAACACTTCGAGCAGGGCACGGTGCCACCAGAGCAGCTCCTCGGGAGGCGCCGGAGCGACGCTCCGGGCATACTCCACGCCCAGGCGCCGGATATCAGTCAGGGCTCTGCCGCAGATGTGAATCTCGGTAGCCATCCAGATCTCGGTGACCCGCGGCGACGCCGATGCGAGCCGGGCCAGCGCCTCGAAGCGCGACGCCTTCCAGGTACGCTCGCGTCCCAGCGGGTCGAAGCGGGGCTCGGTCGCGGCTTCGACCGCCGCCGCGACGAGGCCGCCGAATCGGCTGGTGATACTCTGGATGAGCGCAACACGACTGGACTGGGGACTTGCGTCGACCAGCTGCTTCAAGACCCCCGCGACGATCGTGGCGTCCTCCGCCTGATGGCGGGCGAGAATCACCGCCACGTTCGCCGTGGTAAGCAGCGGATTGTGTCCATCGTAGCGGGACACCGGCCCGGGATGGTGCTTGGCGCAGAAGGCGAGCGCGTGGTGGATGCTGTCGGAATATCCGTGCGTATTCATCGGCGCTCAGGGGATGCCGAGAATTTTATGGGTCTGCAGGGAGAGGCGCCATTCCGGATGAGCCAGGCAATACTGCAGCGCTAGGCGGGTGTTCCGCTCGCGCTCCGGTCCGTCCATCGGCTGCAGGAAAAAGTGCCGGAAGGCGAAATGGCGAAACCGCTCGGGCTCACCGCGCTCCTGGGGGAAGACCAGCTTGAGCTCATCTCCCGAAGTGACCACCAGCTCGGCATCCGCCTTGGGACTCACGCACAGCCAGTCGATTCCCGGAGGCGGCTCGATGGTGCCATTGGTCTCCACCGCGACCTCGAAGCCGCGCCCATGGAGCGCAGCGAGCAGCGCGCGATCCAATTGGAGCAGCGGCTCTCCTCCGGTACAGACCACGAAACGCTCGGACGGATGGCTGAAAGCGCTGCTTGGCCACGCTGCCGCGACCGCATCCGCCAACTCCTCCGCGGTGGCGAATTTTCCCCCACCTGGGCCATCGGTGCCAACGAATTCCGTGTCGCAGAATTTGCAGACCGCCATGCTGCGGTCTGCCGCTCTCCCCGTCCACAAATTGCACCCCGCAAAACGGCAAAATACGGCTGCCCGGCCCGTGTTCGCGCCTTCGCCTTGAAGGGTGTAGAAGATCTCTTTGACGGCGTACATGGGGGAAAGATAGGTAGCAGGTGACAGGTCGGAGGTGGCAGGAGGTTGCAGGTACATCCGCCACCTGCCACCTGCCACCTGCCACCTGCCACCTGCCACCTGCCACCTATCACCTACGTATCCGCATACGGCGCTGGGTCCTCGATCCCTACTTCCCGGAATCCCTTCAGACGCAACACACACGCATCACACCTCCCGCAGGCTCGTCCCTCGGCGTCCGGGGCGTAGCAGCTCCTGGTGAGCGAGTAGTCCACGCCCAGCTCCAGCCCTTTGCGGATGATTTCCGCTTTGGAGAGAGCGATCAGCGGAGTCTGAATGTGGAAGCGGCGCCCCTCGACCCCCGCCTTGGTGGCAAGATTGGCAAGGGTCTCGAAGGCGCGGATGAACTCCGGGCGGCAGTCGGGATAGCCGCTGTAGTCGATCGCAGTGACGCCGAGGAAGATGTCGCTCGCATTCAGCACCTCGCACCAGCCCAGCGCGAAGGATAGGAAAATCGTGTTGCGAGCGGGAACGTAGGTGACGGGGATTCCCCCGGCGATCTCCCGGTCGCTCCGGCCAGCCGGCACGGGGATGTCGTCGGTAAGCGCCGATCCGCCCATGCTGCGGAGGTCCAGCTCGGCGATGTGGTGATGCAGGATGCCGAGCTGGCGCGCCACGGCGCGCGCGGCGTCGAGCTCGCCGGCGTGACGCTGTCCATAGTGGAAGCTCAACGCGTGCAATTCGTACCCCGCGGCCTTCGCGATCGCGGCGGTCGTCGCGGAATCGAGGCCGCCGGAGAGGAGAACTATGGCGGGCGGCGTCATCGGTGCGCGGTTGTTCCCAGCACGTGGCGCAGTGCCTCGCCAAGGGTGGGATGACGGAAGCGGTATCCGCTCCGCGTCAGCACTTCGGGCAGCACGCGGGTGCTCGCCAGGATCGCCTCGTCGGCCATCTGGCCAAACAACAGGCGGAGCGCCGGGGCGGGTACTGGCAGCCACGCGGGCCGGTGGAGCGCTTTCCCGAGCTCACGGGCAAAAACGGCATTCCGCACCGGCTCCGGTGCGGTGGCATTCAGCACGCCGCGCACGTTCTCGTCGGTCAGCGCACGATAGAACACGCCGAGCAGATCGTCGGCGCCGATCCAGCTCATCCACTGCTTCCCGCTGCCCAGTCTGCCACCCGCGCCGAGCCTGAACGGCAGCAGCATCCGGCGCAGCAGCCCGCCGGCGGGCGAGAGCGGCAGTCCGATCCGGATCCGGACGACCCGCACTCCACTGGCTTCGGCGGGAGCGCTCGCCGCCTCCCACGCCTGGGCTACTTCCGGGAGGAATCCGGTGCCGGGGCTGCTCGCTTCCGTGAGCGTTTCTTCCCCTCGCTCGCCGTAGTACCCGATCGCTGACGCCGATATCAGCGTGCGAGGACCACCATCGGCCTGCGCGATGGCCTCCGCCAACAGCCTGGTGCCGCTCTGTCGGCTCTCCAGGATGGCGCGCTTGCGCCGCTCGGTCCAGCGTCGCGCAATGTTCTCGCCGGCGAAGTGCACCACGGCATCTATTCCCCGCAGCGCCTCGGGACGAAGCCCGCCGCCTGCCGGATCCCAGCGAATCTCTCCCTGCCCCTCGCGCGGCGGTCTGCGCACCAGGCGGGTAACCCGGTGTCCGCCGGTGGTGAGCACCGGGATGAGCAACGAGGCGATAAACCCGGACGCGCCCGTCACCGCGACATGCAAGGGCGGCCGCTTCACCGCGGCGTGCATCGCGAGATCGGCTGCGGTCACGGCATGGCGGTAGCTGAGCAGCCGCGCGAGCTCTCGGGTCACCCGCCTGCGCAGCATGCCCGCGCCGCGTGGCAGCACACAGTGGATGTGATCATGGAGAATGCTCCCGCCGGCGCCCGCGGGCTCGAAGCGATGCCGGTGGGTCCACTGGTCGAAGGGTCCGCGCAGCTGAATGTCGTCGAAGCCGCGTCCGGGCTCGACGTTGCGGTGCTCCGCGGTCCAATGCACCCGCAAGGGGCCCTGGTGGATCACCAGCTCGGCGCGGCTGCCCTCCACCAGATTCGGGTCCCGCCGGGGCACCTCGATCTCGAGCCAGGGAGGAATCAGCCGCTCGAGCGCTCCCGGCCGCGCGTGCCAGGCAAACGCCTCCTCGGACGAGACGGACAGCGGGGTGGAGCGCTCGACGCTCAGCGCGGTGCTCATGGCCGAAGCGAGAATCTACCGTCTTGGCGCTTCTGTCGCGCGCCATCGCGCATTAGAATTGATGCCCGCTCAAGTCTCACGGAGCCGACGATCGCGAACGCGACCTGGTCCATCAAGGACGCCGAGAAGCTGTACAACATGAAGGGCTGGGGTCTCGGCTATTTCAGGATCAACGCCGAAGGCCACGTCACCGTCCATCCCGACCAGACGGGCGACCGAGCGATCGATCTCTACCGGCTCGCGCTCGATCTCCACGCGCAGGGCATCGGCCTCCCGCTGCTGCTGCGCTTCTCCGACATCCTTAAGGCGCGGATCGCCACGCTGGCGACGGAGTTTCGCCGCGCCATCGAGGAAACCGCCTACGAGGGCAGCTACACCTCGGTGTATCCGATCAAGGTCAACCAGCAGCGCCATGTCATCGAGGAGATTGTGACGTTCGGCGGCCCCTACGGCGTCGGGCTCGAGTGCGGCAGCAAGCCCGAGCTGCAGGCGGTGCTCGGGCTGGCGGAGCAGACGGACCACCTGATCGTCTGCAACGGGTACAAGGACGAGGAATTCATGCGCCTGGCCCTGATGGGCCAGCGGGTCGGCCATCAGGTCTTCATCGTGCTGGAGCAGGTCGCCGAGCTCGACACCGTGCTTCGGGTGGCGGATGAGATGGGGATTGCGCCGTCCCTCGGCATCCGGATCAAGCTGGCCACCGAGGGCTCGGGACGCTGGGCCAAGAGCGGGGGGGAACGCTCCAAGTTCGGGCTCAGCGCGGTCGAGCTCATGAAGCTGCTCGACAAGCTCGAAACGTCGGGCCGCAAGGGGCTGCTCCGGCTGGTGCACTTTCATCTGGGCAGCCAGATCACCGACATCCGTTACGTGAAAGCGGGCCTCGAGGAGATCGGGCGCTACTACGTCGAAATCCGCGAGATGGGCTTCGACCTGACCCACGTGGACGTGGGCGGCGGGCTCGGTGTGGATTACGAGGGCTCCCGCACCACCCGCCCGGCGAGCATGAACTACACCACGCGCGAGTACGCCAACGACGTGGTGTATAACATCGGGACGGTGTGCCGGCAGTTCAAACAGCCGATGCCCCACCTCATCTCCGAGTCCGGTCGCGCGCTCACGGCACACCACGCGCTGCTGCTGGTCAACGTCACCGATGTGGAAGCGCAAACCGAGCCGGTGATTCCGGCCCTCCGGGACGATCCGCCGGCCGTCCTGATCGAGCTCAAGGAGAACCTCGAATCGCTGACGCTCGACCGGGTGGACGAGGTGTTTCACGATGCGGTGTTCGCGAAGGAGCGGCTGCAGGAGCTATTCGCGAGCGACGCCATCACGCTGCGCGACATGGCCGACATCGAGCAGTACTACCTGGCCACGCTCAATGCGATCGCGTCACTGATCGCCGCCGACCGCGCCAGCTATCCCGAGATCGTGAACTACCTCGAGGCGACCCTGGTGGACCGCTATTTCTGCAACTTCTCGGTGTTTCAATCCCTGCCCGACAACTGGGCGATCGACCAGATCTTTCCGATCATGCCGGTGCACCGCCTCGACGAAGAGCCGATTCGCCGCGGCACCTTGCAGGACATCACCTGCGATTCCGACGGGGTCATCGATCGCTTTGCAGGGGGGCGCAAGGGGAAACCCTGCCTCGAGCTGCATCCGTTCCGCGAAGGGGAGCCCTACATCCTCGGGATCTTCCTCACGGGAGCCTACCAGGAGATTCTGGGCGACCTGCACAACCTTTTCGGAGACACTAACGCGGTGCACATCAAGGTGACCGAGCGCGGCTACGAGATCACCGACATGGTGCACGGCGACACGGTGACCGAGGTACTCAACTACGTGCAGTTCCACGCTCCGGACCTGCTGCAGACCTTCCGGCGCAAAGTGAGCAATGCGCCGGAGCTCTCTCGCCAGGAGGCCAACGCGTTTATTGCAGATTACGTCGCGGGGCTGGAGGGGTATACCTATCTGGAGGGAGAAGTGCCGGCCGAACCGCCAGCGGTGGCGAATGGGGCGCCCGTGAACGGGACTCCGTCGGCCGTCGTCTGACCTTCCGCCCTACTTTCGCGCTTCCATCGGCACGAAGGGACGCTCCGCGGCGCCCGTGTAGATCTGCCGGGGCCGAGCAATCTTCTGGTCCTTGTCCTTGAGCATCTCCTCCCACTGCGCCAGCCAGCCGGGCAGTCGTCCCACCGAAAAGAGCACGGTGAAGTAGTCGGTCGGATAGCCCATCGCCTGGTAGATGATTCCCGAGTAGAAATCGACGTTGGGATAGAGCTTGCGTGAGATGAAATACTCGTCCTTGAGCGCGATCTGCTCGAGTTCGATGGCGATCTCGAGCTTGGGATTGAGCCCGGTTTCCTTGAAGACATCGTCGGCCACCCGCTTGATCAGCTTGGCGCGCGGATCATAGGACTTGTAGACCCGGTGGCCGAAGCCCATCAGGCGGCCCTCGCCCTTTTTGACCCTGGCGATGAAGGCGGGAATATTCTTGGCGTCGCCGATCTCGTCGAGCATCTGGAGCACGGCCTCGTTGGCTCCGCCGTGCAGGGGACCGTACAGCGCCGCGATGCCCGCCGACACCGCCGAGAAGGGATCGACGTGCGAGGACCCCACCGCACGCACGGCGCTGGTCGAGCAGTTCTGCTCGTGATCCGCGTGCAGGATGAGCAGGATCTCCAGAGCGCGCTGCAGCACCCGGTTGGGCTCGTGCTTGCCGCCGATCGAGAACATCATGTTGACGTAGTTCCCGATGTAGTCGAGATCGTTGCGGGGAAACTCGTAGGGCAGCCCGCGCGAGTGGCGGAAGGCAAAGGCCGCGATGGTCGGCATCTTGGCCAGCAGGCGGACCCGCTGGATGTAGCGGTTGTTGGGGTCCTCGATGTTTTTGGCATCGGGATAGAAGGTCGACAGCGCCCCGCACGCGCCGAGCAGCATGCCCATGGGATGGGCGTCGTAGCGGAACCCCTCCAGGAACTTGATGATGTTGGTGTGGACGTAGGTGTGGAACGTGATGTCGTGGGTCCACTTCTCGAGCTGGCTGCGGTTGGGCAGCTCGCCTTCGGCCAGCAGATAGGCCACCTCCAGGAAGCTCGCCTGCTCGGCGAGCTGTTCGATGGGGTAGCCGCGATAGCGCAGGATGCCCTTGTCGCCGTCGATGTAGGTGATCGCGCTGCGACACGCCGCGGTGTTGAGGAAGGCGGGGTCGTAGGTCATCAGCCCGAAGTCGTCCGCGCCCGTTTTGATCTGCCGCAGATCGATGGCCTTGATGGTGCCTTCGCTGATCGGCAGCTCGTAGCTCTTGCCGGTGCGGTTATCCGTGATCGAGAGGGTATCGGAAGCCACGGGAGGACCTTTCCTGCTTGGTGTGCTACGGAAACGGATGAGCAGCGCGGCTAAAACATAGTGCGGTGTCTTGCGGAGGGCATCTCACACCGCACCGCTAGCGTGAAGCGGGCAGGGTGACCGTGCAGGTCGTTTCGAAGCCTCCCCGAATGTTGTAGACGGTGCGGACGGAGAGCCGCTGGGGTGCCAGCAGCCGCTGGAGATCTTCCGCGATCCGGGCCGTGGCGTGCTCCTGGAAGATGCCGACGTTGCGGAAGCTGGTGACGTAATACTTGAGGCTCTTGAGCTCGACGCATTTGCGGTCGGGCACGTAGCTGATCGTGAGTCGCGCGAAGTCCGGCAGCCCGCTGTAAGGGCAGACCGCCGTGAACTCGCTGGTTTCAGTGACGATCTCCTGGGCGGGGCCCGCGTAGTCGAAGGTCTCCAGCACCGCGACATCGATCTGCTCGGGTCCCACGAACGGAAGCGTTCTGCCTTCGGCGATAGCCATGGGTTCAATCTATCCTCCCACCTCTCACTGCAGTTTGACCAGCCCCTCCTCCAGCCACGCCTCCTCGCCTTTGAGCACGCTCTGCGCCAGCCGGTAGGTGCGCTCGTCCTCGTTGTCGAAGACACTCGCGAAGAGCTGCTTCACCTTCCGCCGCGCGTGCCGGCTGGCGAGATCCGCCATGCGCACCGGCCCCCGATTCGCAGGATCCTTCCTGGCGAGCAGGTGGGCCATGCTGCAGGCGGCGCTGATCGCCAGCAGCTCGCCGCCGATCTCCACCAGCCGGAACAGCACCGCCTGCTTCTTCTCGAGTCGGGGCCCGAACCGCACCATCGCGTGGAAGAGGGTCCGCGCCAGCTTGCGTGACTTCCGGTTGACGAAGCGCAGGTGGGTCGCCAGCGGGCCGAACTCGGCGTAACGCGGCCAGCGCCCCCAGCCGACGAGTTGCTGGGGATACCACACGGTGTAGAACGCCGCGGCCCGCAGCAGCGCTTTGAACTTGACGCTCGGTGCTGCCTTGGGATTCACCAGGTCGCCCGCCACCTTGAGATGCGTATCGACCGCCTCCCGCGCGATGAAGAGCCGCATGATCTCGCTGGAACCCTCGAACAGCAGATTGATCCGCCAGTCGCGCAGCATCCGCTCCACCGGATCGGGGCGCTCGCCATGGGAGCGCAGCGAATCGGCCGTCTCGTAGCCGCGGCCCCCTTTGATCTGCAGGCAATCATCCACGATTCTCCAGCCGGTCTCGGTGTTCCACATCTTGGCGATCGCCGCCTCGAGCCGGATGTCCGCGTGGGGCCGGTCGGCCAGCAAACAACCCAGGTCCGCGATCGCCTGCATCGCGAAAGTTTCCGCCGCCATCCGCCCAAGCTTCTGCGCGATCGCATCGTGCTTCCCGACCGGGGCCCCCCACTGCACCCGCTCCGCCGCCCAGCGCCGCGCGATCTCCACGGCGCGCTTGGCGCCGGCGGCGCAGCCCGCCGGGATCGTGAGCCGCCCCGTGTTGAGCGTGATGAGCGCGAGCTTGAGTCCCTTGCCCTCATCCCAGAGCAGGTTCTCCGCCGGAACTTTCACGTTGGTAAAGCGCAGAATCCCGTTCTCGATCGCCCGGAGTCCCATGAAATGCAGCCGCTGGACGACTTCCACCCCGGGCCAGTTTGCTTCCACGATGAACGCCGAGATGCTCTTGGGACCCGTCCGCGCCATGACCACCATCAGTTCCGCGACCGTCCCGTTGGTGCACCAGAGCTTCTCGCCGTTGAGGATCCAGTGGCTGCCATCCTCGCTCAGCTTGGCGGTGGTGGAGAGGCCGGCCGGGTCGCTGCCGACGCCGGATTCCGTGAGCGCAAACGCGGTGATGGCGCCTTTGGCGATCCGCGGCAGGTATTTCTGCTTCTGGGCCTCGGTGCCGAAGAGCTTGAGCGGCACGGGGACGCCGATCGACTGGCTGGCGGAGAGCAGGGCGGTGAGGCTGCCATCCACGCTGGTCACCAGGCTGATCGCCCGCGCGTACATGAGCTGTGAGAGGCCTAACCCGCCGTACTCTTCGCTGATCTTGATCCCGAACGCGCCCATCGCCTGCAGCCCCTGCACCACCTCCGGCGGAACTAGGCCTTCCCGGTCGATGCGGTCCCCGTCCACCCGCTCGCGCAGAAACCGCTCCAGCCGGTCGAGAAATGGCTGCGCTTTGGCGACATCCTCCCGGCTGGGCTCGGGGAACGGATGAATCAGATCGAGGCGAAGCCGGCCCTCGAACAGCTCCTTGACGAAGCTCGCGCGCCATTCCTGCTCGCGCGCGGCTTCGGCGACTTCCCGCGCTTCCTGCGCGGTCGCGGCGATCGGGCGATCGGCTGGCCGCTCGAGGGGTTGGGGTGTCAGCACGTTCGTCATGAGCGGGACCACTCGGGGGAATTGGCGGCGCGCTCGCGCAGCGCGCCCAGCAGGAGCGTGGTGATGTGGCGCTTGCGCTGCTCGGCAAAATCGGGGGCGGAGGGATCGAGACCCACCGCCTTGAGGAAGGTGCGGCCGTGCACGATGGGGAACCAGGTGAGGGCGACGAGCGAGAGCAGCAGATGCGCCGCTTCGGCGCTGTCGGAAATATCCAGGCCCAGCTCCTGCCGGAAGGCGGCGAGGGCCTCCTGCCAGACCGCGAGGCGCAGCGGCATGCCCTGGAGCACGGTCCGATCGGACAACGCCTCGCGCTCGATCAGCCGGACGAAGTTGGGCCGCGCGGCGACAAAGTCCGCATAGTCGGCGACGGCTCCGGCCAGCACCACCTCGGGGGTTTGACCGCTCGCGAGCGCCCGGGCCTTCCCCTCGCGCACCGCGCGCCGCACGTCGGCAAAACAGCGCTCCAGCACCGCGCGGTGCAGCTCGGCTTTGGAGCCGAAGAAGTACCCGGGCGTTGCGCGAGAGACGCCTGCTAGTTTGCCGACATCCGCCAGCGCAGTCTCCTCGTACCCCCGTTCCGCGAAGAGGCGCTCGGCAGCGTCTAGGATGAGCTCCCGGCTCCGGTGGGCGTTTCGCTCCCGCTCGCGGGATTTCGGTGCGGTGATTCTGCTCATTGGGTGTTATCCCCATCGACGGGGGCTGGACTGACTTGCTAGACAGCAAGCAAGTTAGTATTTACCCAGGCCACCCGCAAGAAGACTGACACCGCCACTAGTAGCCCGACCCGGGCGGGCAGCGATATAGTTCGGCATTCCTTCGGGCTTCGCCTAAAGCCATGGTCGCCACGCCCCGCATCCTCCTCGCCGATTGCGACCACATGTTTGTATCCGTGGCACGCCTGTGCGATCCGGAGGGCGCGGGCAAGGCGCGCTTTCTTGTGGTCGGCGGTTCCAAGAGCCGTGGCGTCGTGGTCTCTGCCTCCTACGAGGCCCGCGCCTTCGGGGTCCGCGCCGGTATGCCCAGCGCGCGGGCCGCGCGGCTCTGCCCCGAGCTCACCTTCGCGTCGGTGCCGCGGGGAGCCATCGGGGCCAAGCACCGCGAGATGCGTACCGTGTTGGAGCAGTGGTCTCCAGTCGTTGAGGGCGCGAGCGTCGATGAGTTCTATCTGGATCTCACCGGGACCGAACAGGTCTATCACCGCGAGCCCCTCGAGGAGACGGCTTGCAAGATTCGCGCAGATGCGATGCGACGGACCGGATTACCGGTCTCGATTGGAGGCGGCACCAACCGCCTCATCGCCAAGCTCGCGGCAGAGCGCGCCAAACCCAAGCCGGGCACGGATGGAACCGGCGTATTGATCGTTCCCCCAGGCCAGGAAGCGGCGTTTCTGGAGACCCACGCGCTGGCGGAGATTCCCGGGGTCGGACCCCGGCTCCAGGCCACCCTCAAGCGTTACGGATTGGTGCAGGTGCGGGACGCGCTCCGCATCGATGAGGCAAGCCTCGAGCGCTGGCTCGGCGGGGGGACCGGTCGCTGGCTCTGTCGGAGGATCCGGGGGCAGGGCTCCGAGCAAGTGCACTCGAATCCCGAGAACAAATCCATCAGCCACGAAACGACCTTCTCGAAGGACCTGGTCAGCGATGACGCGATCGAGACCCGTTTGCTGGCCCTGATCACCAGCCTGGCGGCTGCACTCCGGGCCGACGGACTGACCACTCGCTGCATCACCGTCAAGCTGCGCGATCACGATTTCCGCACCCGGCAGGCCAGCCGGACCGTACCCGAGCCGCTCTCGACCGATCGCGCGCTGTTCAACGTAGCCCGCGAGCTGCTGGCCGGGCTCCGCCGCCGCCGCCGCACCGCGGCGCGGCTGGTGGGAGTGAGCTTCGCGACGCTCGATTCCCGCGCCGGGCCCCCGCAGCTCGAATTGCTGGAGTGGCATAGCGCGGGAGAGACCGGGCGCGACCAACGGCTGGCCGCCGCGCTGGATAACATCAAGGAGAAGCTGGGCCAGGATTCCATTCGGCCCGCCCGCCTAACCCGCCCATCCGCTGAGAGCCGATAGCTGATAGCTCAAATCAAATGAATCGCCGTCGCCTTGATCGCGACGCCGATCGGCTGCCCCGGCGCTAACCCCAGCTCCTCGGCGGTCGAGCTCATCACGGTCGCCAGCAGCGTGGTGCCGCGCACGTCGAGATAGACGTGGGCGACGGCGGATTCCCGCTCGAGGCGGGTGACCACCGCCGTAAAGCGGTTGCGCGGCGCGGGACCTGGCGCCGTCCCCCGGCTCAACAGCAGATCCGCGGGTCGCAACACGGCATATGCATTGCCTTCCCGCTCGGCGACCACCTCGAGCTCGAGGCTTGCGGCCCGAAACACTCCCGCAAAGCGCCCCGTGGCAGGATCCGGCTCGGAGCTCCGCTCGACGGTCCCGCGCAGCACCGTCCCGGTCCCGATGAATTCGGCCACGAAGACGGAGCTGGGAAAGCGGAACACCGACTCGGGTGAGCCCGACTGCACGATCCGGCCGTCCGCCAGAACCGCCACGACGTCTCCCAGCCGCATGGCATCCTCGAAATCGTGGGTGACCTGCAGCGTGGTAATGCCTTCGCGCTCGTGCAGGTCCCGCAGCTCTCGCCGCAGGCTGCGCCGCGTCGCGGGGTCCACCGCCGCGAACGGCTCGTCCAGGAGGAGTATGGTCGGGCGCGGCGCCAGGGCGCGGGCCAGCGCCACCCGCTGCTGCTCGCCGCCGGAAAGCCCCAGCACGCCCCGCTCCAGCAGCGTCGTGAGCCGCAGCTGCTCGGCGAGCTCCTGTACTCTCTTCGCACTTCCCTCTTCACTCGTCCCTCGTATCCCGTAGCCGATGTTCTCCGCCACGCTGAGATGTGGAAAGAGGTGATAGTGCTGATACACGAAGCCGATACCCCGCTCCTCCGGCGCCGCGCGGCTGACCTCACGCTCGCGCAGCAGAATACGCCCCGCGCGGAGCGCCGTATGCCCGGCGATGGCCTCGAGCAGCGTGGTCTTGCCCGATCCAGTGGGACCGATCACCAGGCCGTAGCCGCCGGCGGGGATTTCGAGCGAGATATCCTGCAGCGCAAAGCGGCCAATGCGGATCGTCACGCCTTCGAGCCGGATCATCGTGCGCGGGACCGCTCGGGTGCGAGCAGCTGGACCAGGAGGAATACCCCCAGCGCCAGAATCAGCAGCACTGCGGCGGCCGGAATTGCCGCGGGGAGCCCGAAGAGCGTGAACCGGTCATAAATCAGGATGCTCGCGACCTTGGGATTGTAGGTGAGGATGACGATCGAGCCGAACTCGCTTACGCTGCGCGCCCACCCCAGCACAGCCCCCGCCAACACTCCGCGGCCGGCCAGCGGCAGGGTCACCCTGCGAAAGGCGCTCCAGCCGCTGTCGCCGAGCGTTCGCGCCACCCGCTCGAGCTTGGGATCCACGCTGCGGAAGGCTTCCCGTGCGGCGCTCACCACGAGCGGAGCGGAGACGAACAGCATCCCCGCGATGATGCCGGGAACGTGATTCACCACCTCGAGCCCCAGGCGGGCGAGCGTCGTGCCCAGCGGGGACTGGCGGCCCAGGAACAAGAGCAGGGCGATCCCGGCGACCGGATGCGGCACCACGACGGGAAGCTCGACGATGCCCTCGATGATGCGGCGGCCGCGGAATTGCGCTCGCGCGAGCACATAGGCGAGCGGGACGCCCAGCACCAGTGAAAGCGCCGTCGCGGCCGACGCCGCGATCACCGTCAGCGAAATGGACGCGACCAGCTCGCGATCGCGGAGCGCGGCGCCCAGGCTCGCGGGACTGGAATGCAGCAGCAGCCGCAGTAGCGGCCCCGCCACGAAGAGCACCAGCAGCGCGGCCAGCAGCCACAGCGTGAGTGACCACACCGTCGGTCGGGTTCGCATGGCGAGAAGTATATTGCCGATTCCCTAATCCCTATTCCCTGGTCCTTATTCCCTAACTGACAATGCGCATCGCGTTCCTCGGCCTCGGCGCCATCGGCCGGCCCATGGCCGTCCATTTGGCCAAGCGCCATCAGCTCACGGTGTGGAATCGGACGCTGGAACGGGCCCGCGAGTTCGCGTCGGAGCACGCCGCGCGCGCCGCCGCCACTCCGCGCGAGGCCGCCGCCGGGGCGGAGGCGGTGCTCACCTGTCTGCCGACTTCTCAGGATGTAGAGCGCCTGCTCGAGGGCGCTGACGGATTGGAAGCCGGTCTCGAGCGCGGTGCGCTCCTGCTCGACTGCACCTCCGGCGATGCCGCGACCTCGCGCCGCATCGCAGCCCGCTTGGCCCAGCGCGGGGTGGCCTTTGCGGATGCACCGGTGAGCGGGGGTACCAACGGCGCGGAGGCCGGGATCCTTACCGTGATGGTGGGAGGTGATCAGGCCGTATACGAGCGTGCCGTGCCGGTCCTGCAGGCCTTCGGCAAGCTCATCGTGCATATGGGTCCGCTGGGCTCCGGCGATGCCATGAAGGCCATCAATAACGCGCTGCTCGGCGTGAATATCCTGGCGCTCGCCGAGGGCCTCACCGCCCTGGTCAAGGCGGGCGTCAATCCGCGGCTCGCCGTGGACACGCTGAATGCGTCGAGCGGGCGGTCCTTCGTGAGCGAGAAACTGATTCCTGAGCGGGTGCTTACCGGAACCTGGCCCAACACCTTCCGGCTCGCCCTGCTCGACAAGGATGTGGCGATCTGTCTCGCGTTGCTGCAGGAGCTGCGCCTCTCTGCCCCCTTGCTCGAGCGGGCGGGCGCCCTGCTCCACGAGGCACGCGCCGAGCTGGGCGAACAGGCCGACTATCTGGAGCCGATCAAGTTGCAGGAACGCCGCACCGGCACCGAGCTCCGCGGGTGACCCACGCTGCCCCGCCTCCCATCCTGGTTCTTGTCGGGACCCAGGACCTGGTGAACATCGCCGGCGTCGTGCGGTTGGCGCGGAATTTCGGATTCGAGCAGCTGCGCCTGGTGCGGCCCGCGACCTTCGACCCCTGGCGCATCGAAGGCATCGCCCACAATACGGCCGATTTCGTGGCCCGCATCACCCTGCACGATTCGCTGGCCGACGCGACGCGCGACTGCGTCTATCTCGCCGCGCTGACGGCGCGGGAGCGCACCGCCAAGCGCAGCGTGCAGCGGCCCCGCGCCGCGGCGCTCGCCCTCGCCGAGCGGAGCGCGGAGGGCCCGGTGGCGCTGGTGGCCGGGCGGGAGGATCGCGGTCTCAGCAATGAGGAGCTCGATCACTGCCACGCCCTCGTCACCATCGAAACCACGCCGGAGCACCGCTCGCTCAACCTTGCCCACGCCGTCGGGATTCTCTGCTACGAGAGCTGGCTGGCCCGGCAGGGGCGCGAGCTGCCGCTCAAGCCCCCGCGCCGGGCGGCACAAGCCGCCCCGAGCGAGCGGCTCGAGCTCTTGTTTCACGACTGGGAACGCGCTCTCTGGGCCATCGAGTTCTTCAAGACTCGCCGCGCCGAGACGGTGATGCGGTCGGTGCGCGAAGTGCTGTTCCGTGCCGATTTGGATTGGCGCGAGGCGTCCCTGCTGCGGGCGATGGCCCTCGAGACTGTGCGATTTCTGGAACGCAGCGGCACGCCCTTCGAGCTGCCCGAAGCGCTCCGCGATGTCGGCCGGAACCCCGACGCCCAACCCCCAACCCCCAACCCCTAGTCCCTACCCCCCATCACTCACTATTTTCGCAGCTCAAGTCAGGACATCACGGTCTCGCTCACTTGTCGCAACGGATTGCGTGCATGCGGAAGCTCGTGGTCGTGGGGGCGATCTCGAGTCTGGCGGGCCTCGCCGTGCTGCTGCCGGTCCTCCGGCGCGGCAGTGCGCAGCAGCCGCCGGCCGCCGACTCGCTCGCCGCTCCGCGGCTCAGCGTTTCCGATTCCGGCAGCCTGAAAGGTCCGCGCCAACCGATCTTCTTCCGGCATGACATCCATGCCGGTCAGTTCAAGATGCAGTGCCAGTACTGTCACTACAGTGTGGGCGCTTCCAGCGAGCCGGGGATTCCTTCCCTGCAAACCTGCATGGGCTGCCATCAGGTCATTTCCGGCGCCGACAGCAGCCACAAGGTGGAGATCCGCAAGCTGCGCCAGTTCTGGACCGACAGCGCGGATGCGACCAAGCCCAGCCTCCAGTGGGTGCGGATCCACGCGGTAGCCCGTCACGTACACTTTCCCCATATGCAGCACATCAAGGCCATGGGGCCCAATGCCTGTCAGACCTGTCACGGCGACGTGGCCCGCATGCCCCAGGTGTTCAAGGTGAACAACGTGAACAACATGGGTTTCTGCGTCAGTTGTCATCTGGCGCGGGGAGTCAATCGTGACTGTACGGCCTGTCATTACTAGGGATCAGGAAAGCGGGGAATCAGGGAATCAGGACAGCAACCCTGATTCCCTGATTCCCGGATCCGCTGATCCCCTGAGCCGGCGCCGGTTCTTGAAGGTGCTCGGCATCACCGGTGCAGGCACGGCGGCCCTCGGCGGCTGTTCTACCGGCAAGATTGAAAAGCTCATCCCCTATCTCGTGCAGAGCGAAGACCAGGTTCCCGGTATCCCGACCTGGTACGCCAGCACCTGCACCGAGTGTCCCGCCGGCTGCGGTCTGCACGTCAAGACGCGCGAGGCGCGGGCGATCAAGCTGGAGGGCAATCCCGCCCATCCGGTCAACGCCGGGACTCTCTGTCAGCGCGGCCAGGCCGGGTTGCAGGGCCTCTACAACCCGGGCCGGATCACAGGGCCGCTCCAGAAGCAGCGGGGAGTGCTGCAGTCGCTCTTATGGGAGGAGGCGATCATCCGGCTGGCGCAAGAGTTCCAGAATGTGCGCGGCCGCATCGCGGTGATCAGCGGCGCCGGTCCCGGCAGCTTCGACGACCTGCTCGCCGACTGGACCGCCGCACTGGGTGGCCGGCTCATTCGCTACCAGCCCTTCGATCGCGCCCCCGAGCGCGCCGCGAATCTGCGCGTCTTCGGCCTCGACGAGCTGCCGCTCTACGATTTCGCCCAGGCGCGTTACCTCGTTTCGTTTGGCGCCGATTTCCTGGAAACCTGGGGGCCCGTCATCGAGCAGCAGCGCGGCTTCGCGCAATCGCACGGCTTCCACGAAAGGAGCATGGCCCGGCACGTCTACGTCGGACCGCGGATGGACCTCACCGGGATGAACGCCGACGAATGGCACCCGCTCCTCCCGGGCTCCGAGGCCGTGCTGGCGCTCGGCATGGCGAGCGTGATCCTGAGCGAGCGCACCAGCGCGCCTCAGGACGCGAACGTGCTGGCCCCTACGCTGGCGGAGTACTCGCCCGAGCGCGTGGCCCGCGACACCGGCATGACCCCCGACGCCATCCGCAAGCTGGCCCGCGAGTTCATTTCCGCCACGCCGAGTCTCGCGGTGGCCGGAGGCATCGCGGCGCAGCACCGCGGCGCGGTCGACCTGTGCGCCGCCGTCGCCCTGCTGAATTACGTCGCCGGCAATCTCGGGCAGACCGTGCGCTTCGGCGCAGGCTTGCCGCGGACCGACGGGTATGGCGCCCTGCAGGAGCTGATCGCCGCGATGAATGCGGGCGAGATCGGGGCCGTGCTGATCCACGAGGCCAATCCCGCCTACACGCTGCCCAAGAGCGCGAAGTTCGTCGAGGCCTTGGCCAAGGTTCCCTTCAAGGTCAGCACCGCGCTGTTTCCGGACGAGACGACTGCGGCGTGTGACCTGCTGCTGCCCGGGCACCACGCGCTCGAGCGCTGGGATGACCTGCGTCCCCGCGCAGGCGTGTTTGGCCTCATGCAGCCGGTGATGACGCCGGTCTTCGATACGCTTCCGACCGGCGACGTCCTGCTCCGCGCGGCGAAGAAGGTTCCCGACCTCGCGACTCGGTTCGCCGCCCCCACCTTCGAGGCGCACCTCAAGCAGAAGTGGGGCGAGCTTGCCCGCACGCGCGGCGCCGGCGACGCGGAGCAATTCTGGCGTGAGGCGCTCCAGCGCGGCGGCCTCTACGGGGAGGCGCCGGCTGCTCTGCCGACCGTCCGGCTCGCGGCAAACTTTCCGAGCTCTCCAGCTTCCGGCCTTCCGACTTTCGACGGCGAAGGCGAGTTCGTGCTGCTCCCGGTGCCTTCCTCGATGTACTTCGACGGCCGCGGCGCCAACCGGCCCTGGCTGCTCGAAAACCCCGACCCGGTCACCAAGATCACCTGGGGCTCCTGGATCGAGCTGAATCCGGAATCCGCTCGTCGGCTGGATGTGCGCGAGGGGGAAATCGTGCGGGTGGTCTCGCCGCACGGAGCCCTCGAGGCTCCCGTCTACGTCTATCCCGGTGTGCGTCCCGACGTCGTCGCCATCCCGCTCGGCCTGGGTCACACCGAGTACGGCGAATACGCCAAGGGCCTGGGCGTGAACCCGTTGGACCTGCTGGCCGCGGCGGATGGCAACGGCTTCTTTCCCTATGCCGCCACCCGGGTGCGGCTCGAGAAGACCCTGGGCTATCACAAGCTCGCCAAGACCGAGGGGAATCCCCGCCAGCTCGGCCGTCACATCGCCGAGGCGATGCCGCTGACCCACGCCGAAAAGGGCTACAGCGTCGAGGAGTCGCTCAAGCAGGTGGGCGTGGAGGAGCACGAGGTCAACACCGAGCGCGAGCGGGAAGCCATCGCCGGCTTCCGCACCGAGCAGCTCGAAAAGGTGGCACTCGGCGCGTACGCGGAGGAGCACCCCCGCTGGGGCATGGTGATCGACCTCGCCAAGTGCACGGGGTGCTCGGCCTGCGTCACCGCGTGTTATGCAGAGAACAACATTCCCTGGGTCGGCTACGACAATGTGCTGCGCGGCCGCGAGATGAGCTGGCTGCGGATCGAGCGCTACTTCGAGGGCGGCACCGAGCCGGGTGAGCCCTTTGCCGCGCGAGTGGTGCCGATGCTCTGCCAGCACTGCGAGAACGCGCCCTGCGAGCCGGTCTGCCCGGTCTACGCCGCGTATCACACCGCGGACGGGCTCAACGGCCAGATCTACAACCGTTGCGTCGGCACCCGCTACTGCAGCAACAACTGTCCCTACAAGGTCCGCTACTTCAACTGGTTCCCCTTCGCCAAGCGCGCCTTCCAGGCCCCGCTCGACCTGCAGCTCAATCCCGAGGTGACGGTACGGGCGCGCGGCGTCATGGAGAAGTGCACCTTCTGTGTCCAGCGGATCCGAGGGGCGCAGCACCAGGCCCGGCTCGAGGACCGGCCGCTGCGGGATGGCGACGTGCTGACCGCCTGTCAGCAGGCCTGCCCCTCGGGGGCGATCGTCTTCGGCAACGTGAAGGATCCGGAGAGCCGGGTGGTCAAGGCGCGGGAAGATCACCGCGAGTACCATGTGCTCGAGGAGCTCAACGTGCGACCCAGCGTCACCTACCTGGCCAAGGTGCTGGCATGACCGTCGTCGCGCACGAGCCGCACCGCCCGAGCCAGACCCACGCCGAAGTAACCCGCGACATCCTCGGGACCCTCAAGACCCCGAGCCGAGGGTACTACCTGGCCCTGTTCGGGGCCGTGTTCATGTTCCTGATCGGGCTCTTCACCTTCGTGATGCTGCTCAAGGAAGGCCTGGGCCTGGCGGGGTACACCCCGCCGGTGATGTGGAGCGTCTACATCACCACCTTCGTGTTCTGGATCGGCATCGGGCACGCCGGCACCCTCATCTCGGCCATCCTGTTCCTCTTCCGATCGCCGTGGCGCACGGTGGTGTACCGCTCCACCGAGGCCATGACGGTCTTCGCGGTGATGACGGCGGCGCTCTTTCCGATCATCCACATCGGCCGGCAGTGGATTTTCTACTGGTTGCTGCCCTATCCCAACCAGCGATTTCTCTGGCCCAACTTCAAATCGCCGCTGCTCTGGGACGTCTTCGCCATCACCACGTACTTCACGGTATCGACCACCTTCCTGATCGTCGGGCTGATTCCCGACGTCGCCGCGATTCGCGACAAGGTGAGCGGCTGGCGCCACAGCATCTACAAGCTCGCCTCGCTCGGCTGGACCGGCGCCGACAGCCAGTGGCGCCACTACACGCGCGGCTATCTCTATCTCGCCGCCCTCGCCACGCCCCTGGTGCTCTCGGTGCACTCGGTGGTGTCCTGGGATTTCGCGATGTCGATCATTCCCGGCTGGCACGGCACCATCTTCGCCCCCTACTTCGTCGCCGGCGCGATCTACTCCGGAATCGGGATGGTGCTGACCCTGCTGATCCCGCTCCGCAAAGTGCTCAAGCTCGAGCACATGATCACCGATTATCACTTCGATAACCTGGGCAAGCTGACGCTGCTCACCGGCTCGATTCTGTTCTACGCCTACGCGATGGAATATTTCGTTGCGTGGTACAGCGGCAACCCATTCGAGCAGGCGACCTTCTGGCGCCGGGCCTTCGGGCCTATGTGGTGGGCCGGCTGGTCGATGATCATCTGCAACGCCTTTGTGAGTCAGCTGCTCTGGTTCAGGAAGATCCGCACCAACCTGACCGCGCTCTTCCTCGTCTCGCTCTTCATCAACCTGGGGATGTGGTTCGAGCGCTTCGTCATCATCGCGTCGTCGCTGAGCAACGACTACGTGCCCTACGCGTGGCAGGTGCCCTACATCACCTGGGCGGACTGGGGCATTCTGATCGGATCCTTCGGCTGGTTCCTGATGTATTTCCTGCTCTTCGCCCGCACCTTCCCCGTGGTGGCGATTCAGGAGATCAAGGAGATGATCCCGTACCCGCGCAAACACGCCGGCAAAGGAGGGCACTAATGGCGAAAAAGCCGGTGCCTGGCGTGCTCGCGTCGTTCGTGCACGTCGATGCCGCGACGGAGGCGATCACGGGACTCAAGGCTCGCGGATTCCGCGACCTGACGGTGTACACCGCCGCGCCGAATCACGAAATCGAGGCCGCGCTCGACCAGCCGGTAAGCTGGGTGCGCCTGTTCACCCTGATCGGCGGGCTCACCGGGGTCACCGCCGGGTTCGCGATGACGATCTGGATGTCGCGCGACTGGCCCCTGCTGGTCGGCGGCAAGCCGATCGCGGCCATTCCGCCCTACGTCGTCCTCGCGTTCGAGCTCACGATTCTCTATGGATCGCTCTGCACCGTGGCGGGCATGCTCATCCTCTCGCTCGCCAAGTCGCTCAAGGGCCGCCCGTTCCACCCCCGTTTCAGCGATGACCGGATCGGTCTCTTCGTGCCTTGCTCACCCGAGCAGACCGGCGCGGTGCGCGCGCTCTTGACCGAAGCGGGGTCGGAGGAGGTCACGGTCCATGGTGCGTAGCCGCCTCGCGCTTGCCATGCTCCTGCTCGGCGGGTGCAACTGGTACTACAACACCTTGCCCTCACCCGACGACCTCGTGAAGGCGATCCCCTGGTTCGACCACATGATCAAGTCACGCGCCGTGCATCCCTATGCGCGGGCGGACCTCCCGCGGAACACCGTGCCGGGGACGGTGCCGATCACCGGCGGGGAAGCGGACTGGTCCAAGGAGTTCCTCTCCGGCAATCCGGCGACGGCCGACCGCCTGCGCAACCCGACGCTGACCGATAGCGCCGGGATCGCGGCATCGACCATCCGCGGCGACACGCTCTTTCAAACGTTCTGCGCGGTATGTCACGGGAGCCGTGGGGCAGGTGACGGTACCGTCGGTCCGCGGATGGGCGCGCCGCCGCTCGTGACCGATCGCGCGCGCGCCTTCTCCGATGGATACCTCTACAGCATCATCCGCTACGGTCGCGGCCTGATGCCGCGCTACGGCGACAAGGTGTACCGCCATGAAGACCGCTGGGCCATCGTCAACTACGTAAGAAACCTTCAGGGTGCGGCAGTTTCTGGCCCCCTGCCCCCCAGCCCAGCTGCCCGCCCGTGACCGAACGCGACCTCCAGCAGCGCCTGAAAACCCGCGCAGTGCAGGGCCGCTACCGGGCCTTCTTCACACTCGGTGCGCTGTTCGCCGTGGCGGGGGTGATCGTGTTCGTGCTTGCCCTGACCGGTGGCGAGGCCAAACGAGCCTGGCAGGCCTTCCACGTCAATTGGCTCTACTTCACGGGGATCACCGCGGGCAGCCTGGCGCTCAACGCGGTGTATAAGGTCGCCAACGCCAAGTGGGCCGGTGTGATCGTGCGGTTCTCCCAGGCGACCGTCTTCTTTGCCGTCGTATCGCTGCTCGGCTGCGCCCTGATCCTCACCCTGGGCTACGATGCGATCTATGGCCCGATGCAGGAACAGCTGCACGGGATGTCGCCAGGCAAACAGCTCTGGCTGTCTCACGGATTCATGGCGGCGCGCCTGCTGCTCGGCTTGCTGGCTTTGTTCACGGTGGGATGGTTGCTGGTGCGCCACGATCTGCTGGCGGACATGGCGGCGGTGAAGGACGGCTTACAGGACGCGCGCCGCCAGATGTACGAGCAGTGGACCGCGGGTTATGACGGCTCCCCTGCCGGGTTGGCCGCCACGGATGCCAAGATCCGGCGGCTCGCGCCGCTCTACGTGGTGCTCTATGCGCTGGTGGCCACCCTGGTCGCGTTCGACGGCGTCATGGCGCTCCAGCCCCACTGGTTCTCCAATCTGCTCGGCGGCTTCTACTTCATGGGGTCGTTCCTCGGCGGCCATACGCTCCTCGTGCTGTTGATGCTGTACGGCAGGAGGCAGTTGCAGATCGCGGATCTCGTGAGCCCCAAGCAGCGCCACGACCTGGGCAAGATGTGCTTCGGGTTCACGGTATTCTGGGCCTACCTCATGTGGGCTCAGTTCCTGGTGATCTGGTACGGGAATCTGCCGGAGGAAACCGGTTTCGTCTTCGCGCGTCTGTGGGGACCCTGGCTGCCGGTTGGCCGCTGGGTCTTCCTGGGCATGTTTCTGATCCCCTTCTGGGGATTCCTCTTCGTCGCGGCCAAGAAATCCCCCTTTGTGCTCGGACTCTTCGCCACGGTGAGCCTGGTGGCACTCTGGCTCGAGCGCTACCTGCTCGTCACTCCCTCCGTCACGGAAGCCGCCGGGCCGGTCTTCGGTCTGCCGGAGGCAGGCCCCCTGCTCGCCCTGCTGGGCTGCTTTCTCCTGGCGTACGGACTTTTCGCGCGGACCTTTCCGATGGTCTCACCGCGGCTCGCGACGCTTACCCTCACCGAAGAGCGCAAGCACGGCCACGGCGAGGAATTCTTCCACGACGAGAAGCCCAAAGACTTCGCGATGCCTGCGGAGCTGGAGCGGCGGGATCACGAACGGTAGGGGTTGGGGATTCCAAGCCAAACGGCCCTCCGGTGTTGCGCCGGAGGGCCGTTCCCTAATCCCAATCCACACCGACTACTAACGCATCGTCGCAATCCGCGCCAGCGCGTTGAGCGAATCGATTGCGAGGCGTCCGGTGACCGTGAGAATCCGCAGCGAACGCCGCATGGCGCCACCCGGCCCTTCCACGTAATCCGGTGGCGTGCGGGCCGATTCGCTGGCGTGGATGTCGGGCGCCGCCTGCCGCCGGAGGAGCTCGTCCACCTTGGCGACCGGTCCCTCGATGCTCTGGATCAGCTCGCCGCTCGGGTCCTGCTGCGCGACGATCACGGTCGGCCGTTCACCCCCGGTACCTGGCTGGAAGAGCACGCCGACAACGGGGAGTCCCTCGATGAAGGGAAGGCTGCTCCCCGCGATCTGCAGCGCATCCTCCCACGTGACGACCCGCCAGATCCGATTGAAGGGATCGTCGCTCGCGGCGCGGGTCGGAACCCTCGTTTCGGGCGCGCGCGCATACACAACGGGCGTGACAACCGAAGCGAGCTGGAGCGTCGGAGCGGGGACCACGCCGCGCGAGGTCCGCCCGGCGGGGGCGCGACTCGCGAGCAACGGGGCGCGCTGCTGCGGAATTGCGAGCGGGGTTGCCTGCTGCTCGAGCTCGGCCGTCGGGTCAACCGCTACGGGAGCGGAGGCCGGAGCATCGGCGGGAGCCGTGGGGGTGAGCGGCGCTTCGGCCAGAACCGGGGGCGTGATCACGGTGCGATGGGGATCGAGGACGCTTCGCGCCATCCACCCGGCGCCGACGGCGGCCACTACCGCCGCGGCCCACAAGCTCGCCCGCTGGAAACGCGCCCGCCACACCGCCAGAACGAGCCGGCGACTTTGCCGCTCACGCAGCAGCTGATAGGCGGGAGGCACGATAACGGGACGGGGGGCCAGCCCGCTCAGCAGTGCGGTCGTACGATCGCGGAGCGCCGCCACAGCGGCGCGGCGCGCCTGACACAGCTTGCATGCCGAAAGGTGAGTCTCGATTTCCGCGCACTGCGAACGGCTCAACGCCTGGTCCAGATAGGCGTGGAGCTCGTCTTCAGGAATGTGCCGCTCTGGCCTGGTAGTCCATTCGGTCATGTGCCTCAATCAACCGTTTCCGGGCTCGCGCCAGCGTCGTCCCGACCGCCCCGACGGCAAGCCCCGTTTGTGCCGCGATCTCCGGATAGCTGAGCCCCGCGTCCCATAGCAGTAGCACATCGCGGTCCCGCTCCGTCAGCGCGGCGAGTGCCCCCGTAACCCGTGCCCATCGTTCCTCCCGCTCCACCGAGTCCTCGGCTGAGGGCTCCGGCGTGGAGAGCGGGATCGGATCGTCCTTCAACAGCGTGAGGTGCTTCTTCCTGCGAATTGCGGCCCGGGCTTCGTCACGCGCCAGATTGGCTGCGACCGCGAAGATCCAAGCGCGCGGCTTTTCGGGTCGGTGGGCCATGGCACGAATGAAAACTTCCTGGGCCAGGTCCTCGGCTCGATCGGCATCCCAGATTTTTCTATATAGAAAGCGGACGACTGCCGCGTAGTGCGTTTTGTACAGCCGCTCCAGGTCGTCCATAAATGGCCTCCTCGCAGCTGCGTAGCTTACCGATTTATGGACGCTTACGCCGTTGCGGCCTTGCACATACCTCTCTACCCCTCTGCCCGCCTGAAGACACACCCAGGATGATAATTATCCCCTGGCTCCGGCCACTGGCTGCAGAGATCCGGTTTCGCCGGCCGGCCGTCGGGCCTGCGACGTCCGTGCAGGCTGCAATGTACCCCATCCTCCAGGAGGAAGCCGCACGCGGAAATCAGCTCCGCACCCAGAGAGAAAGGGCTGACCCGCTCGATCTTGCAGAGATAGGGTGATTGGCGCGCTCGCACCAGCGACTCCAGCCGGCGCTGCCTCGGCGTACACATGATCTCGACCTGGAGGTCCCGGCAGCAGGCGGCGCCGCGCCGGTTATCCGCCGTCCGGCAGGGTGCCCCGACACAGGGATTGCTTCCGGCATGGACCGGAAGTTCTCGCGGGCGCCGTGTCCCGGGAAGCACGCGGGTGACGAGCCTGCCCCCCTCCACGATTCGGAAGCGATCGGGACCGAGGCGCCGCGGCTCGGCGGGGTCCGGGCCGCGGCCCGCGCGCGTTCGCGTATACCCGTGCGCCTGGCAGTGACCGCGGCCGACTCCATCCTCCTTCAGGTAGCGACAGGGGACCTGTACCTGCGCCTCGATGTACAAGTCCTTCCGGTCTCTCCGCAAGTCTCCCAGGAACGTGATCCGCTCCGTATGGCCGAGCAGCCAGGTCGCTTCGTGGTCGGCAGAGCAAGGGCCTTCGTCCTGGGTGGCGACCCGCAGCAGCACCCGCAGCGAATCGCACTGAGCCCCCATACTTCGGCAGGGCGGTGCAGAAAGCTCCCGGCCCATCGTCATGGTTCAAAGATACCGGGTTGATGGGAGTTTCCAGGCGGTAGCGCAACGGAAATCGAGCATTTAAGTTTGTGAACTTGTTCACAAAGTGCATGGACCCGCTGGCCCGAGGCGCCAGGGGAAGGGCTTAACCGTCATCACCCAGGTGGGGGAGGCAGGGAAGCATGAAGAAGATCGGTGTTTTGGCTGGTTTGGCTGCGGTGGTTATGGCCTGCGGCGGCGAGAAGGGCGAAGCAGGGGCGGCCGATACTACCCAGGCGGCAGCTCCGGCTCCGCCGGCAGCGGGCGCGACCCATGACGTCAACATGGTGCTCGAGGGGACGGCCTACAAGTTTGTTCCGGCGGATCTCTCGATCAAAGTCGGTGACAAGGTCGTCTTTCATAACGTGAGCGGCGGCCCGCACAACGTGAAGTTCTGGGCGGATAGCATTCCGGCCGGGGCGAGTGCGCTCATCGAGCCGCAGCTGCCGGATCCGCTCGAGCCCCTGAGCAGCGCCTTGCTGGTCGATCCCAATGCGACGCTGACGATTTCCTTCGCCAACGCGCCGGTGGGTGATTACAAGTTCACCTGCACGCCGCACATGGCGATGGGGATGCACGGCAAGCTGACTGTGACGCAGTAAAGCGGAAGGCGGGAAGCGGGAAGAGGGAAGAGTTAACACCTCTTCTCTCTTCTCTCTTCTCTCTTCACTACCACCCCAACTACTCCTCCTGCCAGTACTACTGCAGCCAACGAATCCATCGCGTAATGCATCTGGCAGTACACTACCGCGACTACCAATAGCAGGCTTGGCACCGCCAGGATGAGCCCGAGCTTTCGGGAGCCCATCCAGGTCGTGTACGCCGCCACCAGCGCAGCGGCCACGTGAGAGGAAGGAAACGCCGCTCCATAGGAGCTGCCCCGTTGCAGCAGCGCGTACACCAGGTGAGCCGCGGGGTTGTTGATGAACTCCGCCGAGGGTTTGGGGAACTCGTAGTTGGGGCCCGCCACCGGATACAGCAGAAAGATCACGAAGCAGATGCCGTAGGTCGCGGAGACCGCAGTCACGACCCGGCGGAGCTTGCCGGTTTCGCCCCGCCAGAGAAACAGCAGCGGGCCCGCGGCGATGATCAGATAGTAGGATGCGTATACCGCGTGCAGCAGCGTGCTCCAGAACTGGCTTGGATACCGCTGCCACCATTCCCGGCTCACCTGGCCACCGAAGATCACCGCTTCCCAGTGCTGGATCGCCTTTTCATGGGTGGCCACGGCGCCGTGTCCGGTGAGCACGTCCAGGGCGCCATAGAAGATGATCACCAGGATGATCGGGTAGACCTCCGCCAGCCCCCGCCCGAACCGCCCCATCCCGGGCCGATTCATCAGCCACACGAGCGGGATGACCAGCGCGTTCGAGAGGATTACCCATTCGAGCCCGGGGATCGTACGCATGCGAACGAGCGCGACTACGGACGCGATCGCCGCGTACGCCAGCACCCCCCAGTCGACGGGCCTCAGCCGGAAAAGCAGTTCCCGTTCACCGTTTACTGTTGTCACAGCCATCCAGCGGCGCGATACCAAGCGGCCGTCGCCATGGCACCGGAGTCGAGCGCATGGGTCGCATGCCAGCCGGTTGTAGCTGAGAGCGGAGCGGGGTCGGCGGTCCAGGCCGGCGCGAAAAACTCATTGGCTTTGTCGGGAGTGAGCAGCGTGGTGCGTCCCGTGAGGCGCGCGGCGGTCGCGGTCACTCCGAGGGTAGCCCTGGCCACCCAGCGTGGTAACCCGATGATCCGCACGGCGCGCCCCATGGCCCGCCCGATCGCACGGCCGAGTTCGGCGCTGGTGATTACCTCCGGGTGGCAGGGATAGAAGATCCCGCCGCTGCCCCCCGGGCTGCGCCCCAGCGCCGCGAGTGCCCCAGCCAGATCGGGTGCGTACACCAGCGAGAGCTGCTGCTCGCCGTCGCCGAAGACCGGGATCCATCCCAGCCGCACCGCTTTGAACACCCGGAGGAACTCGGCGTCGCGCGGGCCATAGACCCCCGGCGGCCGCACGATGGTCCAGGGCAGCTTGCCTGCCCGCACCACCTGCTCCCCCGCGAGCTTGCTCCGCCCGTAGGCGGTGACCGGTTGGGGGGGCTCGTCGCCCTTGCGCCGCTCATCCCGTGGCGAAGGCCCGGCCGCGGCCAGCGAGGAGATCAGCACGAAGCGCGCATTGGACACCTCGCCGGCCGCCGCGAGCACGCGCGCCGTTCCATCCCGGTTGATCGCGAGAAACCCGGCCTCATCGCGCGCCGCAACCAGTCCCGCACAGTGATACACCACCTCCTGGTCGCGCGCCGCCTCTCGCAATGCCGCGGCGTCGCCCAGGTCGCCGGGGACGATGCGGACTCCTTGGGCCGCCAGCCCCCCCGCCTTTTGAGGTGAGCGCACCAGCGCGGTGACCGTGTCGCCGGCGCCGAGCAGCGCATCGATGAGGTGGCTGCCCACAAAGCCGGTGCCGCCGGTCACCAGCACCCTCATAAGGGCCGGTCGAGCATCCGGTAGGTCTTGTAGACCGTGAAGCCCATCTTGAGCAGCCCCGCGTTCATCGCCGCATTGTCCTCGAGGATCCAGCCGGCTTCTCCCCAGTAGATCCGGTAGGCGTTGCCGGTGGTCCAGATCCAGTGATAGAGAATCGCGTCGAGTCCCCTGCCGCGGTATTCGGGCAGGATGCCGAGCAACAGGATGCGGAGCCGCCGGATCTTCCGCGTCTTGAGCGCCCAGAGCAGCTTGAGCACCACCGGGAACAGTCGTCCCTTGCGGTTCGTGCGGAAGACCACGTTGAGATCGGGCAGCGCCAGCGCGAACCCGATCGGCTTGCCGTCCTTTTCAAGAAACGGGGCCAGCCCCGGCACCACGACCGGTTTGAATTGCCGGGCGAGATGCTCGATTTCGTGGTCCGTCATGGGGATGAAGCCCCAGTTCTTTTCCCAGCACCTGTTATAGAGCTCCTTGATGCGCTCGACCTCCGCGGGAAAGTCCCGCAGGTTGAGCGGGCGCACGACGAGCCCCATGCGCTTCCGGATCAGCTCGGTTCCGCGCGCCAGGCGCTCCGGTACGTGGACCTGGTGTGCCTCGCTGCCCCCTTCATACACCAGCAGGTCCTTCGCCTTGGTGAACCCCGCCCGCTCCAGCAGGGGGAGGTAATAGGGCGGGTTATGCGGCATCAGCAGCGTGGGCGGATACTGGAATCCGTCCACCAGCACCCCGCTCTCGTCGTTGGTGGAGAACGAAGCCGGCCCGCGGATCGTGTCGAATCCGCGTTCGCGGAGCCAGACGGCGGCGACCGCAAGCAGAGCATCGGCGACGGATTGCTCATCGACCAGTTCGAAGAAGCCGAAGAAGCCGACCTTGTCCTGATGGAACTCGTTGTGCAGCCGGTTTGCGATCGCCGCGATCCGGCCGACCACGGCGCCTTCCCGCTCGGCGAGGAAGTATTCGGCTTCCGCATGCTCGAAAAAGGGATTCTTGCTGCGGGAAAGCAGTAACGCCACGTCCCGACGCAACGGCGGGACCCAGAGCGGGTCCCGCGCGTGTAATCGGTAAGGGAAGTCTATGAAACGCCGGAGCTGGCGCGGCGAGCGGACCGGATGGACTTCTACTGCCGCACTGCCGCACTGCCGCACTGCCGCACTCAGATAACCCCCAGCTCCCTGCCGATCCGGCCGATGGTCTCGACCGAGAAGTCGATTTGCTCGGCGGTGTGGGTCGCCATCACGCTGGTGCGCAAGCGGCACTGGGACGGCGGAACCGCCGGCGGCACCACCGGGTTCGTAAAGATGCCGGCGTCGAATACCTGCCGCCACATGACGAGCGTCTTGTCGAGGGGTCCGATCAGGATCGGAACGATGGGCGTCTCGGACGGCCCGGTGTCGAAGCCCAGCGCGCGGAAGCCCGCCTGCAGTCTGCGGGTATTGGCCCAGAGCTGCTCGCGCCGTTCGCTGTCCTCCTGCAGGACCGTCAGCGCCGCCAGCACGCCGGCCGTATTCGAGGGCGGCAGCGAGGCAGTGAAGATCAAGGGGCGGCTGTGATGCCGGAGATAATTGATGATGCTGCGGGAGGCAGCGACAAACCCGCCGATCGAGGCGAGGGATTTCGAGAAGGTTCCCGCGATGATGTCCACCTCGTCCACCAGCCCGTAGTGCGCGGCGGTGCCGTCGCCCTTGGGGCCCAGCACACCAATCGAGTGGGCATCGTCGACCGCCAGCGCAGCGCCCTGCCGCCGGCAGATTTTGAGCAGCCCCGGGATGTCCGCGATGTCGCCTTCCATCGAATACACGCCGTCGACGATCACCATTTTCCCGATGCCCGGGTGCCGCTCGAGCTTGCGCTCCAAACCGGCCAGATCGCCGTGGTTGAAGCGAACGGTTTCCCCGTCGGACAATTTGGCGCCGTCCACGATGGAGGCATGATCCAGCTTGTCGAGGAAGACGACGTCCCGCCGGCCCACCAACCCGGAAATGAGACCGAGATTGGCGTTGTAGCCCGTGGAGAAGACGATGCAGTCTTCCTTGCCGAGAAATTCGGCCAGCGCGGCCTCGAGCTGCAAGTGAAGATCGAGGGTGCCGTTCAAGAAGCGGCTACCGGTGCAGCCCGACCCGTAGAGGGAAAGGGCGCGGCTGGCCGCTTCGAGGACTTTGGGGTGATGGGTCAGGCCGAGGTAGTTGTTCGACCCCAGCATGATCCGGCGCTTCCCCTCGATGACGACGATCGTGTCTTCCGATTCCGAGATCGGCCGGAAGTAAGGATAGAGACCCTGAGCTTTGACCTCGTCGGCTCGGGTGTACAGCCGGCACTTCTCCAGCAGAGCGACGTCGGTTTGCAGAGAATCTGTCGGCACGATACCTCGTGTCAGCTGAGGTGGATCAACGCTCCATCCCCATGCGGGATAACGGGTTAAAGTAAACCGCTGAGCGCGTTTGGACAAGCGCGCCCTTCTGGACGGCAGGACGGGCCACCGAATTGCATGACGGCTTTTCGCCAGAGGCAAATGCCGTCACGTACGATTAGTTTTTTGGGCGAGTCCATGATGCGTCGCTTCGTTCCGCTTTTCGCGTTCTTCCTGGCAGCCTTGCTTCCCCGTGGCCCCGTGCTGGCTCAGGGCGGAGGCTCCGTGCCGGTGTTGTTCGAGCCCTTCGATTGGGGGCCGAATGCCGCCTGGCGCCGCCGCGCGGCCGCCGTCCGCAGCGTGCGAGCCGACTTGCTCCGCCGCGGAGATCTGCGTGCCCTGAATGCCGTGCAGGGGGGCGTGGGAAGGCTGCCCATGCTGCTCGGCGTCTTGCCGACCACCGCGGTGACCGGCGCCTTCCACGTGCCCGTTATCGCGATTGCGTACAAGGACGTGAGCGTTCCACGCCCCGTCGAGCAATACCAGTGCGTGCTCTTCAACCGGACTCCCGGCGCCTGCGCCACTGACCCGGGCGACCGGCCCTATTCGGTCACGACGTTCTACGAGCAGCTCTCCCACAATCGGATTTCGCTCGACGGAGTCGTCCTCGCGCCGGTCCGGCAGGATTCCAACGCGGTGTATTACACCGATGGGTGCAACGGCATCGCGGTGGTGAACTCCTGTCCCAGCCGGCCGCGCAACCGGTTTGGCATGATGCTGGTCACCACGCTCGATTCCATCTCCGCCCGGCCGGGGGGAGATACCCTCTGGGCCCAGTTCGACAACGACGGCCCCGATGGTACGCCCAACAGCGGCGACGATGACGGCGTGGTCGACTTCGTCACCTTTCTCCAGCCCGAGGTGGGTGGAGAATGTCAGTCCAATACTCCCAAGCCCACGGGAATCTGGAGTCATCGCTACGTTATTCGCGGCTGGACTTCGGGGCTGGTGCAACCCAATCTCGATCCAAGCGGGCGCTTCGTGACCCGCACGCCGTGGAACGGTCACGCCGGGCAATTCCTCAAGATCGACGACTACACGATCCAGTCGGCGGTGGGCGGCTCGACCTCGTGCGACGGCAGCACGATCATGGCCATCGGCACCGTGGCACACGAGACCGGCCACGCCTTCGGGCTTCCGGATCTGTACGACATCAGCCAGAGCACCCAGGGGATCGGTGGCTGGGGCCTCATGGGTTCCGGAAATTACGCCCGTCCCTACAGTCCCTCATCCTACGACGCGTGGTCCCTGCATGTGCTCGGCTGGGCCACGCTCGATACCCTGGGTACCAGCCGGGTGGTGACCACGGGGCCGCGGCTGCTTACCGACACGATTTTCTACGCTCGCACCGCCAATCCGGATGAGTATCTGCTGATCGAGAACCGGCAGGCCGTGCTGAGCGACACGGCGCAGATGAACCCCAGCTTGTCTTCCACTTGTCCCACGCTCGGCTTCTGCGCCAAGTCACCCGGCCTTCTGCTCTGGCTCATCAACCAGGCCAAGGTGCAGAACAGCCTGTTCTCTAACTCGGTGAATGTCACCGTCGGCGGCATGCAGGGCGTGGAGCTGATCCAGGCCGATGGACTCAACGAGCTGAGGGCGCCGGGTGGACGCAACCGCGGCGACCGCGGTGACGCGTACCCGGGGACGGCGAATAACACGCGCTTCTCCCTGCTCGCCACCCCGAGCGCGCGCAACCATACCGGCAGCTATATCGGCTTCATTCTCGAGAACATCCAGCCGCTCGGCGGCACCCTGATGGGATTCCGCTTCCTGCGGCGGGAACCAAGCCTGTTTGCGGGAGAGAAGGGTGCCGCGATCCGGGTGAACGGCGCCGCCTGGGCCCGCTACGACGAAGTAGTGGCCGCGGGCGAGCAGCTCCAGCTCGGAGTGGACGACGTGCAACTCCTCTCCGGCGGGAGGACCCGGGCTCGCTTTGTTTCCTGGAGCAACGGCGGCCCGCGCGATCAGACGCTCATCAGCTCGGCCGCCAAACCTGATACCCTCACCGCGAGCTTCGTGTCGGAGCACCGCCTGATCCTCACCACGCTGGGTGGCGGCACGGTGGCTTCCAGCGTGGCCGGTAACCTCGCGCAAGGAGTGTTCTTGTCCGAGGGGACCGCGGTCACCCTGACGGCCACGGCGCCCAACGGGACGATCTTTACCGGCTGGCGCGGCGACACCGTCGCGACGGATCCGGCCTTGCAGCTCACTATGCTGAAGGGCTACGACGTGGAAGCCAGGTTCATTGCGCAACTGGTCGTACCGCCGGCCGACGCGGTGAGCGATCTGCTGGGAACGCCCCGGTTATCGGATCCCCAGCGGCTCTACCTGGATGAATTGGGCAACCGGAACGGCATTTTCGATGTGGGCGATTTGCTCGCGCTGTACCGCAGGCAGGGGCAGGCGGTGCCCCCCGCGCTGCTCCGGGGCGCCCAGCAAGGACAGCGACGGCCATGAGCAAGCCCGCCCGGCTCGGACTGCTGACCCTGGGGCTCGCCATCGCCGCCTGCGGTGGTGAGAGTCAGAACCCGACGCCCTCGGGCGACCTGCTGGTCAACTATTTCCAGTCGGGACCTGAGGCGGGAGCCGTTCTGCTCACCATCACCGGGGGGCCGGTAGACAACGTCACGGCGCTCGGGGGGCAACAGGTGTCCTTCGCGTCGCCCTTCACGGGCACCACGAAGCTGGTCGTCGCGGGAACGCTCTCCAATGGGGATATCCTGCGGTTGCGAGTTCCTGATACAAGCAAGTTTGCGGACTATACGGTGCGGATCGAGCAGGTCGCCGACAAGAACACCTTCGCGCTGATCGATCCGTCGTCCTACACCTTTACGGTGCACCGATAGACGGGAAGACCCTTCCAACCCGGCCTCAGGCCCTCCGATCCTCCCGTCTTCCCGTCCTCCCGTCTTCCCGCCAGATTCCCCCATCCTCCCCCGGAGTCCAGCTCATGCTCTCCCTTACCGTCAACGGTAAACCCGTTTCCGTCGACGTCGCGCCGGACACCCCCCTCCTCTGGGTGCTCCGAGACGCCCTGCATCTCAACGGCACCAAGTTCGGGTGCGGGATCGGTCAGTGCGGCGCCTGCACGGTCCATCTCGATGGCGTCGCCCAGGCGTCATGCCAGATCCCCGCTGGAGCCGCCGCTGGAAAGACCGTGGTCACCATTGAAGGTCTCTCAAGCGACGGAAACCATCCGGTGCAGCAGGCCTGGATCGCCGAGCAGGTTCCCCAGTGCGGCTATTGCCAATCGGGCCAGATCATGCGCGCCGCGTATCTGCTCAGCCAGAAGCCCAAACCCAGCGATGCCGACATAGATGAGGTGATGTCGCAGAACCTCTGCCGCTGCGGCACCTATCAGCGGATCCGGCGCGCCATTCATCGGGCCGCGGGGGAGGTGACCACATGAGCGCGAGCGTGAGTCGGCGCGACTTTCTGCGCGCGAGCGCTGTTGCGGGAGCGGGCCTCACCATCGCGGTGTACTTGCCGTCCTGCGCTCCTGGCCCCGGCAAGCCGGTCACCACGCCCTTTAAGCCCGACGCCTGGATCCGGATGAGCACCGACGGATCGGTGACCCTGGTGATCGACCGCTCCGAGATGGGGCAGGGCGTGCTGACCGCGCTTCCCATGCTGTTGGCCGAGGAGCTGGATGTTCCCTGGGAAAAGGTGCGCATCGAGCAGGCACCGGCGGGGCGCGAGTACATCAATTCCGACTTTGGCATCCAGGGCACCGGGGGGAGCTCCAGCGTGCACGCGGCGTGGAAGCCGCTGCGGGAAGCAGGTGCCAAGGCACGCCACCTGCTGCTGACCGCCGCGGCGAATGCCTGGGGTGCAGCGGTCGGGGAATGCACGACGGAGCCTGGCGTGGTGGTCCATGCCGCCACTCGGCGGCGGATCGAGTACGGCGAATTGGTGACCGCGGCGGCGGCGCTCCCCGTTCCCGCCACCGTCACCTTGAAGGATCCGAAAGACTTTCGCTACATCGGGAAGCCGCTGCCGCGCCTCGATACGCCGGACAAGGTGCGCGGCACGGCCGGCTTTGGGATCGATGCGGATGTGCAGGGGCTGCTGGTCGCCGTGGTGGCTCGCTCTCCCGTCTTCGGCGGCTCCGCCAAGAGCTGGGACGAAGCCGCGGCGAAAGCCGTCCCCGGCGTCAAGCACGTCGTCAAGGTTTCCTCCGGCGTGGCGGTGGTGGCCGACGGCTATTGGGCGGCCCACAAGGGCCGCGAAGCGCTCGCCGTGGTGTGGGATGAAGGGCCCAACGCGGGCCTCAAGAGCGAGACGATTCAGCGCCAGCTCGTGGCGCTGGCCGCTCAGCCGGGGATTGTGGCGCGCAAGCAGGGCGGTGCCGCGCGCGGGATCCGCGAAGTCAGCGCGGTATATGAAGCGCCGTATCTCGCGCACGCCTGCATGGAGCCGATGAACGCGACCGCGCATGTCGAAGCGGACCGGTGCACCGTGTGGGCGCCCACCCAGTTCCAGCTCGGCAATCCCTCCATGCCTGGCGCGCAGGAGCTGGTCGCCCAGCTGTCCGGCCTCCCGCCCGAAAAGATCGTCATTCACACCACGCTGCTTGGCGGCGGCTTCGGGCGCCGCTTCTTCAACGACTTCATCGCCGAGGCCGTCGAAACGTCCAAGGCGGTGCAGGCCCCGGTCAAAGTGATCTGGAGCCGTGAGGACGACATTCAGCACGACTACTACCGCCCCGCCGCGCGAGGAACTTTCCGCGCGCAGCTCGATGCGGAAGGTCTGCCGGTCGCCTTGAGCAGTCATATCGTGTGCCCCTCCATCAACGTCGCCGCGATGGGCGCACCTCGGGAGAAGCTCGACGAGAATTCGGTCGACGGGGTGAGGAACCTTCCCTACGACATTCCCAACCTGAGCGTCGCGGCGGTCAACGCGATCTTCGCGGTTCCGCTCGGCTTCTGGCGCTCGGTCGGCGCGTCGCAGAACGGCTTCATGATCGAGTCGTTCATCGACGAGCTGGCCTGGGCCGCCGGCCAGGACCCGCTCGAGTATCGCCGCGCCCTGCTGGGCAAGCAGCCGCGCCACTTAGGCGTGCTCGAGCTGGCCGCCGCCAAGGCGGGCTGGGGCACCCCGTTGCCGGAAGGCCGCGCGCGCGGCATAGCGGTGCTGGAGTCGTTCAGCAGCTACGTCGCCGAGGTCGCTGAAGTCTCCCTCAATCCCGATAGGACGGTGCGGGTGCACAGGGTCGTGGCGGCGGTCGACTGCGGCACGGTTGTCAATCCCGACATCGTGGCGGCTCAGGTTGAGAGCGCGGTGGTCTACGGGCTCACCGCCGCGCTGCACGGGGAGATCACCGTCGACGGCGGGCGCGTGGTGCAGAGCAATTTCCACGACTATCCCCTGCTGCGCATGCGCGAGATGCCCCTGGTCGAGGTCCACCTCGTCGCGAGCCGCGAGCCGCCGACCGGCATCGGAGAGCCAGGGACGCCGCCCATCGCGGCGGCGGTGGCCAATGCGGTTTACGCCCTGACCAAACAACGGATCCGCCGGCTTCCGCTTCGCGCTGTGCCGGCGTGAGCGAGGCGCTCTCCCGTCGCGAGTTCGTCAAGGCTGGACTCGCGGCGGGCGTCGGGCTGACCCTTGCGGCCTCCCTGGAGGGCTGTGGCAAGGAGCCCTATCCCGAAGCGAGCGGAGCCGCCTTCGCACCGAATGCCTGGATCCGGATCGGCGCGGACGATACGGTCAGGGTGATCGTCGACCGCTCCGAGATGGGGCAGGGCGTCTCCACCGCGCTGCCCATGCTGGTGGCCGAAGAGCTCGATGCCGACTGGGCCACGATTCGCTACCAGTTCGCTCCGGCCAACGAGGCCTACCATAACCCGCTGTCCATGGGCCAGCTCACCGGTGGCAGCACGAGCGTCCGGGCGGCGTACCGGCCGCTCCGCGAGGCGGCCGGCAAAGCGCGGGTTATGCTCGTCGGCGCGGCCGCGGCCCAGTGGGGTGTGCCGGCTGCCGACTGCCGCACCGCCAACGGCGAAGTGCTGGCTCCCGACGGCCGCCGGGTTCGCTACGGCTCGATCGCGAGTGCCGCCGCAAAGCAGCCGGTCCCGGAGCGGGTGACGCTCAAGCCGGCGCGGGAATTCCACCTCATCGGCCGCCCGCTGCCCCGGCTCGACCTTCCCGCTCAGGTGACCGGCCGCGCCGTGTTCGGGATCGATGCGGAGCCCGAGGGTGTGCTCACCGCCGTCGTTGCCCGCTGTCCGGTCTTCGGAGGCGGCCTGCGATCCTTCGACGCCACGGCCGCGCGCGCGATTCCCGGTGTCAAGGACGTGGTGCGCATCGACAGTGGGGTGGCCGTGGTCGCGGAGGGCTACTGGGCGGCGCGGCAGGGCAGAGATGCGCTCAAGCTGGAATGGGACGAGGGCGAGCTCGCCACGCTCGATGATGCTGCGGTCAGCGCCCGGCTCGAGCAGCTCTCCCGCGAGGCTGGCGAGCTTGCTCACCGGGCGGGTGAGGGTGCAGCGGCGACCGCGGCGCGGAGCCTCGAAGCGGTCTACGAGGTGCCCTACCTCGCCCACGCCACGATGGAGCCGATGAATTGCACGGCCCACGTGCGGCCCGATGCTGTGACACTCTGGGTGCCGACGCAATTTCAAACCGGCCCGAGGCTGCTCGGCGGCGCGACGCGCGGTGTCGCGGCCAGGGTCGCGGGCGTGGCCATGCGGGACGTCACGGTGCACACCACGCATCTGGGAGGGGGGTTTGGACGCCGCGCGGAGACCGATTTCGTGCTCGAAGCGTGCCAGCTCTCCAAGGCGGTCGCTGCGCCTGTGAAAGTGATTTGGACCCGGGAGGACGACACCCGGCACGATCAGTACCGGCCTGCCGCGCGACATGTGCTCCGCGGCGGGTTAGGGTCCGATGGCGCGCCCTTGCTCTGGACCCATCATATCGTCTGCCCTTCGATCATTGCCAAGTTCATTCCCCGCTGGCTCCCGCGCTTCGCCACCCGGATCGCGGGGCCACTCAAGGGTGGGGTGGACGCCAATGCGATCGAAGGCGCCGAGCTGCCCTACGCCTTTCCCCACCGCGAGATTCGCTATACCCGGGCCGACCTCGGCGTGCCGGTGGGGTTCTGGCGCTCCGTGGGCCATTCGCACACCGCGTTTGCGGTGGAGTGCTTTATCGACGAACTCGCGGCGCTCGCCGGGAATGATCCCGTCGAGTTCCGTCGCGGGCTCTTGTCCGGCGCACCGCGTCACCTGGGCGTGCTCAATCTGGTCGCGGAGCGAGCCGGCTGGGGCACCCCGGCCCCGGCGGGCCATTTCCGCGGGGTCGCGCTGCACGAATCCTTCGGTAGTTACGTGGCGCAGGTGGCGGAAGTCTCGCTGGTAGGCGGAACGGCGCGGGTACACCGGGTGACCTGCGCGGTCGACTGCGGACAGGTGATCAACCCCGACATCGTCAGGGCCCAGATGGAGGGCGGGATCGTGTTCGGGCTCACCGCCGCGCTCAAGGGCCGGATTTCGCTGGAACAGGGCCGCGTCAAGCAGAGCAACTTTCACGATTATCCGTTGCTGAGGATGCGCGAGATGCCCGAGATCACGGTGCACCTGGTGCCGAGCGAGCTGGAGCCGGGCGGCGTGGGGGAGCCGGGCACCCCGCCCATTGCGCCCGCGGTGGTCAATGCGGTCTCCGCCGCGACAGGCAAGCGTGTCAGGAAACTGCCAATTGATCTAGGTTTGAGCAGCCCATAGCCCATAGCCCATAGCCCATAGCCCATAGCCCATAGCCCATAGCCCATAGCCCATAGCTCCCCATGCGCCCAACTCACAGCCTGATTGCAATCTTCGCGGTGCTCTCGAGCTCTGCCTGTCGCCCACGCGCCGAGACGCCCGAAGCAGCGATGGCGCGCCAGGCCGCGGATCAGAAGGCCGCCGAGGAGGCCATCGCCACCGCGCAGGAGCGCTTCGTGCTGCACTACAACTCCGGGCACGCCGACTCACTGGCCGCGTTCTATGCGCCCGATGCCCACCTGATGCCGGCGAACCTGCCGGCGGTCGTTGGCACGGCCGCGATCCAGGCTGCCTTTACCCAGGCCGTGGCGAGCAAGGGTCAGCTCAAGCTGGTCACGGAATCTGTGAGCGCTTCGGGAGATCTGGCCGTGGAGCGGGGAACCTACGAAGAGACCTACACGCCGGCCGGCTCCAGCACCCCGGTGACCGACCGGGGCAAGTACCTCGCGCACTGGCAGCGCATGGGCGGCAAGTGGGTCATGGTGAACGACATCGCCAACAGCGATCTCCCGACTACAGCGACCTCTGTGCCGGCCCCCGCGGCATCCAGGCCGTGAAGCACCTCAGTCCCCGGTTTCCCCGTTGTCTCACTTGACCAGGAGGAGCCCAATGCGCGCTGTCGCAGGTCTCGCTCTCTCGTTGGTGCTCGGGCTATCCGCAGGCTGCCAACCCAAAGCCGAAACACCCGAGCAGGCACAGGCACGGATGGACACCGAGTCGGCCGCTGCTCGGACCGTGGTCGACTCGCTGGATCGGGAATTCGCCACCCACTTCAATCAGGGCCATGGCGACGTGGTGGCCGGCATGTACACCGAGCAGGCTCATGTCATGCCCCCCAACCTGCCCGCCGCGGTGGGCCGGGAGGCCATCAAGGCCGCATTCGCGCCGTTCTTCACGATGAAGCCGGAGCTCAAGCTGACGGCCGATGCGGTCGTCGCCAACGGGCCGATCGCCATTGAGAGAGGTACCTATTCCCTGGTCTACACGCCCACGGGAGCGGCGGCCCCCCTGACCGATACCGGGAAATACCTGGTGCACTGGCATATGGTCGACGGCAAGTGGATGATCGCGGACGATATCTGGAATAGCGATTTGCCGGCGATGCCGATGGGGCCGCCGGCGAAGAACCCCTGATTGAGGTACTTCAGTCCCCGCCCGGGCGGCCCGCTGGCAGCGCCACGGCGGGCTGCTCAGGCTCCGGGGTAAAGTCTTCGCCCGGATTGATGAACCGGTTCCGCTCCAGCCGGAACTGCTTGTCGTAGAGCTGCCGGTAGCGCCCGCCCGCCGCGAGCAGCTCGCGGTGGGTGCCGCGCTCCACGATCTCGCCGGCTTCGAGCACCAGGATCTGATCGGCGCTCATGATGGTGGAGAGCCGGTGCGCGATCACGAAGGTGGTCCGCCCCGACCGGAGAGCGCGGAGTCCGTCCTGAATCAGGGCCTCGCTCTCGCTATCGAGACTCGAGGTGGCTTCGTCGAGCAGCAGGATCGCCGGGTTCGCCAGAATGGCCCGCGCGATCGCCACCCGCTGGCGCTGACCTCCCGAGAGCCGCACCCCGCGCTCGCCCACAATGGTGTCGTACCGCTTTTCGAACCCCTCGATGAATTCGTCGCAGTGCGCGATCCGGCTTACCGCCTTCACCTCGTCGCGCGTGGCGTCGGGCCGGCTGAAGCGGATGTTGTCGGCGATGGTCCCGTCGAACAGGAAGTTGTCCTGCAGCACGATCCCCAGCCGGCTTCTGAAATCGCGGAGCCGGAGGGTCGCGAGGTCTCGCCCGTCTACCAGCACGCGGCCCTCCTTGGGCCGGTTGAACGCCATCACCAGGCTCATCAGCGTGCTCTTGCCCGAGCCGCTCGAGCCCACCAGCGCGGTCGTGGACCCCGCCGGTGCCTCGAACGAGACGTGCTTGAGCACTGGAACGCCCGGATTGTATTCGAAGCTCACGTTCTCGAAGACCACCTCGCCGCGAATCCCGTCCACCGGTTCCCGCGTCACGTCTTCCTCATCCTCGGTGGTCATCTGGCGCAGCTCACGGATCCGGTCGAGCCCGGCGAAGGCTTCGGTGATCTGAGTGCCGATGGAGGCGATCTGGATGAGCGGCGCCGCCATGAGCCCGGTAAAGAAGACGTACATCACGAAGTCGCCCAGCGTCATCCGGCCCAGGATGATGTCGCGCCCCCCGATGTAGATCATCACCGCGCCGATTGCGCCCACCACGATGCTGGACAGCGCCGTCACCCCGCCCACGCCCGTCATCGTCGTGGCCACGTTGCGGAAGAGCTGATGGACGCCCTTCGTGAAGGTGTAGTCCTCCCGCCGTTCGGCCACATAGGACTTCACGATCCGGATGCCGCCGAACGATTCGGTCAGCCGACCGCTCACCGCCGCCATCAGCTTGCTGCGCTCCCGGAAGATCGGGCGCAGCTTGGCGAACGCGAACGCCATCCCGCCGGCAAAGGCCAGCAGCACGAAGAGCGTCCCGGCGGTGAGCCGCCAGTTGAGCCAGAAGAGCGCCACCATGGCGATGGCTGCGGTGAGTAACCCGCCGGCGAGCTGCACCAACCCGGTACCGACCAGGTTGCGGATCCCCTCCGCGTCATTCATCACCCGGTTGAGCAGGATCCCGGTCTGGGTGGAATCGAAGAAGCGCACCGGCAGCCGCAGCACGTGCGCCTGGACTTCGCGGCGGAGATCGGTGATCGCCCGCTGCGCCGCGATCCCCAGGACCCGCACCAGCGCGAACGAGGTGCCGGCCTGCACCAGAGTAGACGCCAGCACCGCCCCGGCCAGCGGCAGCAAGAGCTGGGTCTGACCCGCCGTGAGCACGTGGTCGATCAGATACTTCGAGCTGGCGGGCAGCACCAACCCGGCCAGCCGGTTGATCAGCATGATCGCGAAGCCGAAGGCGAGCCGGCCCCGGTAACGCCAGATCAGCTCTCGCGCTTCGCGCCAGACGACGCTGAGCGAGACCTTTTTCTTCTTCTTGGCAAGATCCTCGGAAGCCTCGGCCATCACGCCCCCCGCTTGGCGGCCAGCCGCTTGGCGACGCGCTCGCGGAACCAGGCGAAAATCGCGCGTCCGGCTTCACACTGGGTGGCGATCCACTCGGCATGGCGGAATCCGCTCGGGTACGCGGTGGTACGATACTCGGCGAGCCAGGGATGCACCTTCGCGAGGAGATAGAGTCCCTCGTCCGCGTTCTCCACGAGGTAATCGGGATTCACGATCCCGTGCTTCGCCATCCCGTAGGCCATCTCCCAATAACTGGCGACCTGGCGAAAGGCGGCACTCTGCGGATGGTCCTGCTTGGTGATCTCCAGCAGCTCCGCCGCGCTCGCGGGCCAGAATTCGGAATTGATGAACCGTCTCGCCTCCCGCATCGTCGCTTCGCGCCGGAGCTCGTAGAGGCGGAGCACCAGCTCCGCGTCGTGATGGTCGGGCGCATCCTTGATCATCGCTCCCCGCGTCCGGGGAATCGGCATGCCGGTCATCGGCGCTCCTGGGCCAGCGCGCTGGGCGTCTCCACGCCGATCGCGCGCAGAAAGAGTTCCACGTACTGCTCGATGGCTTGTGCCGGCTCCTGCCGGTACACGAAGGGCAGGATGTCCCGGGTCATCGCATCGGCGAAGAGCGTTCCCATCAAGGTAGCCGTCGCTGCCAAGACATCGAACTCCGCGGCGGCCAGCCCGGTTGCGCGAACCCGCTCCAGGTATCTGCTGAGCTCGCGTCCCGCGCAGGCGGCGGCGCTGTTCTCTCTGGGATAGAGCTCGGGATGTGCTGCCAGCTCACCCAGCGCCGTACGGATCACGGCCCGACGGTTCCACAGGCCCGTCCAGGTTCCCTCCGCCCACTGCAAGAGCTCTTCCCGAATCTGGCTCGGCCGCTCCGGTAAGCCGATGTTCTCGCGCCGCGCGCACGCGCATTGAATCGCTTCGTGGAGCAGCGCGGTCTTGGATCCGAAGTGGCGGAAGAGGGTGACTTCGTTGACGCCGGCGCGCTCTGCGATCTGTCGGGTCGTCGTGCCGCGAAAGCCGGTCTCCGCGTAGAGCTGGGTGGCGGCGTGCAGAATTTTTTCGCGAAGCGGCATGCAGGCGAACCTAGCGGGGCTTCCGGGCCGCTGCAAGCGGTCACTTGCACTGGCGCCTTAAGTATTAGCGAGAAATACTCTTACGGAATTAGCTTTGGGCCGATGCTGAGCTTCCGTCTACCCCTCGCGATGGCGTGGGCTGCTCTGCTGGCTGCCGGTTGTGCTTCGGCCGGGTCGCCCGGCAAGAAGCCCGGCTCTGCTAGGATGAGCTTCGTAGCTCGCGGAGAGGCTCCCGTCGTTACGGGAGCCACCGTCGTCGCGTTCTGGCTCGCGGCCGCGGATACCGTGCCGGAAGCGGAGCGTCGCTCCGCGCAGCAAGGGTTTCGGCGCTCCAACCTGATGGTCGCCAAGTACCTCGGCGACACCGATATCGCGCTCGTGGGCACGGTGAACGACACCGTGGTCATCGAGTTGGCCGGCGGCAAGCGCCGAGTGGTGATGCTGTCCGGGCTCGATTTTCCTTATGGCTACCTGCTCATCGACCCCGGCTACGCCGAGGAATTCCACACCGGAATCGACGCCGATCAGGACCTGCAGGATGCCATCGATGAGTACTTCGGGCTCGAGGCGGATAACCCGGGCCCTCGGCACCGCATCGCTCAGCACGCCCGAGCTAACCCATGGATGCGGACAGGAGCGGTAAGCCGATAGTGACTGCCCGCCTGCCCCACCGTCCCTCTGCCCGTCTTTTCCTAGCCGCAACCGTCCTCGCTCTCCTCTCCTACCTCGGCGCCCGCGGCATCGGCGTGGTGCCCCCGCTCGGTCCCTTCCTCGACCCGGCCAACGGCGTCTGGGCGCTGGCCCGCACCGCCGAGCTGCCCGAGCGAAGCCGGGCGCGCATTCCCGGACTCAGCGCTCCCGTCGAGGTGCTCTACGATGACCGCGGGGTCCCTCATGTTTTCGCCGCGACCGAAGAGGACGCCTGGCGCGCGGAGGGCTTCGTCGTGGCGCGCGACCGGCTCTTTCAACTCGAGCTGCAGACCCGCGCCGCGTCGGGTACCCTCTCCGAGCTGTTGGGTCGCCGTGCGCTGGACGCCGATCTCACCGACCGCCGCCGCGGCTTTCCCTGGGCGGCGGAGCGGGGGATGGCCGCGCTCGATTCGAGCTCTCTCATCGCGCGCGCCGCGCGTGCGTACGCCGACGGCGTCAATGCCTGGATCGATGCACTCGGTCCCGCCGAGCTGCCGCTCGAGTATCGCCTCCTGAACGCAGAGCCCGCGCGCTGGCGTCCCATCGACACCTTCTACCTCTACCTGCAGATGGCGTTGACGCTGGCGTGGGAAGATCCCACCCTGACGAAGCTGCAGGCACGGGGAATGGTGGGTGCCGCAGCGGCGGAGGCGCTTTTCCCGCTCAACAGCCCGATCCAGGAGCCCATCCAGCCCAACGGCGCAGCCGGGCCGCGCTACGACTTCGCGCGCCTGCCTCCGCCCGGTCCGCCCGATTCTCTCGCGCTGATCGCCGCCAGGGAACGGGAGCAGCTGAATTTCGACTTCGCTGGCCTGCCGCACTGTCGCACCGCCGCGCTGCCGCACTGCCGCACTGAGATCGGCAGCAACAACTGGGTCGTCGCACCGGGTCGGACGGCTGCCGGTTTTGCCCTGCTCGCGGGCGATCCCCACCTCGAGCTCTCCCTGCCGTCGGTCTGGTATGAAGTCCACCTGCATGCGGATGACGGGCTCGATGTCGCGGGAGTGACTTTCCCCGGCGCGCCAGGCGTCATCATCGGCTTCAATCGCGACGTCGCCTGGTCGTTCACTAACACGGGCGCCGACGTGCGGGATCATTACGAGGAGCAGGTGGATGACGCGGTGCGCCCCAGGCGGTACCGGTTGGACGGCGCCTGGCAGCCGCTCGAAATCCGGCTGGAAACCGTGCGCGGCCGCCGGGGCGAGGTTCTCGCCATTGACACGGTGCGCTTCACCCGGCGCGGGCCGCTGGTCCACCAGGGAAACCGCTGGCTTTCCTTGCGCTGGACTGCGTTTGAATCCAAGGGTCCGGGGGAGGATTTTCTCCGCCTGGATCGCGCCAGGGGCGTGACGGAGTGGCTGGATGGCTGGAAGGAATACGTGGCGGCGGCGCAGAACGGCGTCGTGGCGGATAGGCGCGGCAGCATCGCGCTTCGCTCGACGGGCAAGTATCCGCTGCGGCCCGGCAATGGCCGGGGCGACGAGCTGCGCGACGGGAGTAACTCGGCCGCTGACTGGTCCGGCTTCCTGGCGCTCGATGCCTACCCCTTTGCCCGGGATCCGGCCCAGGGCTTTCTCGCTTCAGCCAACCAGCAGCCGGTCGACCCGAGGACTAACCCGCATTACTTCAGCGCCAACTGGTACTCGCCCTGGCGCGCGCTGCGCATCAACCAGCTGCTCCGCGCCGATTCCAGCGTGACTCCCGACGCGATGCGGCGGTTTCAGGGTGACGCCCAGAGCGCGCGCGCCGCTGCCTTCGTGCCCCTCCTGCTTGCCGCCGCCCGTGGGGATACCTCGCTTGCCCAGGCGGCCGCCCTGCTCACCGACTGGGACCTGAGCTACAAGAAGGAGAGCCGCGGCGCGGCGCTCTTCGAGGCGACGATGGGCGCGCTCGCCCCGCTGGTGTGGGACGAGCTGATTCCAGCCGACCGGCTCGCCGACAGCGCGCCTCGGCCGGCGGTGGTTCCCGAGGAAGCGGTGCTGCTCGAGCTGGCCGCGGATTCCATTAGTGTCTGGTGGGACGATCGCCGCACCCCGGCGGTGGAGCATCGCGACGCCATTCTTGCCGAGGCGCTGCGCCGGGGCTTCGCGCGGGCGCTCCGCGACTACGGACCGCCCGAGGGCGAAGGCTGGCGCTGGGACCGCGTTCATCGGGCCAACGTTTACCATCTGCTCCGGATTCCAGCGCTCTCAGCCCTTGAGCTCCCGGTTCAGGGCGGGCCGTCGACGCTGACTCCTTCGCCGGGCCGCGGCACCCACGGTCCCAGCTGGCGCATGGTCGTCGAGCTGGGGCCCGCAGTGCGCGGCTGGGCGATTTACCCCGGTGGTCAGTCCGGCAATCCGGCCAGCTCGCGCTACCTCGATCGGCTGCCGCGCTGGCTCGCGGGCGAGCTGGATACCGTCCGGTTCCCCGCCAACCCCGGCGACCTGCCCGCGGCCCGGGTAGGTTCCCGGCTCACGCTGAGCGGAGCCGAACGATGAGGCGCACAGTGCCCGCCTTCTTGCTGCTCGTGGCTGCGTTCGCGGTGGCCGCTCCGCTCGGCTGGTGGACGGTCCCCCTCGTGGCAGGGCTCTGGGGCGCTCTGCGGCCCGGATTCCCGAGACCGATTCTCGCGGCCGCGCTCGCCGCCCTGCTCGGTTGGAGCGTCTGGCTGGGCATCGACCTCGGCATCGCTCCGGACGCCCTAACCCGCATTGGCGCGCGGGCTGCGGACATCCTGCAGCTGCCCTCGACGCTCTTTTTGCTGCTCACGCTGCTCTTTCCGGCTTTGCTCGCCTGGAGCGCGGCGGCGGTCGCCTGCAGGCTGGCGAATCTGCTCGTGCCGCGCGGGCAGGGCTGAGCTACGTTATCTGCTACGAACCCCAGGAGAATCGCATGCTTCGCAAAGTCCACTCCGCTGTGTTTGCCGCAGCGCTCAGCCTCGGCAGTGCCGCTTCGCTGGTCGCCCAGGCCGACACCGTGCAGATCCGCACCATCCCCCTCCGCAACGGCGTCTACATGCTGATGGGGCAGGGCGGCAATATCGCGCTCTCGGTGGGCAAGGACGCGGCGTTCCTGGTCGACGATCAGTACGCGCCGCTCACGGCCAAGATCCTCGCCGCCGTCAAGGCCGTCACCGACAAGCCGGTGCGCTTCGTGCTCAATACCCACTGGCATGGGGACCACACCGGGGGCAATGAGAACTTGGGCAATGCCGGCGCCATCATCGTGGCGCACGACAATGTGCGGACCCGCATGAACAGCGAGCAGTTCCTCGCGGCGTTCAATTCGCGGGTCCCGCCCTCGCCGGCCGTGGCGCTGCCGATGGTCACCTTCTCCGAAACCGTCGCCTTTCACCTCAACCACGACGACATCCACGCCGTGCACGTGCCGCCGGCGCATACCGACGGCGACGCACTGGTGCACTTCACCGCTGCCAATGTGCTGCACCTGGGAGATGTGTACTTCAACGGCCGCTATCCGTTTGTGGACCTGTCCAGCGGCGGCTCGTTCGAGGGGATGATCAACGCGATCAACGCGGCGCTTCGCTATGTCAACGACAGCACCAAGATCATCCCGGGCCACGGCGAGCTGGCCACCAAGGCCGACCTCGTCACGTACCGCGATGTGCTCGTCAAGGTCCGCGACCGCGTAGCGGCCCTGATCAAGCAGGGCAAAACCAAGGAACAGATCGTTGCGGCGAAGCCCACGGCCGAGTGGGATGCCACCTGGGGCACCGGGTTTATGAAGCCGGATGTCTTCCTGGGGATTGTCTACGAGAGTCTGAAGAAGTAAGGGTGGGGGAAGCCTACCTACTTCAGCTTCACGAGGATCGCGCCTTGTTCGTGGTCGGTACCGAACCGGGTGGTCGCATCGCTCCCCCGTAACCGCCGGATTTCGGCAACCTGCAGGCGATCCACCTCTCGCAGCGCCGACGGACCGCCGCGACGCACCTCGTTCACGTACACGACGATCTCCGCGGAACCCGCTGTGACGCTTCCCTGCCGTGCACGGAGCCAGTTCGGTCGGAGCCGGCTCACCACCTCGAACGCGGTCTGGACGTCCGTCAGTGCTTCGATTTCCTGGCGGGTGATGAGGTCCGCATTGCGATTCGGTTTGGGCGCCGGCTTGCTGGAATCCTGCGCGGCGAGGCCCGCCGGAACAGCGAGGATCACGGCAAGCAGGAGGGAAAGCTCAGGCTTCATGCGCGGTCTCGATGGTGGAAGAACCCCACCGAATGGATGGGGATCTCCAGGATGAAACCAATTCCGGGCGGGCTAGGGAAGGGGGGCGCTGGAATTCCCGGATAGCGGGCGCGCCGGAAGGTATCCGGACTCGGTGGCCGCCCGCCGCAGCAAGAATTCGATCTGGGCATTCAATGAACGCAGGTCCGCTCCCGCCCAGCGCTGCAACGCATCGTGCAGCGCCGGATCGAGCCGAAGCAGAAAGGCCTTGCGCTCCATGGAGTGCGCGCGTCAGCCGCCGTACAAGGTTCCGGTATTCACCACCGGCTGGGTGCCGCGCTCGCCGCAGAGCACCACAAGCAGGTTCGAGACCATCGCGGCCTTCCGCTCGTCGTCCAGCTGTAGGATGTTCTTCTGGGCCAGCATCTCGAGTGCGTTCTCCACCATCCCCACCGCACCCTCGACGATCTTGTACCGCGCGGCGATGATCGCGCTGGCCTGCTGCCGCTGCAGCATCGCCTGGGCGATCTCGGGGGAATAAGCCAGATGCGAGATCCGCGCTTCCTTGACCTCCACCCCTGCCTTGGCCAGCCGCTCGCCGAGCTGCTGCATCAGATTGGCGGCCACTTCGCTGGTATGGCTGGAGAGCGCCGTCTCGCCGGTGCTGTGGGAGTCGTAGGGATAGCTGGAGGCGAGGGCGCGCACCGCCGACTCGCTCTGCACCCGGACGTAGTTCTCGTAGTCGTCCACCTCGAACATCGCCTCGGCGGTATCGATCACCCGCCACACCACGATCGCCGCGATCTCGATCGGATTGCTGTTGGCGTCGTTCACCTTGAGCTTGGCGGTCTCGAAGTTCCGGGTCCGCAGCGAAAGCCGCTTCTTCAGGGTGAAGGGATTCACCCACCAGAAGCCGGCTTCCTTGATCGAGCCCGTGTACCGGCCAAAGAGCGTGAGCACCTTGGATTCGTTAGGCTGCACCACGCAGAAGCCCGGCGGCACCAGCATCAGCAGGACCAAAACGACCACCGCCACCAGGATACGAGTGGTTTGCTCGGACTGGATCGCGCCGACGAAGAGCCAGCCGCTCACCCCCAGGGCCACGAGGTAGGCGAGCACAATGGCCAGACCCGGGATCGGACGAATCACCTTCTCGCTGATCATGACAGCCAGACTCCGTTGGTGTGATAGCGAGATGATATCATTATGATATTCAACAGTCAAGGGTGGGGCTCTTCCTGTCCCTCCGTCCCTCCGTCCCACTGTCCGTCTGACCGTCGTGTTCCAACGTTTCACGCCACCGAAGTCTCCAATGCACCGAGAGATGGAGCCCTGGCGTTCCGACCGGAGGGATACCCCTGCAGGCCCTGGGGGCCACAATGGCCCGACTCGCCGTGAGCCACGCCGCCGAGCTTGATCGGGAGGATGTCTCCCTCGCCGCCGATGGCGATCATGCGGCGTTCGAGCGCTTATACCGGCGCCACGTGTCCAGAGTCACCAGTCTGGCCACCTGGTTGCTCGATGCGGGGGAGACGGATGATGCGGTCCAGGAAGTGTTTATCCGGGTCTGGCAGAAGCTCCATACCTTCGCGGGGCAGTCGAGCTTCGGAACCTGGCTGCACCGGGTGGCGGTGAATCTGATGTTGCGACGCCGGCAGCGGCTCGGCATCTCCCGCAAGCGCCATGGTGACGACGATACGGCGCTCGCGGCGCTGTCCGCGCCGCTGGAGCGGCCCGATCTCCGGGTCGCGATCGAACGGGCGGTCGAGAAGCTGCCCAGCGGAGCACGCGAGGTATTTGTATTGCACGATATGGAAGGCTACAAGCACGACGAGATCGCGGAGCTGCTCGAGGTCGACCCCGGTACCTCGCGCTCCCAACTCCACCGGGCGCGCCTGCTGCTGCGGCAGCAGCTCGCCTCCTGACGCGGGACCGGATCATGTCTGACCAGTTTACCAACCAGCTCTCGGCCTATCTCGATGGCGAGCTCGAGCGGGAAAGCCGTCGCCGTCTCGAGGCTCACCTCGCGGCCTGCGTGGAATGCTCGGCGTTGCTCGCTGATCTACGGGCCATCGTCGCCGCAGCGCCGCACTATGAGGGGCGTCAACCATCCCGGGACCTTTGGAAGGACATCGAGCCTCGGCTGGATGAAGCCGAGGTCATTCCGATCAGTATCGACCGCCCGACCGCCCGACCGTCTGTCCGCCGTTTCTCCTGGCCCCAGTTGATCGCGGCGTCACTCGTAATGGCCGCAGTCGGCGGCGGCGCCACGTTCCTCGTGCTTCGCCAGAACACGACGCCCCCAGCCGCGGTTGCAGTGGACCTGCCGAACCGCCGCTCTGCCCCTTTGCCCGACTCTGTGAAGACCGTCGAGTACGCGGAAGCCCAGTACGACGCCGCGGTGAAGGACCTGGAAAGCGTGCTCGCCGCCGGTCGGAGTCAGCTCGATACCGCCACGGTGCGCACCATCGAACAGAGTTTGCAGAAGATTGACGCCGCGATCGCGGAAGCCCGCATCGCGATCCAACGTGACCCCGCGAACGCGTATCTAAGTCGCCAGATCGCCGCGAACATGCGCCGCAAGCTCGATCTGCTTCGCGCCGCAACCAACGCGATCACCGCCCGAACCTGATAGGAGCACCGAATGTATCTGCTTTCCATGCTGGCCCTGCTCGCCGCGCCGCTGCCACAGGGCACCCAGACTGATACCACTGTCTCTGTGAGCCAGGGCACCCGGCTCCGCGTGGAGAATCAGGGCGGCGACATCATCGTGCATGCCTGGGACAAGAACCAGGTCCGCATCCAGGCCAGTCACTCCCGTCGCAGCCACATCGTGACGCGCTTGACCGGTGCGGTGCTTTCCCTCGAGGCCCGCGCGGATCGCGGTCCCGGCAACATGGTGGACTATGAGCTCACCGTGCCGGCCTGGATGCCGCTCAAGCTGGGCGGGATGTACGCCACGGTGAGCATCGATGGCAGCAAGGCCCCCATCGAGGTCGAGACCCTCGAGGGAGACATCACCGTCAAGGGCGGCGCCGAGACCGTCAAGCTGGTCTCGATCCAGGGGAGGATTCAGGCGTCCGGGGTGCGCGGCCGGCTCGAGCTCAACAGCGTGAGCGAAGACGTCGAAGCGTCGGACATTCAGGGAGACATTGTCGCGGAAACAGTGAGTGGCGATGTGGTGCTGCGTCGCATCGACGCCAAGTCGGTGGAAGTCGAGACCGTGAGCGGCGAGCTGTACTTCGACGGCCGGGTGATGGACGGTGGGCATTACTCCCTGCTGACCCACAGCGGGGAGATCTACTTCTCCGTCGCCGAGGGTACCAACGCGACCATCGCGACGGCGGTCGGCTCAGGCGACGTCAGCTCGAGCTTCCCCCTCCCCCAGTCGGAGCGCCCCAGCCGGCGGCGCCAGACCTACCGCCTGGGCAACGGCAGCGCGACCGTGGAGCTGGAGACCTTCAGCGGTGATATCCAGCTGCTGCGTCCAAGTGAGCTCACGACCCGACTCGACCGTTTGATGCGGGCGCGGGAGGAGCACGAAGCGCAAAGGACGCGGCAGAAGCAGATCAAGAAGCCCGACCACGATCAGGATCATGATTGGAGCGAGCCATGAGCCGTCGACTGTCGCTCACCGGCGGCTGGCTGCTCGCGGCAGTCCTTCCCGGCTTCCCGGCTTCCCGGCTTCCCGCCCAGTCCAAGCCCGACTTCGAGTTTCGGAGAGAGCTGGCGCCGGGCAAGCGGTTCTACCTCGCCGATATCATTGGCGATGTGAGCGTGACAGGTGGTTCCGGACGCACGGTCGAGGTGACCGCCGTGAAACGGGAAGGGAAGCACGGCGACCCGGAGGACGTCACCATCGAGACGATCGAGCTCGACGATGGCGTGGCGCTCTGCGTTCGCTATCCCGCCTCACGGGGAGGCCGGCCGCCCTCGGAGAAGGCGCGTGCCAAGAATCCCTGCAGTTGGGGCGAGGGCAACTGGGGGAATCACAACGAGCGCAACGACACCGAAGTGAACTTCACGGTCAAAGTGCCCTCCGGTCTGCGGCTGCGGATTGGGACGGTGAGTGGCGACGTGTTCGCGGAGCGGTTGAACGGTGAGCTCGATCTCCACAGCGTGTCGGGCGACGTGCACCTCAACGGAGGCCGGGGTGAGACCGTCAACCTGGAGACTGTGAGCGGCGACGTCGCTCTCCTCGACGTGATCGCCAAGGACGTCTCCGGACACACCATCAGTGGGGAGATCACCTTCCGGGGGCCTATCCAGGATGCTGGCTCATACGATTTCACCACCACCAGCGGCGATATCACTGCCCAGCTGCCCGACCGCCCCTCTGCCACCCTGACGGCCGCAACCTTTTCCGGAGAATTCTCGTCAGACCTGCCGGTCACCCAGGACGTGAATCGCCGTCGGCGGCACCGCTACAACGCCACCTGGGGCAGCGGCTCGGCCAAGCTGTATATGGAGTCGTTGTCGGGGGATTTGTCGATCCGGGTAAGTAAGCGATAGGTCGCAGGTGGCAGGTGGCAGGTGGTGTCCTGCCTGCCACCTACCTGCCACCCGCCACCTGCCACCTGCCACCTTGAGTCCCATGAACTCTCTGCTGCAGGACCTCAAATACGCGCTCCGCTCCTTCCGCAAATCCCCCGGCTTCACCCTCACCGCGCTGCTCACCGTAGCGCTCGGCATCGGCGCCAACACCGCGATCTTCAGCGTGGTGAACGGCGTCCTGCTGCGGCCGCTGCCGCTGGGCGAGCCGGAGCGGGTGGTGCTGGTCGGCCATCGCTATAAGTCGATCAATCTCGAGACGGGGGTCTCCGGCGCGGGGTTCCGCTACTACCACGATCAGAACCGGGTCTTCGAGAAGAGCGCCGCGTTCACCCAGTGGGAAGCGAACCTCGCCACCAGCGGCGAGCCCGAGCGACTGGTGGGGCAGCGCGTCGCGTCGGAGTACTTCGCGGCGCTGGGGATTCCGCCCACCCTAGGCCGCGGGTTCACCGCTCAGGAGGAGCAGGTCGGCAACGACAAGGTCGTGATTCTCAGCGAAGGGCTCTGGGCTCGGGACTTCGGGCGTGACCGGGCTATCCTGGGCGAGCCGGTCATAATCAACGGCGAATCACATCAGGTTGTCGGCGTAGTCCCCAATGGGTTCCAGTTCGGCACCGACCCGATCTCAATCTGGAAGCCGCTCGCCCTCACTCCCGATCAAGTCGACCCCGGTTGCTGGGGCTGCGAGTTTCTGGGGATGGTAGCCCGCCTCAAGCCGGGCACCACGGTCGAATCGGCGCAGCAGGATCTCGATCGCATGGCGGCCGAGGTTCGCGCGAATCGGGCCTCCTTCCGCGATGACGATTGGGGCCTCTACGACAAAGCTGCGAGCGAACAGGTCGTGGGGCGAATCCGTCCCGCGCTGCTCGTGCTGATGGGAGCGGTGGGCTTTGTGCTGCTCATCGCCTGTGCCAACCTCGCGAACCTGCTGCTTGCCCGGGCCACCGCGCGCCAGCGCGAGATCGCGATCCGCACCGCGATGGGCGCCGGGCGCTGGCGCATCGCGCGCCAGCTGCTCACCGAGAGCGTCCTGCTCTCCGCGGTCGGCGGGGCGGCCGGGCTGCTCATCGCCTATGGGGCCGTGAAGCTCATGGTCTCCGCGAATCCGATCAACCTGCCGAGAATTGACGCAGTGGGGATTGATGGCGCCGTGCTGCTCTTCACCGGTGGGATCACGCTCCTGCTGGGCATCCTCTTTGGGCTGGTCCCGGCCTTTCAGGCCGCGCGTCCCGCCCTGCATGGCATGCTCAAGGATGGCGTCCGGGCCTCACACCACGCGGGAGGCTTGCGGGCCACGCTAGTCGTGTCGGAGGTGGCGCTGGCGATCGTGCTGCTGATCGGGTCGGGACTCATGCTCAAGAGCTTCAAGCGCTGGATCGCGGTGGATCCCGGCTTCAAGCCGGAGCACGTGCTCGCCTTCAACGTCTCCCTGCCCAACGCCAAGTACGGGAGCAACGAGCAGCAGGTCGCCTTCTTCGATCAGCTTCGGACCCAGCTTGCCGCAACGCCGGGAGTTGAGGCGGTCGGCGGCAATGTCTCGCTCCCCATGAGCAACAACAACTGGACCCGGAGCTTCCGGGTCGAAGGCTACACGCCCCCACCCAAACAGAACGGGCCGTGGGGCGATTTCCGGATCGTCACGCCGGGTTACTTCGAGGCGCTCGGGATTCCCGTGAAGCGGGGCCGCAGCTTCGACGCAACCGACGTGGCGACCGGCCGCCAAGTGGCCATCGTCGATGAAGTCCTCGCCCGGAAATACTGGCCCAACCAGGATCCGATCGGCAAGCGCGTGGGCTACGGTCAGCGCGACGGCCAGCCGGTCTGGTTCGACGTAGTCGGCGTGGTTGGCCACGTGATGCAGAACAGCCCGAAGGACGATGAGCACACCCAGCTCTATCGCCCCTTCGCACAGGTTCCCTTTACCCAGCTGGGTATCGCCGTCCGCACGCGGGGAGAGCCGCAAGACTTGGTTCCCACGGTCCGGCGCCTGGTCCTGGGGATCGATCCGCAACAGCCGGTCTATGCGGTCGCGCCGATGCAGGAGCGCGTCTCGGGGTCCTCTTCCCAGCCGCGCTTCCTCTCGATCCTGCTGGGACTCTTCGCCGCAGTCGCCGCGACGCTCGCTGCCGTCGGCATCTATGGCGTGATGTCCTATACCGTGGCCCAGCAGACCCGTGAGCTCGGCATTCGCCTCGCTCTGGGGGCCGAACGGAGCAACGTGCTCCGGCTGGTGCTCAACAAGGGGCTGCTGCTCGCCGGGATCGGCGTTGCTATCGGCATCGGAGGCACCTTCGCTCTGGGCCGGCTCATGGCCACTCAGCTCTTCCAGGTGCTCTTCCAAACGAAGGTGGTCGATCCGCCCGTGTTCGGGGCAGTTGCCGTTGGGTTGATCGGCGTGGCTCTGGTTGCGACCTGGATCCCGGCCCGCCGGGCCACCCGGGTAGATCCGATGGTGGCGCTGCGCTCCGAGTAGGCTATCCGCGGGATCGATCCGGAGGTAACCCAGACAGTCCATCCAACGTTCCCGGTTATATCGGCGTCCGATATATTAGGCAGGCCTCTCACCCGGACGCTGGTATGCGCCGCTCTCCAGCTGCTCTCCCCGTTCCTCTGCCAGCGGCCTGGTTTCACCTCTTGCTTGCCCTCACCGAGGGTGAGCAGCATGGCTATGCCCTGATGAAAGCCGTGGCGACCGAGAGCGGAGGTCAGCTCCGGCTGGGGCCCGGCACGCTCTATGGTGCGCTCAAGCGTCTGCTGGAGCTCGAGCTGGTCGAGGAGAGTGGGCACCGGCCGGATCCTGCCCTGGATGACGAGCGGCGGCGTTACTACCGGCTGACTCGTCAAGGCCGTCAGGTGCTGGCAGCCGAGGCGGCTCGCCACGCTCACCTGGTCAGCCTGGCCCGAGCCAAACGTGTTTTGCCCCGCCCGAGGCCGGCATGAACGGCCTCTTGCGCTGGCTGCTGCGGCTTTATCCGGCGGAATTTCGCGAGCGGTTCGGCGCGGACCTGGCCCTCGTCTTTCGGGATGCTTGGCGCGACGCTGGTCCACTGGCCCAGGGGCGCCTGCTTCTGGATGTCCTCTTGGGCGGTTTACGCGAGCGGATCCGCCCGAATTCCCAACCCCTAATCCCCAACCCCCAATCCCTACGCCCCATGCGCGACCTCTTCGCAGAATTCCGCCAAGCTCTGCGCTCCCTCGCGCGGGCCCCCGGCTTTTCCCTGGCCGTGATTCTCACCCTGGGGCTCGGCATCGGCGCGAACACCGCAATCTTCAGTGTCGTCGATGGCGTGCTGCTGCGTCCGGCGCCGTTCGAAAACCTGGACCGGCTCACCATGGTCTGGGAGACCGATCGCAAGAGCGGCACCACGCGCGAGCCTGCCTCGATGCCCGATTATTTCGACTTTCAGGAGCGGACCCGGAGTTTCGAGCGCATCGCGGCATTCTCTCCCATCACCGTGACGCTGACTCCCGATGCTGGTGAGCCACTCCGCGTCCCGGCGCTCTGGGTGAGTCATGAATTCCTGCCGCTGGTGGGAATCCGTCCGCTACTAGGGGCCACCTTCACCGCCGAACAGGATCAGCGGGGGGCGCCTTCCGTCGCACTCATCAGCGAAGCGCTCTGGACCGAGCGCTTCCAGCGCGCCCGCTCGGTCGTGGGCAGCTCGATCCGGGTTGGCGAGACTCCGTTTACCATCATCGGCGTGCTCCCGGCGTCGGCCGATTTCGGCACGCTGCAAATCCTGGGCGTCGCGGCCTATCGGCGAGGGTTTGCCGATCGCAGTGGACAGCAGCGCGTGGAGCTCTGGCTGCCGCTGCAGGCCGACCGGGCCGCCGATCGCGGGAATCATCCCATCTTCATGATCGGACGGCTCTCCTCGGGGGGGAGTGTCGCTCTCGCGCAGCAGGAAATGGGCGCGATCGCTGCGGACCTCGAGCGCCTCTATCCCGAGCCAAACGACGGCCGCGGCATCTACATCGAGCCGCTGTCGAGCGTGGTATTCGGCGGGGTGAAACCCGCGTTGCTGGTGCTGGTCGGCGCCGTGGCGCTGGTGCTGCTGGTCGCCTGCGCCAACGTGGCCAACCTGCTGCTCGCCCGAGGAGCCGCCCGCGCGCGCGAGGTGACCGTCCGCGCCGCGCTCGGCGCGAGCCTGATCCGCCTCACCCGGCAGTTTCTGGTCGAGAGCGCCATGCTCACCCTCGCCGGGGTGCTGGTGGGTCTGCTCCTCGCCCAGGTGGGGCTCGCGTTGCTGCTCGCACTCGCGCCCGGAAACATTCCCCGAGTCGCCGAGGTAGGAATCGATGCCCGCGTGTTGGTGGTGACGCTCGCTCTCGCGGGATTGGTCGGGTTGGCGTTCGGGATGGTCCCCGCCATTCAGGCGCGCCGCCGCGGTGCCAACCTCGCCGTGCAGGGTGAGGCGAGTCGTGGCGCGTCCGCCGGCCGCGAACAGCATCGCTTTCGATCAGGGCTTGTGGTCGCCGAGCTGGCGCTCGCGGTGATGCTGATGGTCGGTGCGGGCCTCCTGATCAAGAGTCTCTGGCGGCTGTACCAGGTGGATCCCGGATTTCAGGTCCAGGGCGTGCTCAAGGCGGAGTTCCAGTTGCCGGGCAAGTATCCCCAGCGACGGTCGGACTGGCCGCGCTGGCAGGAGATCCGCCGCTTCGGCGCTGAGGTGCAGCGCCGGGTTGCAGCGTTGCCCGGGGTCACTTCCGTTGCGCTCGCCGGGGCGCATCCGCTCGAGGCCGGTTATACCAGCTCGATCTCGGTCGTGGGACGCGAGGCCGAGGCGGCCGACTGGCCCGAGCCTTCGATTCGCCTGGTGGATCCCGGCTATCCGGCGACGCTGCGAGTTCCTCTGCTCGAGGGCCGTGCCCTGAGCGATGGGGATGACCTAAATGCCCCACCAGTAGTCGCGATCAACCAGACCGCCCGCGACCGCTTCTTCGCCCGTCGGCCCGCGCTGGGCCAGCGCATCAGCCTCTGGGGCAGTGAGCGCACCGTGGTCGGGATCTACGCCGATGAGCGGTTCCACGGACTCGCGGAGCGTGCCTCTCCCGCACTGTACCTGCCGTCCGGTCAGGCGCCGATTCCGAATGGGAGTATCCTGGTCCGCGTCGCGCGTGATCCCGCGGCTTTCGCGGCGGTGCTCCGCGGGGTCGTGCGGGAGATCGAACCCGAAGTGGTTCTATCTAGCGTCGAGCCGCTGGTGGAGACCCTCAGCCAGTCGACTGCGCAGCGCCGTTTCACAATGCTGGTGCTGGGCGTCTTCGCGGGGGTGGCCTTGCTACTTGCCATGGTCGGGGTGCACGGCGTCTTGAGCTACACCGTGGCGCAGCGCAGCCGCGAGATCGGGATTCGCATGGCGCTCGGCGCCGATCGCGCCAATGTCGGCCGGCTGGTGGTGGGGCAAGGCGCCCGGCTCGCCTTGGCTGGACTGACCTTGGGAGTGCTGGGCGCGCTCGCCGCCGCACGACTGCTCGCGTCGCTGCTTTACGGCGTGCGCCCCTACGATCCGGCCACCTTCACCGCCGTCGCCCTGGGGCTGGGGGCAGTGGCGCTGCTCGCCAGCTGGCTCCCCGCTCGCCGCGCGACGCGTGTAGATCCAATGATCGCCTTGCGAGCGGAATAGTGCCTTCGCGGAATAGCCCATGGCCAAGAGCCAAGAGCCAAGAGCTCAACGCTTCAGCGTGACGTACCCACGACCTCCGCGCACTTGGATCTCGGTGCCGAACGCCTCCGAGCGTTCGGCCACATCGCGGAGGATTTTGGCGGCCAGCTCGCCCTGGGCGAGCTGGGGCCTGCCGCGCTCCGCGGTCGGTTGGCCGAACCCTAGCGTGATCGGCACCAGCTCGAGGGAGCTGAGTGTCTTACCGCTGAAGGTGGGCAGCGCCACTACGGACTCCCAGACCTCCCGCTGTGCCGGAAACCCGCGCGTGTCGTTGCCATAGCGGGCGGCGTTGAAGTCGGCGACTCCGCGGGTGGGATCGAGGCCGAGCGGGGCATAGCTCTCCTCCGGTAGCCGCGTCACCGTTTCGTTCTGGAAAATGAAGTCGCCCAGGCTGAAGAAGATCGGCTTCCCCTTGTAGAGCTCGATGCCGCGGAGCACGTGCGGCCCATGGCCCACGAAGAGGTCAGCGCCGGCATCGACCATCGCCCGGGCAAAGCTGACCAGGAATTCGGCCGGCATGCTGAGCTCTCCGCCCGCCTCGTGGGCATGGATCGTGACCAGGACGTAGTCGGCGAGCCGGCGCGCATTGCGCACCACGGCGGCGATGGATGCCACGTCGCCCGAATCCGGGATCGAGCGTTGCGCCCGCCGGGCTCCCACCGCGAACCAGTTGCCGAAGAGCTGAAAGCGGTCACCGCGGTCCGGCACGTTCAAGCCGCTTTCACGCAGTGTGCCGCGCAGCCTTTCCAGCTGGGCGCGCGGAAGCTCGCGCGTGGTGCTGAATCGCAGCGGACTGAGACCGGGTCGCCCGCGCACCGCACCCCGGGGCGGGGATGCGGCCGAGTGAGGCGTGAATGTCGAGGCCACCGAGATGAGCGCCACCCGCCCGCGCGCAGTCTCCAGGAATTTCGCCTCGCGCGCCTCAGCCAGATTCTCCCCCGTGCCGGCGCCCACCAGGCCCGCTGCGCGTACGTAGCGCTGGGTGAGCCGCATACCTTCGACGCCGTAGTCGCCGGCATGGTTGTTGGCCAGCGAGACCAGGTCGAACCCAGCCCAGACCAGCTCCTTGACCAGCGCCGGATCGGCCCGCATCCAGGTGCCCCCGCTCACGTGCATGGGCCAGGGCTCGTAATCATGGAACAGCATCTCGAGGTTGGTGAACGAGGCGTCCGCCTTCCGGAGCAGGTCGATCAAGCCGAGAAACTCCGGCTCCTGATAGACCGAAAGCCGCCGCGTGATGATCGCGTCCCCCGTCAGCGCGAAGCTGAACTGCCGCGCGGGTTGGGCCACCGCGCCTGGGGCAAGACCTGGCAAGGCGAGCGCGAGTGCCTGAGCCAGCCCGACGGCACAGCGGCGAGACAACAGGCGGAGTTCTCTCATGCCGAAGCACTCCCGACGAATCGGACGAGTGTACTGTCGGAACCACCAATAGCCAATGGCCAATAGCCAATACCCTTGACAGTTCGGTCCCTTCCCTCAATATTTCCCCTGAACACTTCAGGGAACCCCATGCCTCGCGCCGAGCTGGACCTCTTGCAGGGCACCCTCGATGTCCTGGTGCTCAAAGCCCTTTCCTGGGGCGCTCGTCACGGACACTCCGTCGCCACCTGGATTCGCGCAACCACCGAAGACGATCTCAACATCGAAGACGGGGCGCTCTACACCGCGCTCCACCGGCTCGAGAAGCGTGGCTTGATCGAGGCCGAGTGGGGTCTCTCGGACAACAACCGCAAAGCCAAGTATTACGAGCTGACCGAAGCGGGCCGTCGCGAGCTGCGCCAGAGCTCCGCCCGCTGGTCGCGCTATGCTGAGGCCGTATTCAAGGTCCTGCATGCCAGCCGCTTCGCCCTGACCCCTAGCAGCTGACTCCTGACCCCTGACCCCGACCCCTGACTCCTGACCCCTGACATGCGCCGCCTCTTCCGCCTCAGCGTGCGGCCCCCGGCCGTCGAGCAGGAAGTCGACGCCGAGCTGGAGTTTCACCTGGAAGCCGAAGCGGCGCGGCTGGTGGCGCTGGGGATGCGGCCCGACGCAGCCGAAAAGGAAGCCCGCCGCCGCTTCGGCGATCTGCGTTTCACGCGGGAAACACTCGTGACCATCGACAAGCAGCGCCGTGGCCAGGAACGCCGGGCCGGATGGGCTGAAGACTTATGGCAAGACCTGGGCTACGCGCTGCGCGGCTTCCGCCGCCAACGGGGGTTCGCGGTGCTGGTAATTGCGACCCTGGGGCTCGGTATCGGCGCCAATGCCACCATGTTCGGGATCGTGGACCGGATTCTGTTCCGGCCCCCGGCGTTTCTGAAGCACCCCGGGCTGTCCGACCGGGTCTACCTCCGCTACCCCGACGCAGACGGCGGCGAGCGGGTCGACCACAACATCAGCTATCACCGCTACCGCGATCTCGTGGCGGGGGCGCGCACCCTTTCCGCCGGCGCCGCGTTCTATGACGCGGATCGCATCGTGGGCGTCGGCGACCCGGCGCGCGAGCTGGGTGTGTCGCTGGTGACCGCCGGTTTCTGGGGGATGTTCGACGTCCGGCCTGTCCTCGGCCGCTTCTTCGGCGAAGCGGAGGATCGGCCGCCGGCCGGGACGGCCGTGGCGGTGCTGGGCTACGGCTACTGGCAGTCCGCCTACGGCGGCGACCCCTCCGCGCTGGGCAAATCGGTCTTCATCGGAGCACGGCCTTACACCATCATCGGCGTGGCCCCGCGCGGATTCGAGGGTCTCTCGTTGCGCCAGGTTTCCCTCTTCATCCCCCTTACTGCGGGGGCATTTGACGATGCCGGGGACCGCTATGTAGACCGTTACGGCTTCTCCTGGCTCGAGATCCTGCTCCGGCGCCGCCCCGGAGTCACCCGCGATGCCGCGAACACGGATCTTACGCTGGTATTTCAGCAGAGCCTGAGCGCGCAGCCGGATGCCAAGCCCGACATCGTTTCCCGCTCGCGGGTGGAGCTGGCGCCCGTGCTCCACGATCGCGGCCCCGAGCCGCGCGGGGAAGCGCGGGTCGCGGTCTGGCTCGCGGGGGTTGCGGTAGTGGTGCTGCTGATTGCCTGCGCCAATGTCGCCAACCTGCTGCTGGCTCGGGCGCTGCGGCGCCGGCGCGAGATTGCGGTGCGCCTGGCCTTGGGCGTTGCGCGCGGGCGACTGCTCCGCCAACTGCTCACCGAGAGCACTCTGCTCGCGCTGCTGGGCGGCGCGTCGGGTCTACTGATCGCCCACTATGGCGGCGGGGTGTTGCGGAGAGCGCTGCTTTCCTTTGTCGACTGGAACGCCACCAGCCTGTTTGATCGGCGCATGCTCCTCTTTACCGCGGTGAGCGCGCTATTCACCGGAGTACTCACCGGCGTGCTTCCCGCGCTCCAGGCCGGCCGGACCCAGGTGACCGGCGCGCTCAAGGCCGGCGGTCGCGAAGGCGGCCACCGGACTACGCGGCTGCGCGCCGCCCTGCTCGTGGTGCAGGCCGCCCTTTCGGTGATGTTGCTGATCGGTTCGGGCCTCTTCCTGCGCAGCTTGCGCAACGTGGGCGCCGTCGATCTGGGCTATCAGCCCGGACGCCTGCTCTTCGTCAACACCGATTTCCGCGGGACCAGACTGTCGCCCGCAGAGCGGAACGCCCTGCAGCAGCGCATGCTCGAGCGCACCCGGGCGCTGCCCGGGGTCCAGAGCGCCGCGGCCACCTACGCGACTCCCTATTGGGCCAGTCTGGTCGAAGACGTTTTCGTCCCGGGGCGGGGCAACATCAACAGCCTGGGTCCGCTCTATCTGAATCGCGTCTCGGGAGACTATTTCACCACCACGGGCACGCCCATCGTGCGGGGTCGTGCCCTGACGGAGGCGGATCGGACCCCCCCGGCCGTCGCTGCCGTCGTGAGCGAAACCATGGCCCGGAAAGTCTGGCCGGGCCAGGAGGCCATCGGGCAATGCTTCAAGCAGGATGCCGACACCATGCCATGCTCGCAGGTGGTCGGCATCGCCAAGGACGTCCGCTGGGGCAGTCTGGGTGACGAGGACCGCATGCAGCACTATCACCCCCTCCCGCTCGATGGGCGGGGCAGACTCTACGTCCGCACCATCGGAGATCCGCGCCGCCTGGCCGAGCCGCTCCGCCGCGAGTTGCAGGCGCTGGTGCCGGGCACCACGTTTGTCACGGTGCAGCCCCTCACCATGACCCTCGACCCGGTGTTCCGACCTTGGCGGCTCGGCGCGACGATGTTCACGCTGTTCGGCGGGCTGGCGCTGCTGGTCGCGGCCATCGGACTCTATGGTGTAATTGCCTACAGCGTGGCCCAACGCATGCACGAAATGGGTGTGCGGATAGCACTCGGCGCCAAGACCGGGAATCTTCTGCGCCTGGTGGTAGGCGAAGGGATTCGCGTGACCCTCATCGGGATCGTGCTCGGCGCCGCGGGCGCCTTTGCGGCCGGCAAGCTGATTGCCTCGTTGCTGTTCGGCGTGCCGTCCTACGATCCGCTCACCTTCGGGGTCGTGGCGGTGGTCCTCCTGTTGGTGGCAACGCTCGCGAGCCTCGTTCCAGCCTGGCGGGCGGCACGGGTGGACCCCAACCTCGCGCTGCGCGCGGAGTGACCTAGTTCCCTCATGACCTTCCCCGGCGTCCGCAAGCTCTTCAGACTGATCGGCCGGGAGACCCCCGTCGAGCAGGAGATCGACGCCGAGATCCAGTTCCACCTCGAGCAGGAAGCGGCTCGCCTGGTGCAAACGGGCCTCGATCCTGAAGCGGCCCGCGCCGAGGCCCGCCGCCGCTTTGGCGATCTGGGCCGCGCGCGCGCCGAGCTGGAGGGAATCGACCGCGGAAGACGCGTCATGCAGAAACGGCTGAGTCGTCTCGAAGATCTTCGGGTAGATCCGCTCGAAGCCCTCCGCTCCGACTGACTCCTGCTCACCTCTCACCTCTTACCTCTCACCTCTTACCTTTGTAGGTCCCTCGCCTGCGAGACCCCGTGCATAAGCCCGTCGCCTACACCGGTCCTAAGATCATCCATCACATGACCAGCACCACCTTTGAGGTGGAAGGCTATCGAGTCGTGCAGACGCTCGGCGTTGTCATGGGCATTACGGTACGCTCCCGTTCCGTCTTCGGCTTCATTGGCGCGACATGGCAGACCATTTTCGGCGGCAGAATCACCAACTTCATCCAGCTCTGCGAGAAAACCCGCCAGGAAGCGTTCGAGCTGATGCTCGAGCACGCAGAGCAAACGGGGGGCAATGCCGTCATCGGAATCCGCTATGACGCGAACGAGGTCATGCAGGGGGTGACGGAAGTGCTCTGCTACGGCACCGCGGTGACCGTCGAAGCGGAGAGTTGAGCGCACGGTGCGCTGGTTGCTGCGTGGCGCCTGGCTCGCCCTCGTCTCACTGGCCGCCGCCGCCGAGCGGGGTGCGGCGCAGGAGCCGCAGTTGGCTACCCTGGTCCAGCCGCTGGCGTTTTCCTGGGAGGCCTGCAGGGCGCGCGCGTCCAGCGCGCTCAAGGAGCAGGGCTATTCGGGCTTTCTGGAATCCGGCAACGGCTGGACGGCTCACGCGCGCGGTACTTCCGCCTCGCTCGTGTGCGTTCCTCAGAGCGGCCGCACCGTCCTGGTGATCGTCACCGCCGGCGCCCAGTTCGTTAAGGAATCGAGGCGGCTGTTCGAGGCAATTCGTGGTCCCGAGAGTCCACCGAAGGCCTCACACGATTCGACCCCGCGCGACGCTTCGTCGGATGCAGCCGGCTCCGGCTGGAGCGCCACCGCCACCACCCTCGCCGGCCATACCGGCGCGCGCTTCAACTTCTGGTGTCCCCCGCAGGGCGTTCCAGCCAAGGTGTGGGGAGACTCCGTCTACGCCGGGGAATCTTCCGTCTGCACGGCCGCGGTACATGCCGGCACTCTTTCACTTCGGGCTGGCGGCAATGCGATTATCGAAATCCTGCCTGGCCAGCCGTTCTATGGCTCCTCGACCCGGAACGGGATTGCAACGCTCGGAGGTGGCCCCGCGCAGGCCAGCTTCCTCGTCGTGAAGCGAGAGCCTTAGGGACGGTGTCGCCCGTTGTTTCTTCCCTCTTCACTCGGGTTATTCAGCAGCTTTTGCAGGGAACTGAGCCTGAATTCCCGCCGCGAGCTGATCCGCCATCCGCAGGATTTGTTCGTGCACTTTGTCGTATGCCGCCACGCTGCCGCTCCAATCCTTCTGCAAGTGCGCGACGACCTCGGCCGTCGTGAGGTCGAGGTGCTGGTGCATCATTCCCTTCATGTCCGCGAGCGGCCAATGCTTCGGATTCGCTCCGCTCAGGAATGCGGCGATCTCGTCCGCGTTCTGGTTCCACCGCTTTGCGGCATCCTCCTTCTTGGTGTTGTCCCCCTGCTGTGCCGCCGCGATCAGCTCGGTCGCGATCGTGATGTGGTCTTTGAGGAGTGCCGTGAGTTTGCCGCCTGCTGCGTCACCGTAGTACGGCTTGATGGCATTGCCGATGTCGGACTGGTTTTGCAGCAATCGCTGCGTAGTGGCGTCCTTCTCCGGCAAATTAGCGGCGGCGCTCACGATGTAGAGCCGCGTCCAGGTAATATGATCCTCCCAGAGCTTCCGCATCGCGCTGCGCAGCTCGGCGGGTTTGGAATGACTAGCCCCGGCGCTGGAAAGACCCTGCGCGAAGGCGACCGTCGTCAGTAACGCCGCCCCGGCGATGAGCAATCTTCTTGTCGGCATGGATTTGTTCGCTTTCTCGGAGGTGCGAGAAGCGAGATGGTGTCCCCCCCGTTTCGACCCCCATCCCCGAAGGAGACGGAGCCCTCAGGGGACACTCACACTGACCGGTTGTCCGACTTTCCGACTATGGTAGCACTCTGATTTTGATGTTCCGAAATCCGATCCAATTCCCATGCTCCTGCAGCCCGATGTAGCCCTCGGACGCTTTCCCGTACTCGGGCCACTGGCTGAACTTGCTCCGGGCCACCCGCTGTGCCCAATCGGCGCTCCCGAGCTCGTAGGCGGCGATCTGCTTTCCGTTGAGCCAGTGCTCCACGTGATTGCCATTGACGAGGATCCGCGCGTTGTTCCAATCGCCCACCGGCCTGACCACCCCCCGCGGTGCAGGGTAGAGACCATAGACCGCTCCCGCCGAGGTGAGCTGCGTTCTCCCGTCCACGTGGCCGCTGTCGTCGAGCACCTGCATCTCCGGGCCGCTGAAGTAGATCGCCTCAGGCCCCTCGATGGCGCGATAGAAGATCCCGCTGTTGCCCCTCGGCGCGATCTTCCAGTCGACCAGCAGCTCGAAGTTCTTGAATTTGTCTTTGTAGATGATGTCGGCCGCCGGGGCGACCCGGGCCAGCACACCGTCCACAACCTGCCAGCCCGAGGGCATGGAGTCCATCATGTAGCCGCGCCAGCCCTCGGTCGTCTTGCCGTCGAAGAGCAGCCGCCAGCCCGCTTGGCGCTCCGCCTCGGTTAGGGTATTCGGTGTTACTTGCACGGTTCCTCCGACTCCCTGCGCACACGCGAAGCCTGCCGAGGCAGCGACCACGCACCCCAGCAAGCCCGCTCGCAACCCCAACTCATAGCGGCTCATGTTAGTCTCGCGTTAAAGCCGATAGCCCATAGCCCATAGCCCATAGCTCATAGCCCATAGCTCATAGCCCTACACCTCCCACCCCTTCCGATAGTCCCGCGTCAGGTACTGATCGGCATCGGCTTGGTTCGGAAACTTCATATTGGCTCCGTCGTAGCTCAGTTTGCGGCCCTGCCCGGCTCGAAGCGCCACGATCCCGAGCAGCATCGTCTCGGTCAAACGCGCTGCGTACTCGAACGGGCAGCTCGCCGTGGTCTTCCCCTTGGCCGTGTCCACCCAGTTCATCTCATGGCGCCCGTCGATCCGCTTGAAGCTCTTGGGCACCGCCGCGGCCTGCTCCATCAGCGTTTGCGGATAGAGTCTCGGGTTGTCGCCGTAGGTGTCGTGCAGCAGCACGCCCTTGTCGCCGTAATAGATCACTCCGCCCTCGCTCTTGAGCGTCACATCGTCCGGTAAGAGGTCGGGTCGCGGGGGATAGAGCCCCCCATCGCACCAGGTCATCTTGACCGGTGGCTGCTCACCGCGAGCGGGGAACTGATAGTGCACGGTGGTCGCCACGGGATAGGAAACCAGCTTGCTGCGGGGCCGCCCGGCTGGCGTGTTGCCGGGTGCCATCGGATCGAGCGGCGGCTGTGGGGTCGTGCCCCACGGCGTTGAGGTGGCCTCGATGCTGCTCGGGTACTCGAGTCCCAGGGCCCAGTAGGGATGATCCATCAGGTGTGCGCCCATGTCCCCCAGTGCCCCGACTCCGAAATCCACCCAGCCGCGCCAGTTGAAGGGGTGGTAGATCGGGTGATAGGGAACATCCTCCGCCACGGGCCCCAGATAGAGGTCCCAGCGCAGCCCATCGGGGACTGGGACGCTGCCCATCCCCGACGCGAGCATCTGATTGAGGCGGCCTTGTCCCCACCCCGTATTGGTGACGGGTGCGTTCGAGGGGCGCGGAACTCCCTGCGGCCAGTATCCCACCGGGCGGTTGGTCCAGACGTGTACCTCGCGCACCGGGCCGATCACTCCGGCTTGAACCCACTCGTTGACCAGGAGAGCCCCTTCTCGCGAGTGGCCCTGATTCCCCATCTGAGTGGCGAGCTTGGGATTCTTGAGCGCGAGGGCGCGCAGCACGCGCGCTTCGTGCACCGAATAGGTGAGCGGCTTCTGCACGTACACGTGCTTCCCACTCTGCATGGCACCCTTCGCAATCACCGCATGCAGGTGGTCCGGCGTCGCGATGACCAGCGCATCGAGGTCCTTTTGCTTGTCCAGCAGCTCACGCCAGTCCGCATAGCGCTTAGCCTTGGCGAACTGCTCCTGTAGCCGGACCCCCTCCGGCCGGGGACGCCCCTGGGACGCCTCTCGCCCGGTGAGTGCGCGCCCCACATACGCAAAGTCCACGTCACACACCGCCACGATGTTCTCGCTTCCCAGCGCCTCAGCGTTGTTCATCCCCATCCCGCCGGCGCCGACAATGGCGACGTTGAGCGTGTCGCTGGGCGGCTGGAAGCCACGCCCTAGCACGTGGCGCGGAATCACCATCGCGCCGAGCGCGGCCCTGCCCGCGCCGGCGACAAAATCGCGGCGGCTGACCTTGCGACGTGACATCCGGTCGAGCTCCTGAATGGAGGACTGGGAAATAATGTACTAGCTCTCTAGCTCCCTAGCTCCCTATCTCTTGCCCCCGCCCTTCCGCAATGCCCGGTAATCCAGCATTGTCGTGATCAAGCCGTACGAGGCAGTGTTGCGGGAAAAGCCCGCCACCAGCTGATCGTTGTAGTGCGCCAGGAATACATCGAAGGAGTTGCCGGGGTCGGCATCCTTGATGAAGAGATCGGCCGGGGTCATGGTGAGCAGCCCGAAGCGCAAGGATCCTCGGCGGAAGTACATGTAATTCACCGCGCTATCCGGCCGCTCCAGCGGAGCCGGCACGGGACCCTGCTCCGGTCTGAATACCTGAATCATGGTCGAGTCCGCGAGCTCAATGCTGGCCAGCCGGCCCCGGATGAGCGGTGGCGGCACGATGGCGGTCGGTGAGATGAGCAGATCGTTCTGCTCGACCCGAATCCCCTTCGCCTTCCTGAGATCCAGCATCTTCTGGAGCCGCATGCCGAGGAATTCCATGATGCTGGTCACTGGGATGCCAAAGGCCTTGATCTTGACCGGCCGGAGCCGGAGCTCCCCCGCGGGCGTCACCTGCACATCGCTCAGGATGCTGAACGGCATCCCGTTCATCCGGCCGCGCTGGCGCAACCGGTTGCCTTCCACGCTGATCCGGAGTCCGCGGAGCGGGGCACCCGTGTAAGCGAAGACATAGCGGTTGAGCAGGTCCCCCATTGCTTGCCCGCTGATCCGAATCCAGGCGCTGTCGATGGCGAGGATGAACGATCGATTGTCATCCAGAATAGCCGGCGCGCCGGATTTGGTCGGCAGCAGCTGTCCGCGCAGGTAGCGGATCCGCAGAATGATCGTCTCGTCGACGCGCAAGTCCACGTTGCGCATCTCGGCCTGTACGACGGTGTCCGCGGGGGTAGCCTGAGGCACACCCTGTCCGCGGAGCCCTCCTGCGGCCGTTCCGGTCAGCAGTCCCCACACCAGCGACATCAGGAGTCGCCCCCGCCCCGCCCAGCCTCCCATAGGACTCTCTGATCGATTCTGGGTCATCCAGCAAGGAGACGAGATCGCTCCGAATCGCTGCACCGAGGCAACTTTGCGGCTCCCATCTCCGTCAGCCCCACCGCTTTGACAGGTGTCCCGACCCTGCTCCGGTTCGTCACCAGAAAGGAGGACAATGCGGAGGAAAGCCATGAGCGACGACAAGGTTCTCGTTGATGAGGCGCGCCGTAGCTCCGAGCATCAGCAGGTGAAGTCGCAGATTCAGCGGGACGTCGATACGGAAATCACGGCCCGAGCAGACCGGCCGGCGCCGTCCGAGCGCAAGGAGGTCAACCAGGCAGCGGCGCAGCTGCGCGACCGGGCCGTGCACGAAGTGGTCGGCACCGAGCGGGAGGTTCAGCGGGGCCGCAACACCGCGCGGATTGCGCAGTTCGTGAACTATGGCTTTGGCATCATCTATGGACTGCTCGGCATTCGGTTGATCTTGGCGCTGATCGCGGCCCGGCCGGGGGCGACGTTCGTGCAATGGATTCAGAGCGTGACCGATCCGCTTTACGCGCCATTCCGTGGTATCCTGCCCAATCTGACGAGCGAGGGTGGTTACACCCTGGTCCTGCCGGTGCTCTTTGCGATTGGGATGTACGCAGTGCTGCACCTCGCCGTCAGAGGACTCTTGAAGCTGATCGGGGAGCGCAAGACTGAGATATGAAGGAACGACTACTGGCTACTGGTTATTAGCTACTGGCTATTGGACGTAAGGCGGTTGAGCCAATAGCCGATAGCCCATAGCCAATAGCCCAACGAGGAGGCCCACATGCCCGAGAAAGCCACCATCAAACGCGCTCGCCGCGATGCTCGCCAGGGCAAGTCCGCTACGACCCAGGCCGGCGAGTTCGTGCGCGAGGAGATCCATCACATCCGTCGTGGCAAGCACGGCGCGCGCTCTACCAAACAGGCGATCGCGATCGGTCTGTCCAAAGCCCGCAGGGCCGGAGTCCGGCTTGGTGCGCCCAAGAAAGGGACGACGTCCGCGGAGACTCGTCGGAAAGCGCAGCGCGACGTGGCCCGCGGGCAGCGCGGCACGCGCAAACCGGCAAGAACCCGCGCCCGGGCTGTCACTGGTGCGCTGCGCCGGGAGGGGCGTGGCGCAGCTAGCCGGAAAGCACTTGCCCGCCAAGCGCGCAGCAGCGCCCGCCGGCGTGGCCATCGGCAATTAGTAAGCGCTGCTCGCAAAGCCGTCCGGACCAAGGGGCCCGCCGGCCGGAGAGCTGCAGCGCGCAAGGCTGCCCGGACCCGTCGGGCGCACCGGGCGCACCGGCGCTAGGGCAGCTGCGCGGTACTGGCTCCTGATTGCGGAGAAGGGCAGAGCTCTTCTCCGCAATTTTTTGCCTCCTCCCTGTGCTGATCGGGTTTGGCGTTGCTGGCTTGGGCCCGGATACTGGGAGGCCATGCTCGCCCGCCTCCGTTCCGCCGCCGTGCTGGGAATCGACGCTTACCCCGTGGACGTCGAGGTCGATCTGACTAACGGGCTACCCAGTTTCGCCACGGTGGGGCTCCCGCAGGGTGCGGTCAAGGAAGGCCGGGAGCGGGTCGCTGCGGCGCTCGTCAATTCGGGCCTGGAGTTTCCCCTGCGGCGTATCACCGTCAACCTCGCTCCCGCAGATGTCCGCAAGGAAGGCTCGGCCTTCGACCTTCCCATCGCGCTCGGCGTGCTGGCCGCGAATGGGCAGCTCCCGGCGGCGGCGGTGAATGGCCAGGTTTTCCTGGGAGAGCTGGGCCTGCAGGGAGATTTGCGACCCGTCCGTGGCGCGCTTTCCATGGCGCTGGCGGCTCGCCAGATCGGCGCGAGCGCCCTGATCCTCCCCGCCGCAAACCTCGCCGAGGCCGCGGTCGTCGATTCGCTCCAGGTAATCGGCGCGGAGACGCTGCTGCAGGTCTTGCGGCATCTGACCGGCGCGGCTCCGATCGCACCCGCTCGCGCCGCGCCGAGCTCCCTCCTCGTGGCGCCCGGTCCCGAGGCAGCGGACTTGGCCGACGTGGGGGGCCAGCTCGCCGCCAAGCGTGCGCTCGAAGTCGCGGCTGCAGGCGGTCATAATCTCCTCTTGATCGGTCCGCCCGGGGCGGGGAAGACCATGCTCGCCCGCCGGCTGCCGTCGATTCTCCCGGCGCTTACTCTCGAAGAAGCCATCGAGATCACGCGGGTTCACAGCGTGGCGGGACTGCTGCCCAGCGGCGCAGCGCTGCTCACATCCCGCCCGTTCCGTGCGCCCCACCACACCATCAGCGATGCCGGCCTCGTCGGGGGCGGTTCCTCACCCCGGCCCGGCGAGGTAAGCCTGGCGCATGGGGGAGTGCTCTTTCTCGATGAGCTGCCGGAATTTCACCGCCACGTGCTCGAGGTCCTGCGCCAGCCACTGGAAGACGGGGTCGTAACGCTGAGCCGCGCCGCGGCACGGCTCACCTTTCCGGCGCGTTTTACCCTGGTTGCCGCGATGAATCCCTGTCCCTGCGGCCATCTAGGTGGCGCGCGACCCTGTCACTGCAGCCCGGCGCTGATCGAGCGCTACCTGGGCCGGATCTCCGGCCCGCTGCTCGACCGGATCGATATGCATCTCCGCGTGCCGGCGCTGCCGTACAGCGATCTCGCCGGCGAAGCTCAGGCCGAATCGAGCGCCGCCATCCGCGCTCGGGTCGACGGGGCGAGGGCGCGGCAGCGGGTGCGCTTCCGGGCGCATCGCGGTCTCTTCGCCAATGCGCACATGTCCTCGCGCGAAGTTCGCCGGCATTGCCGTCAGACTCCCGAGATCGCCGAGCTAATGGGCCAGGCGGTCGAGCGGCTGGGCCTCTCGGCGCGCGGCTGCCACCGGGTGCTGAAAGTGGCCCGGACCATTGCGGACCTGGCTGGAGTTGAGCAGCTCGAGCCGGCGCAGGTGCGCGAGGCAATCCAGTACCGCAAGCTGTCCTCGACGTGAGCTTGGGCGGCGGAGTATAATCCAGCATCCTCTCTCAGCGCGCTCCAGGGAATCCATGCGAACCGTCCTCCGCGTCCTAGCCGTCCTCACTGTCCCCACCGTCCTCGCTGCTCAGCAGCCGCGCCCCGACAGCACCCGTCCCCCCCGCCAGCGCGTGGTGATGGACAGCGCTCGTGCCGCGCAGCTCTACGTGAGCAATCGGGAGGAGGACGCCCCGGTCGCCGATTATGCGCGAGAAATCGCCAACAAGAAGCGCACCGACAGTATCTACGCCGCCAGGAGCGCCGGGGTGATGGATTTCCGGAAGGTTTCCTATAAGAGCGGCGTGGATGGACTGGAAATCCCGGCCTATCTCTTTGCGCCCCTCAGCAAGCGGGGCACCAAGGGTCACGCGGCCATGGTTTGGGTGCACGGTGGCGTGCACGGCGACTGGGGCACCAGTATGTACCCCTTCGTCCGCGAAGCCGTGGAGCGGGGCTATGTGATTATCACGCCCGATTACCGCGGCAGCACCGGCTACGGGAAAGCCCATCGCGACCTGATCGATTACGGCGGCAAGGAGCTGGATGACGTCGCCTCGGCGGTCGACTATCTCAAGACCCTTCCCTATGTCGATTCCGAGCGGCTCGGCATCATGGGCTGGAGCCACGGCGGCTTCATCACCGCGCACTTGCTGTTCCGCGAGCAGCACCCCTTCAAGGGCGGGGCGGCTATTGTGCCGGTCACCAACCTCGTCTTTCGGCTTTCCTACAAGGGCCCGGGTTATCAGCGCGGCTTCTCCACGCAACCGGGCATCCAGGGCCTCCCCTTCGAGAAGAAAGAGGAGTACATCAAGCGGTCGCCGCTGTACCATGTCGAGAATCTCAAGGTGCCGATCCTCGTGCACGTCGCGACCAACGATGAGGATGTGAACTACGTCGAGGACCAGCAGCTCGTCTGGAAGCTGCGCGCGCTCAAGCCCGACCTCGCCGAGACCAAGATCTACGTCGACCCGGCGCCCTGGGGCTCCTCGGTGGGCCACGCCTTCAGCCGGCGGGTGGATCCCAACACCCTCGAGCGGGTGGACTCGCCCGAGCAGATCGATTCCTGGAACCGGACCTGGGTGTTCTTCGAGTGGCTGCTGCGGCCCTACGAAGATCGCTCGAAGCCGATCGTCGCGCCCGCCACGGGCCCGACCCGGCCCTAACCCCTACCCCTAACCCCTAACCCCTACTATCGCGTCAGCCCATAGACGATGTAATTGATGGCGAGCTTGTACGCGTCGTTGGTGATGTTGACCGGCCACCAGCCGGGCGTCCCCGACCATTCCATGTAGTCGCCGATGTCGTTGTTGTAGTTGATCACCACCAGCAGCCGCTTGGCCGGGTCGTTGTCCTCGAAAATCCCGAAGAACTCGGCCTTGAGCCACTGCCACCCCGGCGTTGGGTAGGACATGTTCAGCGACTCGATCCGAAAGAACGAGTTGAAGATCGGGTGGGAGACGTCGAGTCGCTTGATGTGCGCCCAGGGTAGCGCGCGCAGGATCTGCCGCTCGAAGTTGTGCCACTCGTCCAGCCGGAAATCATCGACGATCAGGAACCCGCCCTTCGCAAGGTAGGTCCGGAGTCCCGCCGCCTCGCGCTCGTTCGGAATCCAGTATCCCGGCTCGGAGAGGTAGGCGACCGGATACTTGAGCAGCTCGGGCTCGTCGAAGCCGAAGATGTTGCTGCCGGCGACATGAGGGCGGAGCGCCGTGACCTCGTCCATCATGGTCATCAGATTCCGCTCCATCGTCGGGTAGTCGTATTCCCACCCGCTGCGGCCGTATACCGTGTAGCGAATCCGCGCGAACGTGAAACGTCCGTCATAGGCGACGTTGGGCTCGAGCTGCATGACGCCTCCCCAGCGACGCTGTGCGGCTAACGCCTCTGGCGCCACGAGCAGCGCAACGCCGATCCAGAACTCGAACCTCAGCAGCCCGATCCGCCGCATCCGCGCCAACCTTCGGAAGCCGATCTACTCCAGGACCAGCGCCGCGATCAGCGGCATCACGATCGCCGCGTCCGACTCGATGATGTATTTCGGTGTGTCGACCCCGAGCTTGCCCCAGGTGATTTTCTCGTTGGGCACGGCGCCCGAGTAGCTGCCATAGCTGGTGGTCGAGTCGCTCACCTGGCAGAAGTAGCCCCAGAGCGGGACCTCGGGTCGTTGCAGGTCCTGGTGCAGCATGGGGACGACGCAGATCGGGAAATCTCCCGCGATTCCCCCGCCGATCTGGAAGAAGCCGAT
>DASYTT010000140.1:0-7944 GCA_036002045.1 Gemmatimonadales bacterium
CCCCGCGGGGCGAGAAGTCCAGGGCGGCGGCGAATCGCTATCTTAGCCCCGGATGAGAGCGACAACCTTCCTTGCCGCGGCCGGGGTCGCCGGAGTGCTCCTCGGCGGCCCGCGCGCCCTGCCCGGGCAGACCCGTGAGCAGGCGGACTCCGGACTAAGGCGGCTGCTCCACGACTACATCGCGCTATATCACCGTGACTCGCTGGAGCGCTGGCGCGCCCTGTTTCTGCCGAGCTTCACCGTCGCCTTTACCAATGCGGACAGCAGCATCACGGAGCGGAACCTCGAGCAGTTCGTCGAGCGGCAGCGGCAGGGCTTCGCGCGGAGCCCCGACATGAGCGAGGTGCTGGAAAACGTCGCGATCGAGCAGCGCGGCAGCCTGGCCAGTGTGTGGGCGGATTTCGTCTTCACCGCGGACGGCCAGTCCCGCCGGGGCAGACTGGTCATGCTCTGCATTCGGGAGCGCGCCGGCTGGCGGATCCAGTCCTTGCTCTTCAGCTACCACGCCGGCGGGTAGGCTGTTCCCTCTTTCCTCTTCTCTCTTTCCTCTTCTCTCTTCTCTCTTCTCTCTTCCCTCTTCCCTCTTCCCTGTAGGCCCTACCCGTTCCCCCGCTCCAGCGGCATCTTCCCCATCCATGTCTGAGCTGCAATCCCGCCTCCAAACCGGCCTTACCGGTCGCTACAGCCTTGAGCGCGAGCTCGGCCAAGGCGGCGGACGCCGACTGGCTCGGAGCGGAGCACCCCGGCCGCCAAGGCCGTTGCGGTCGAGGTTTGCGGCGCTGGTCGCAAAGATCGGGCTGAAGTAGTGAGCTGGGAGCGACTGCTCCCGGCGCTCGTCCTCGCCGCGTGCTCAGCACCTCCGGCGCAAAACCCGCCACGCCTGCACTACCTCGCCACCGCCAACCAGTTCGGCCCGGTCAGTTTCCGGGATCCTCTGAGCGTGCTCTCTCCCGATGGCAAGCAGCTCGCGTGGTCCGTCCAGAACCACCTGTACCTGCGCGCCACCGGCGGCGGTCCGGTGCGCGAGCTGGTCACCGAGCCGGGACTCATCTTGCACCTCGCCTGGCTGCCGGACTCCCGGCGCATCGTTGCGGGACACCGGTTCCGCATCCCCCACTGGTGGGCCTACGACCTGGTGACCGGCGGGCGCGAGCCGCTTTTCCCAGCGGGTCATCGCCCCGGGCCGACGGCACCGCTCTCCGATTCGCTCCGCCAGCTCAGCTGGTCCTCCGACGGCAAGCGGACGGCGGGGGTCTACGACGCGCGCGGCGGCTCAGAGCTCTGGGTCTTCGGCGCCGCGGGCGACAGCTCGCAGGTGATCCGCTCCGCCAATCGGCTGAGCTATCCGGCCTTCGCGCCCGATGGACATCTCGCCTGCCTGGCCCGCGATGCGCAGCAACAGTTTCTCCGCGACCCGTGCTCTGCCGAAGCCGGAAGCAGCGCGGTCGAAGCCTATGGCCCCGTGGCCTTCTCGCCCGGGGGAGATACCCTGTATTACGCCGCCCCCAATTCCGGCGGCACCCTCGACCTCTGGGCCGGAACGCGCTCGGGCGCCCGGGTTAGGCTCACGTCCTTCGCGCGGGACGCCTACGCGCCCACTTCCGCGCGCGACGGCTCCGTGCTCTTCAAGACCCAGCATTATCGAACCGTCGTGGCTCTCGTCGCGGATACCGGCGGGCCGGTCACCGCGATTACCGCCTTCCAGTCCGAGACACCCTCCTGGGATCCCACCGGCAAGTGGATCGGCATCACCTACGGGACCTGGCGCCGGGTGATCGATGATTTCGGCTATCCCGACATCGCGCAGGACATCGGCATCGTCAGCGCGGATCCCCCTGCCCCGGCGGAACGGGTGGAGCGAGTCGTGGACAGCTCACCCAGCGAGGACCAGTCGCTCCACTGGTCGCCCAACGGGAAATGGATCGCCTATCACTCCCACAAAGACATGGGCGACGATATCTATCTCGTGCCCGCGGACCGCTCGCAGCCGGCGCGACGGATCACCAGCTTCGGTCGCGGCTACGAGACCGGGTGGCCTCGCTGGTCCCCCGACGGGAAGTGGCTCGCCTTCGATGCCAACTCGAAAGACGCCGCCCGCAAGTCTGTCATCTACGTCCTGGGGATCGACCAGGAGAGTGGAGCAGTGACCAGTCCGGAGCGCGAGCTCGGCTTGGCCGGCTTTACCGGCGAGGCGGTGCACGCCGAATGGCTGCCCGACAGCAGGGGGCTCGCGGTGCTGGCCCAGGAATCGGTGGATCGCCACGCGATTCTGCTCTCGACCAGGGACGGCGGTTCGGCGCGAACACTCCATCGCTGGAGCAGCGAGCACCTCTTCTCGGGACTCGGCGTCTCGCCCGATGGCAAGTACGTGGCGTTCATCGCGCCAGCCGCCGGCTGGTTCCAGCTCTTCCGGATCCCGGTAGCGGGGGGAGCACCCCGGCAGCTCACCTTCGACCCGACCCACAAGACCCAGCCGGCTTACTCACCCGACGGCAAACGCATCGCCCTCACCGTCTGGGAATACTCGGCGCAGTTCTGGAGGCTCGGCCGTTAGGTCTCTCTTCCTCCTCCCTCTTCCCTCCTCCCTCCTCCCTCTTCTCTCTTCTCTCTTCTCTCTTCTCTCTTCCCTCTTCTCTCTTCTCTCTTCCCTCTTCCCTCTTCCCTCTTCCCTCTTCTCTCCCTTATGATCACCCGTTATCGCACTCGGAGCTCACCCGTGCGCCTGTACGCCTCGCTGATCCTCGCGGCTGCGCTCGCCGCCTGCGCCCCCTCCACCCGCGCCCCCAGCGTACCGGCTACTCCCCCGCCGGCTCCGGCTCCCGCATCTCCGGCCGACACAGCCCCGGCTCAGCCACCGGTGGTCGACTCAAGCATCAAGGCGCTGGTGGGACGCCTGGAGCTCGAGCGCTACAAGGCCACCATCAAGGGCCTCACCGAGTTCGGCGACCGGCGCCAGGGCACCGACCGGAACCGCGCCGCGGTCGACTGGATCGAGGCCCAGCTCCGGAGCTACGGCTGCCCCACCGAGCGGATTCGCTACGAGTACACCGGCCGGCAGCTCCGGCTCCCGGGCGACACCACCACCCGCCCGCGCCGCCAGGCGCCCCCGAGCCAGCTGCCCCGCAAGGGATTCCGCGGCCCGACCGGGGTCAACACCAATCCCGAGCTGCAGCCCGACACTGCGCTCCGCCGCATCAACGCCCAGCGCGACGAGCCCGGCCCGCGCGAGGAGGTCTATTGCACCAAGCTCGGCTCGACCCATCCCGAGGAGATGTATATCATCGGGGCTCACATGGATGGTCACGGCTTCGGCGCCGCCGCCAACGATGACGGCTCGGGGACCGCGCTCGTCATGGAGCTGGCCCGCGTCTTCAACGCAGCCGACGTGGAGACCGAGCGCTCGATCCGCTTCGCGCTCTGGAACAACGAGGAGACCGGTTTGAACGGGGCGCGGGCGTACGTCGCGCAGCGGAAGGACCTGCAGGGGAAGGAAGACCCACCCGGCTCCGGCAAATACCCCGAGCCCAAATGGCTCGGCATGATCCAGCACGACATGATGCTCTTCGATCACGGCATGCCGGGGCCCGACGGCAAGCTGAGTCCCGAGCAGCGCCGCGAGGCGGACGTCAACATCGAGTTCGCCGGCAGCTCCAAGTTCGCCGCCGAGGCGGGAAAGCTGGCCTGGTTCTTCCGCCAGATGAACGATCGCTATGCGACGGATTATCCCGCCAATGTGGGCGACCGGATGAGCAATACGGACTCCGGGCCCTTCCAGGATCTGGTGGCGGCGATTTCCCTGCGGGAGAACGAGCGCCTGCGCGACATCGGCAGCGGCTGGGACCCCCAATGGCACCAGCCGACCGACGTGTTCAGCACCTACTCGGACAAGGATTTCCGCCTGGGACTCAACGCGGCGCAGACGACGCTTGCCGCGATTGCGCAGTTGGTGAGGTTCCGCTTCCGCAAGTAGCTCGCTAACCGCCATCCACAGATCTGTGTAATCTGTGGATCAAGAGTCATCGCACTCAGCGCTTAACCCGCACCACCACATCCGCCCGTTTCGGAAATCCGAGCTCCGGCGGCGCATCGGGCGGCCCGAAATTGAGCACGAGGCTACCGGGCGCGGACGGAGTGTACTCGAAGTCGTAGATCTCGCCCGGATCAAAGGCGAAGCTCGCCGGGCGGCTGGTGGCCTGGACCGCCGGCAGCGCAGCACCGTCCTTCGCGACCGCGCGCCACTGCACCGGCTTCCCGCCATCGGCCAGCGAGACGAGCGTAGTGATGTCGCCGGTCATGTTGATGAGCCGGAACCGGTAAGTGGTGCCGGCGCGAAGCTCTATGGTGTCGGGCTGGACCCGCCCGTTCAGCATGGTTCGGGCGAATGGGCCGGCGATCACGTTGACGGTCGGGCCCGCCGACGAAAAGAACATCACCCGGTCGGTTGCGGGGTCGTACTGCTGCCCCGGCTCGAGCACCAGCAGCGCACCGTAGAGCCCCGAGCTGATCTGCTGGTCCTCGTTGAAGTGCGAGTGGTACATGAAGGTCCCGGCGCGCGGCGGGGTGAACCGCACCGTGATCGAGTCGCCGGCCGCTACCGACGGGAGGATCTCCTTTTCGTATCCGCTCCAGCCGGGAACGCCGTCGGGATAGCTCTCGAGCTCGATGCCGTGCCAGTGCACCGCGGCACGGTCCTTCGACTGGTTGACGATGGTGACCGCGACCGGCTCGTCCTTCCGCAGCACCAGGGTGGGACCCGGCGGCGGGGGAACCGCTGAGGGATCTTCCGCCTCAGGGGTGCCGCCCAGCACGTACGCATAACCCGCGTGCTCCCCGTAGACGCCCGGCTTCTGCCGCATCAGCAGGCGAATGGGTCTCGGTGCCCGCGTGCTCACGGTGACCTGGCCCCGCGGCGCGACCCGGATGCCCAGCACGAGCCCGAACATCTGGTGCGGCCGGTCGGAGCCGTGTTGGGATACGCCGTCGTGGTTCATCTCGCCCCGCTCGGTGTCGAGCGAGGCCAGATGAGACACATGCCCGATGAAATGGCAGTGGTAGATCCAGTTGCCGGGCCGGTTCGGCGACCAGGCCAGGCTCATGGTCTGGAAGATTCCGATCGATTCGGTCACCGCGAGTCGCTGCTGGCTCCTGGCGTAGACCGTATCGGTTGCCCCGTCGCCCTTCGACTCCATCTGGAAATAGAAGCCGTGCAGATGCATCGGATGGGGAGATTCCGTCAGGTTGATCACCCGCCAGTAGGCCGAGTCGCCCTGCACCATGTCGAGCCGCTCGGTATGCGGCCACGACAAGCCGTTGATGGCCATGGTGCCGCGGCCCAGGCCGCTCTTGCTGGTGGAATCGAGTGTAAACCACCAGGAGATCAGGAAGGTGCGCTCCCCGGGTCGCGGCGCGGCCCCCGGCGGATCCACGATGATTGCCCCGTTGAGCTGGGTATCCTCCGCATTGCGCAGCCCGAAGGGTCCCGGCGCCGAGCGCGCCGCGTAGTAGAAGGTGCCCGGGGCCGCCGCGGTGAAGCGGACTTCCTGTTCGGCTCCGGCAGCCAGCATCACGCTATCGGCCATGCCGCGCTTCGCGCCCAGGCCGAAGACGGTGAGCGGTCGCGACAGCGTGTTGCGCAGCGTCACCCGCACTTCCGTGCCCACCGCCACCCGGATCAGCGGCCCCGGATTCACCAGCGGCTTGCCCGGCTCGGCCCACGCCGCGGCTTCGAGGGACTTGCCGCTGGGCCCCTCCGGAAACCACAATCCGTCCCGCGCCTCGAGCTGCAAGGTTAGGACTCGGCCAGCCAGGATCCCCGCCGGCTGGCGGTTGTCGTTGGGCTCGATGGTCGGAAGGGCGGCGCGCACCGGTGTCCCAAAATGCAGCAGCGCGCTGAACAGGAAGATCAGCATCGGTTGGCTCTGGTTGGCGGGGAAGATCGCTCTAAGCTAGCCCTCCTCGTTCAGCACCGCCACGGGGTCCACCCGGGTGGCGCCAGCATTGCCCATATATAGGTCAGGGGATCCAATGGGCTCACCTGAAACAGGGCCTTTCGGAGGACTCGAGTAAGTACTGCCTCACTTCCGCGACGCCGTATCCGCGAGCTTCTGGAGGATCTCCTCGTAGTAGGGTTTCTCCCGAAGGCTCGCCCGGGAGCCCGGGAAGTACACCAGGCTGAGCGACGCTCCGTCCCGGTTCATGTCCGTTAGCACCACCGCGACACGCTGATCGTTGCTGAGCCGGAGGTTATCGATCATCGGGGTGCTGTAGAATCCGATATCGAACTCGGCCGTATAGCGGCCGGCCAGCTCCGCCGCCACGCCGGGTTGCGCCGGGGTCTCGACCTCGAGGCTCGCTCTGAGCTCTCGCGTGACCGTGTCGGCACGGGAGAGCGTCAGCCGAAACCGTCGTCGAATGCCGTCCAGGGTGAGCTCCGCATCCGGAAGCTGCTCCGCGGCGCTGCCATCCAGCAGGCTGTCGCTCAGCAGCAGTGTCCAGTCGTAGCGCCGGCCGCCGGCCTCCAGCACGATCAGCTGCTTGCGGGTTACTTCCCGAGCGAGGTCGCTGAGCCGGGCCTCATAGTCCCGTCGCTCCCTCGGCGCGAGCTGCGCCGTGGCGATTTCCCGGCGGATGTGCTTGAAGAGCGGCGTGAGATTGAGTGCCTCGTGAAAGTTCTGCGCCAGCAGCTCCATCTTGAGCAGCCGGGTCTCCAGCGACGCGCTCTGGATCTCGAAAAAAGACCCGATGATCGACTGGAACATCTCCTTGCGGAGCGTGGCCTCCGATTCCTCGCGCCGGGTCATCAGCTCGGAGTAGAGCCGGATCCGCTCCTGCGCGCTCTGCTGCCGCTCCATCGTGCGCGACCCCATGAAGCCCAGACTCGCCACGGCGATCGCCGTGAGCAACCCGCCGACCGGCGACAGGATGATCTGGGCCCGATCCCAGCGGTCCTTAGGCCGCGGGTCGTAGAAATACACGCTACACCCGCCGCAGCACGTACTTCCCGTCTTTGAGCTCGAGCACCAGCCGGTATTGGGCCGGCTTTTCGAAAACCACTACGTCGAGAGTCGCCGTCTGGCCTTCGTAGCTGACGCCGAGCGTGCAGCGCCCCCCGCTCTTGACCGTGAGCCGGAAGGAGCCTGCCTTGTCGGTCTTGCCTTCCACGGCTTCGGCGCCGCAGGTGAGTGTGAGGGGCAGCTCGGGGAGGTACTTGTCGCCCAGTTTTACATCACCGAAGATCGAGCCGGCCGGAGCGCCAAACAGGAGACTCGCGGCAAGCAAAGTGGTTCCGTACATAAGCATTCCATTGTCGAAGGGATGGATGGCCGCCTGAATTCCGGACTCCTGGCATGCCCTGGTCAAGATAGTCAAACGGCCGAGGCCGCTCCAACTGAATACGCCGGAGCGGCCTCGCCCTAATCCACGAACGCCCAGAGGAGCTCACGACTTCGCTTGTCCAATGCCTCCGGCGCCGCAATGCGGTACAGGTCTCCCGCTACGTCGCGGATGAGAAACCCTCCATCCGGCAGGCTCCTCGGCCAGTCATCCAGCCGGGTCTGAAAGCTGCGATCCCCCTGGCGGGTCCGGACCCGCCAGTGGCGGATCTCCACTTCCTCCTCGACCTCCAGCACCTGAGTCACCTCGAGCAGGAAGCCCGCTTCCGCGAGCGCCTGCTCGAGTGCCGCCCGCGAGCTGGCATCCAGCGCTGCCAGCTCCTTGACGAGCGCCACCTCGTTGTGCTCATCATCGCGCAACGAGATGTATCGCCGCGACTCCGACCAGGGGAAGCAGGGCCGGATGGTCACCGGAATGGCGGTGGCCCCGCGCATCACACAGAGACTCCCGTCGAGCCGGTGCTGGAGCACCGGCTGCTCCTGTGTCAGAATTCGATGCTTCATGCTGGGACGAAAGAGTACAGTCGGTTGCATACTATCCTCTCCATGCGTT
>DASYTT010000141.1:0-1747 GCA_036002045.1 Gemmatimonadales bacterium
GCTCGTTCAGCTCTACGATGCGCCAAACCCGCTTCGGGGCGAGCATCGAAGGCCCCGCGATCGGATCACTGAGATCCAGTGGCTTCCTGGCGCTCGACCTCTTCGGAGGAATTCCAAACTTCCAGACCGGGCAGGTGATGGGGATTCCCCGCCTGCTCTATGCCTTTGTTCGTGTAGAGGGGGAGCGCACCGCTCTGGAGGTCGGCCAGGATCATATGATCCTGGCTCCCAGAAACCCAACTTCGCTCGCGGCAATGGCATTCCCGGATCTCTACCGCTCGGGTAACCTGTATCTTCGAGTTCCGCAGGCTCGGGTCGAGCAGCGGATTGCCGCGAGCGACGTCGACGAGCTCCAACTAACCGGCGGCTTTATCGCGCCGGTTGCGGGCGACTTCGCCGCCAACTCCTTGATTTTCGTTCCGCCGAACCTGGCGGGAGAGCGTTCGCGGCGGCCCGCGGCGCAGGGGCGCATTGCCTGGAAGCGACGATTCTCGTCCAGCTCGGAGGACCGTCTGGAGGTCGGCGTTTCCGGCCACTATGGGCGCGAGCGTCCCGTCGTGGGCCCGCGGCGCAGTTGGGCGGGCGCGGTTGATCTGGACGCGCGCGCCGGGCGCGTGGGCTTCGGCGGAGAGTGGTTTGCCGGGCGGAACATCGACGCTTTTGGCGGCTCGCTCGGCCAGGTGGCGAAATCCACAGGTGGTTTTCTCGAAGGACGCCTGGCCGTTACACGGCGCCTGGAGCTCAATGGAGGCTTCGGTATCGATCGGCTGTTCGATATTGAAGTGTTGACGGCGCCGCTCCGTCAGAACAGGAGCATCTTCGCCAATACGATTTTCCAGATAACGCCCGAGCTGGCTGCCTCATTCGAGTATCGCCGTCTCACAACCACGCCCGCGCAGGGAGAATCGCGGCGCAACAATCACCTGAATCTGGCCCTGGCCTTCAGTTTTTAATTATGAAAATGAACAGGAGAGCACCGGCACTACTGGCTATCGGACTCGCATGCATGACAGGCCTGACGGCAAACGGCGCCACGATCAGCGGGCATGTGCGAGTCACCGGGCGGCCCGGACGCTCGGCGGTCACTACCTTCGTGTTCGCGGAGCCGCTGGAGGGGCGGCTGCCGATACGGCCGGGACGCTACACGATGAAGCAGCACAACAAGATGTTCATCCCGCGCGTCCTGGCTATCCCGGCCGGCTCAACGGTCGGCTTCCCGAACGAGGACCTGATCTTCCACAACGTCTTTTCGCTGTCGCGCCCGATACCGTTCGATCTCGGACTCTACCGCGCGGGCTCGTCGAAAGACCGCGTCTTCTCCGAGCCGGCGACCTATCGGCTCTTCTGCAACATCCATCCGCAGATGGTGGCTACCATCCTCGTGCTCCCCACGTCATACATCACCGAGCCGGACACCGCCGGAGCTTATCGCCTGGATCTTCCGGCCGGCCGGTATCGTCTCACCGCCTGGTCAGAGCGATCTGAGCCGGCGACCACCGAATTCACAGTTCCTTCCGGTGGCGTTATGGCCCCGGAATTGACGCTCGACGAGTCCAAGTTTGTCGAAGTACCGCACAAGAACAAGTATGGGCAAGACTATCCCAAGAGCGCCTATGACCCGCTCAGGGACGGGAGGCCCTGATTAGATTTCGGATTGCGGATTGCAGAGTTCCTGATTCCGGTGCCTGCGCTGCTACTGCGGTTCAGACAGTAGCGGTTGTCTCCAAATTTTAGTGGCAGCCCCCGT
>DASYTT010000142.1:0-48245 GCA_036002045.1 Gemmatimonadales bacterium
CGTCAAGCTGCGCGGCTGGATCGACTATGTGTACTTCACCCGGCACGACCGGTTCCTCGCGAGCCTGCGTCCGGCTCCGCGCTTTCAGGAGCTGATGGCCTACGCGCGGGAGCGCTACGAGCGCTTCACGGCTGAGGGGGCATGAAGCCACGCGTCTCTCTGCTCGCCACGCTGCTCGTGGTGTGCGGCTCGGCGGATGGTGACCAGAGTACGCTGGCCGTTCGCTGGGAGTCGCGTGCGCCGATGCCCGAGACTCGCACCGAGGTGGCTGTCACCACTGACGGCAGTCGCATCTACGTGATCGGGGGCTTTCGCCCCGAGCCGGGCGGCCAGCCCTCGGCACCCCGGACGATGTTTGCCTACGACCCCGCGAGCGACGGCTGGACCTCCATCGGGCAGATCCCGGAGGGAGTGAACCATGCGGGGTTCGCCGCGGTGGGCGGTAAGCTCTACGTCATTGGGGGCTTTCGCGGGAACACGTTTACGCCCATCGGAGCGGTGCGCATCTACGACCGGGCGGCGGGTACCTGGCGCGACGGAGCCCCGATGCCCACGCCCCGCGGGGCGCTGGCGGTCGCCGTAGTCGAAGGGAAGATCCATGCGATCGGCGGCAATGCGGCCGACGGTTCCCAGCTTCCTCCCAATGAGCACGGCGCGGCGCAGGAGGACAACTCGGTGGCGACTCACGAGGTCTACGACCCCGCTGCCGACTCGTGGACGCGGCTCGCGCCGATGCCGACCTCGCGGAATCATCTGGGCGCCGCGGTGATTGCGGGAAGGATTCACGTGGTGGGTGGGAGGACGAGCACTACCATGGAGCTCACCACTCACGAGGTCTACGATCCTGCTTCGGGCGTCTGGACTGCAGGGCCTCCGGTGCCGACGGGTCGCAGCGGCATCGCGGTCGTCGCGCACCGCGGGCAGGTGTACGTCTTCGGCGGGGAGACGGTTGGGACCCTACTGTCCAAGACCTTCGACGAAGCCGAGCGGTTCGACCCCGCAACCGGCTTATGGCAACGCCTCGCGCCGATGCCGACCGCGCGCCATGGGCTCGGCGCGGCGTCGCTCGGCGCGGCGATCTATGTGATCAGTGGAGGACCTCAGCCCGGATTCGCCTTCAGCGGGGCCAACGAGCGGCTGGTGGAGCTTCCCTAGCTCGAGACTCCGCAGTCCCGGCTGCGCTTACTCCTCTGCGCGTAACGCCACCGCGGGATCTATTCTCGTCCCCACCCGCGCCGGAATCCCCGTCGCGAGGGCGGCGACCCCGAGAATCACCACGGCTACGGCGCCTAGGGTGATCGGGTCCGTGGGTCCGATCCCGTAGAGCATCGCCGCGAGCAGCCGGTTCGCGAGCAGAGCGCCCGCGAGCCCGAGCCCCAGACCCAGCGCTGCGATCCCCAACCCGCGGCCCAGCACCATTGCACGCACGTCGCCGGAGGTCGCGCCGAGTGCCATCCGTATCCCCAGCTCCCTGGTGCGCTGCTTCACTAGATGCGCCATCACACCGAAGAGACCCACCGCCGCCAGCACCAGCGCCCCCGCCGCAAAGACGCCGAGCAGTAGCGCGTTGAACTTCGGCTGGGCCAGCGGGCCGTCGAGGAAGCTGCCGAACGGCGCCACCCGCACCACCGCGATCGCGGGGTCCACCGCGTCGAGCGCCCGCCGCACTGCGGGGACTACCTCCACGGCGGGAAGCTGCGAGCGGATCGCCAGCGTTGTCAGGGAGAAGGGGAAGCGCGACTGGGCGAACGGATAGTAGATGCTGGCGCGTGGGGTCTTGAGCTCGCGGTAGCGCGTGTCGGGCACGATGCCGATCACGCTCGCGGTATCGTTCAGCCCGAACATCCGCTTGCCGATCGCATCCCCGTGGGGCCAGAAGTGCCGCGCTGCCGACTGGCTCAGCATGATCACTCGCGGCGCACCCTCGCGATCGGCATCGCTGAAGCCGCGTCCCGCTAACACGGGCAGGTCGAAGGTCCGAAAATAGTCCGGCGTTACCACTTCCATGTTGAGCATCGGGTTGCGCTGCTGCTCGTCCTCCGACTGACCCACCACCAACGGCCGGCCGTCCCAGCCGCCCGAGCCGGAGAAGGGCACCGCATTGACGGGCGCCACGGCGACGACGCCGGGCACGCCGCGCACCACCCCGGTTACCCGTTCGAGCATTGCCACCTGCTGCTCCCGCGTGGCGATCGCATCGACCCGGATGGTGAGTGATCCGATGAGCAGACGGGTCGGCTCGAAGCTCAGCTCGGCGCGCTCGAGCTTCACCAGGCTCCGGCCGATAAGCAAAGCGGCGGCGAGCACCAGCACCGCCAGTGCGACCTGCGCAGTCACTAGCCCCTCAGCCGCGAACCGCGTCCCTCGGCCGCTGCTCTGGCGGATGCCCGAACGGAGCGTGCTCAGGAGGTTGACCCGGGAGGAGGCGATTGCCGGCAGCAGGCCAAAGAGCAGAAGCGCGCCCACTGTGATGGCGAGCCCGGCCGCGAGTGCCGTCCCGTCGATACCGATCGGTCCTACCCGCGGGAGGTCGGCCGGCGCGAAGGCGATGAACGCCCGGATCGCGCCCTCTGCCAGCAGGACGCCCAGCGACCCTCCTGCCAGAGCGAGCACGGCGTTTTCGCCCAATAGCTGGAGGACGACCTGGCTCCGGCTCGCACCCAGCGCGGTGCGGACCGTGAGCTCGCGGGCGCGGGCCAGTCCGCGCACCAGCAGCAGATTGGCGACGTTGATGCAGGTGATGAGAAGGAGCAGTGCCGTCGCCAGCGTAAAGGCGAGCACCGCGGGCCGCGCATCGCCGGTGACGAGGCGCGTGAAGCTGGTCGCGACGCCGTTCACGACACCACCCCAGCGCGAATTGGGATCGTCGCGGAAGAAGGCGGTTAGCTCCTCCCGCGCCACGCCGGGTTCCAGGCCCGCGCGGAGCCGGCCGATCAGATCCACGTGGCCGGTTTCGGCGGTTCCGCGCTTGGCGAAAGCGGGAACGATCGGGCTCCAAAGGTCGGTGGCCCGTGGAAAGTCGAGCCCGGCGGGCATCACGCCGACGATCCGATACTCGGTCCCGGTGACGTGGAGTTGGACTCGCCGGCCGAGCGCGCTGGAATCCCCACCGAAGTGACTCTGCCAGGCGGCGTGGCTGAGCACGACGACCGGGTCGGCACCGGCGACATCGTCCTCAGGCTGGAGCGACCTGCCCAGCACGGACCGCGCGCCGAGCACCGAGAAGTAGTTGCCGGACACGAGGGACAGAGCGGCGGGGATCAGCCGATCGCCGTCCCGGATCGGCGAGATCCAGGCGCCTTCGTAGGCAAAGAAGGCAGTGCTCTCGAGAGTCCGCGTCTCCCGGGCGAACTCGCGGGCGTGCTTGATCTGGAGCGGGAAGTTGAGGAAGGTGCGGGCCTGGTTCTCCCCCCAGAGCGCCACGATCCGGTCCTGCTCACGCACCGGCAGTGGGCGGAGCAGCATGGCATGCGTGACGCTGAACACGGCGGTGGCCAGGCCGATGCCCAGGGCAAGGATGAGCACGGCCGTGACGGCGAAAGCGGGGCTGTGGCGGAGGGAACGAAGGTGGAGCACTATCCCAACCCAGCAAACAACTTCGCGAGATTGATCGTGAGCTCCTCTGGAAGCTCTGGAGCCGCCCAGACGAGCTGCTCCCGCGCCACCGCGTCGCGAGGGCCGTCACGCCGCGACACCAGCACCATCTCCTCCCGCCGGTCCACCAGCCACACCTCGGCGACCCCCAGGGCAAGGTAGGCGTCCCGCTTGACCTCCCGATCGTAGAAGCGCGAAGAGCGGCTCAGCACCTCGATCGCCAGCCACCAGTGCGTGAAGTGCCTCCACTCCTTCTGCCCCTTTTTCGGCGCGGGCAGGACCAGGACGTCCGGCTCGAGATGGGTCTTCGGGCGCAGCTCGACCGCACCCGGACCCACAACGACGGCCTTCCCAGAGCGATCCAGGTAGTTGGTTAATAAAGGTGGCCAGGCGCGTCGCTATAAGCTGATGCGGGAACCCCAGCGCCGGAGTCGCGATCAGGAACCCGTCGAGCAGCTCGTAACGGTTCCCGTCATTCGGGAACCCCTCGAGGTCATCCACAGTAAACGTCGGCACGTGCAGGGGCATGGCCATAGAGTACGCTCGGCGGTGGGAATGGGGCAACTCGGCATACCGACATGATCGGCCGGTAGCCCGGATCTGTGGCATCTTTTCTACGCAGCGCCAGGCAAAGTTCGTCATTATGGTTTCCAGCACATGAGAATCGCCACCTGGAACGTCAACGGTATTCGCGCCCGGCAGGCGCAGCTCGCCGAGTGGCTGCAGCGCGAGCGCCCCGATGTCCTGTGCCTGCAGGAGCTCAAGGCCGAGCTGGCCCAGATCCCCGAGCCCTGCAAGCTCGAGGACTACTGGGCCTACTGGCATTGCCTGCGCGGGTATTCCGGCGTCTCGCTCCATGTCCGGAAGGACTTGGTCGAGCGCGAACCCGTGTTCGAGCATCCGCAGTTCGATATGGAGTCGCGCATCGTCCAGTTCGACCACGGTAACCTGGTCATCGCCTCGGTCTATGTGCCCAATGGGGGCAAGGACTTCGCGGCCAAGCTGGGTTTCCTGGAGCGACTGATCGACTGGACTCGAGAGCTCCACGAGGCGGGCCGTGAGCTCGTGCTGTGTGGCGATCTGAACATCGCCCGGAGCGAGATCGACGTGCATCCCAAGGAGCGCAAGCCGCGGGCGATCGGCCAGCTCCCCGAAGAGCGCGCGCTGTTCGAGCGGTTGTTGGGTGACTACCTCGTCGATGTGACCCGCCTGCTCGACCCCGAGAATGAAAACCTGTTCACCTGGTGGGCACCGTGGCGGAACCTGCGTGCGCGCAACATCGGCTGGAGGCTGGATTACGTGCTGGCGTCGAAAGCGATCGCGGCCAGGGCGACCAGCTGTGTTGTACTCTCAGAGGTGGGAACCAGCGATCACGCGCCCGTGGTCATGACGACCGACACCGACTCCCCGACCGCCAACGTCTGAAACTTCTCAGCCGGCACACCGCGCTCCGCCAACACCTGTGCCAGCTTGCGAACCGGCTCGTCGATTCCCTCCGGAGTCAGCTGGAAGGTGCCGAAGTGCATCCCGATGCTCCGCTGGGCCGCGAGATCGACGTGTGCCTGCACGGCCTCCGCAGGATTCATGTGGATGTCCTTCATGAACCACCGTGGCTCGTAGGCGCCGATCGGCAGCAGCGCCAGATCGATCGGTCCCAGCCGCGCGGCGATCTCTCGGAAATGAGGACCGTAGCCGGTGTCTCCGGCGAAGAGAATCCGGCGTCCACGGGCCTCGATGAGGAAGCCGCCCCACAGCGCGAGATTGCGGTCGAACAAGTGGCGCGCCGAGAAATGCTGCGCGGGCACCAGCGTGATCGGGAGGGGAGTGGTTGCGGCGCGCTGCCACCAGTCGATTTCCTCGATGTGACGAATGCCGGCAGAACGGAGCAGCCGGCCGTTGCCGAGGGGGGTTACCGCCCGGAGAGGGAAGCGCCGCTCGAGCGCGTGTAGGGTTCGGAGGTCGCAGTGATCGTAGTGGTTATGACTCAGCAGCACGAGAGAGATCTCCGGCAGCTCGTCGAATCGCACGCCGGGCGCGCGAACCCGGCGTGGGCCCGCGAACCAGAGCGGGCTCGCCCGCTCCGCGTACACCGGATCGAGCAGCAGGCTGGTCGCTCCGGCTTGAATGAGAAACGTGGCATGACCGATGAAGGTGATGACCACCTCGCCCTGCTTCGGGGTCGGCGGCCGTCGCGGCTCGACCGCTATCCGAGCCGGCCACCGGGCGCGCGGCGTGCGCAACATTCGCAGCACCATCCGGAACGGCTGGCCCTTGGCGCCGTTCGGGTTGAAAAAGCGGCGGCCATCGAAATGATCGGTGCCGGGCGTCACAACACCGACAATAGCGAGCCTGAACGGAATTCCCTAGAACGGTTCTCACCTCTCACCTCTTACCTTGAAGGATGTTCATTGAGCTGACCGATCACCTCCGCTGCACGGCCGACCACACCGAGTCATACCTGGTTCTCCTTCCCGGCGTGATGGAAGGCCGTCGAGTCATGAGCGGAGACCTGGGGTGCCCGGTCTGCGGGCGCGTAGTGCGGCTCGTGGACGGGGTAGCGGACTTCGGCGGGGGTGTCGCTTCGAATGGCGAGACGTCGCTTACAGCGGAGGCGGTGGCCACGTTCCTGGGGATCTCCGGGCCGGGCGGCTACGTGGCGCTGGTTGGTGGAGTGACCTCGCTCGCCGATGAGTTGGCCAAGCTGCTCCCCGATATTGGTCTGGCGTTGATCAATCCGCGCGACGACACGAGTGCCGCTTCCGGAGCCGGCATTCTCCGCGCGGCCCGGCTTCCTTTAAAGACCAGCTGCATGCGTGGCATCGTACTCGGGGCAGACTTCTCTGACGAGGCTGACTGGGTGCGCGACGCGGTGCGGGCTGTCCTGCCGGGGTTGCGGGTGATCGGGGAGGGCGGGGAAGCGCCGAAAGACAATGTTCAAATCCTGGCGGCAAGTCAGGCGTGCTGGGTAGGAAGTAAACCCTCTGCCTGAGGAAGGCAGCTTTATCGCCGGCGCGGCAGCCGGAGGAACGCATCAGTCGAAAAGACTCCAATCACTCGCGTACGGCACCAGCCTCAGCTTATGAGCGAGAGCAAGGGAGGCGGCATTGCTCCACGAGGTACTGTAGAGCGGGATCCGCCCTGAGGCGCGGATGGCAAGTGCCCACGCAGCCACCACCCGTGCACCGAACCCGCGACCACGATAGGCGTCCGCCGTGTCCACACCGGCCTCGGCCGCCACAACAGAGCGCCGGGCCGAGAAGCAGATGCTGACCGGGTATCCCTCCTGCATCAGGGCCAGGACGGGCGAGCGGCCGGCGGCAATCTCTCCGGGTACCCAACCTCGAAAGTTATGCTCCAGCAGCTTCTCATCCTCAACCAGCTCGATTTGAGCAGGCGCAGCGATCGAATCCGGGAACCTGAACGCCGGCCCGCTGGATTCGCGGATTGGCGATCTGGCTTGGTACGCGGCTGCCACGAGGGCTGTATACTGACCCGCATGCACCGGGGGAGCATGAAGGTTTGTGGCGGGGGGTTCGTGGCGTGCGAGAGCTTCGAGCTCAGTCGCGACGGCCCGCGGGACATCGGCTCGTACGGCCCACGCACAGGCTGTCAGACTTCGAACGAGGAAGAACACCGGCCCTCGGCTCGGGCAAGGCTCCCGCGTGGACGTGATGCGCCCCTGACCATCTAGTACGAACATGGTCTGCAACTGGATCTCGGGCGTGCTCATTCTGTGGTCGGTCGTGACTGGTCCCTAACTCCTAAATCATACCGCAGGGCCCGTCCTTCCGAGTCAACCATGCACGTCTACACTAATTTGTCCCAGCCGGCATCTCAGCTGCCACAGCCTCTGAAGGAGCCGACCGTGTCGACGCCGAGTTTCATCCGCTCGACTGTACTCCTGACCCTCGCCGCTGCCGGGCTCCTATCCACGCCGGCTCGGGCGCATCCCGGCTCGGGTATCGTGGTAGACCGCCTCGGGCGGGTCTATTTCGTGGACATGGTGTCCGGCATCTGGAGGCTGGATACCCAGGGAGCGCTCACCCACTTTCCGGGTCCGGCGTTCCACTGGATGACCCTCGATGCCGCTGGGCTCTTTGCTGGGGTTCCCTTGCCGTCGGGACCGGGCGGCGACTTTGCGCGGATCGGTACCAGTCCCACCCTGCTGCTCGCCAGCGATTTTCCGCTCAGCTTAGGACCCGACGGTCGGCTCTATTTTCCCTCGCAGGGCCGGACCCCTTTGCGGATCCGGACCGTGTCACCCCAAGGACAAGCCGGCTTTCTCGCCACTCTCCCGGCGACCGGCTCACGCGGACCGCTGCGCTGGCTCAATGGGCTGGCCGCGGCTCCCGACGGCTCCTTGTACTACACGGAGGATGACGCCATCCGCCGGATCGGCCGCGACGGGCAGGTCGCGACGGTCGCCGAGCACATCGTGCCGGAGGGCTGCGGCGCGCGTAACCCGCTGCTGCGCGGCCTGGACGTGGACTCCGCAGGCAATGTCTTCGTGGCAGATGCCGGCTGCGGGAACGTGCTCAAGGTCACGCCGGCGGGAGCAGTCACCATTCTGCCGCAGGTCCCCCGTCCCTGGTTCTCTACCGGCGTCGCCCTGTCCGGCAACCACCTCTTCGTCCTCGAGTTCGAGAACCCGGATACCGACGATCGCCGCGCCATGCTGCCGCGCATCAGGAAGATCGCCCCGGACGGCACGACCAGTGTGGTCGCGACGGTGACCCGGCACTGAGCCGCGCTGCTCAACCCCGCGCGGCGATAGCTCGGTCGATCTCTGAGAGATCGGCCTGGGTCAGCTCGAGCCGCGCAGCGCCGATCCAGCCGTCCACCTGTTCGGGCGACCGAGCTCCCACGATCGCTCCGGTCACGCCGGAACGGCTGAGCGTCCAGGCCACCGCCACCGCCGCGATTGTTACCCGGTGCCGGCGCGCGATGGGGGCGAGCGCGTCGCGCAGCGCGAGGTTCCGCTCCAGCGCGGGCGACTGGAAGTTCGGTGAGCCGCGCCGCCAGTCATCTGGTGCGAGCTGATTCACCCGTTCCTTGGTCCAGCGCTCGGTGAGCAGCCCCGCCTGCATGGGGCTGTAGACGATCACCCCGGTCCCGTGCTCGGCGCACCAGGGAATTTCTGCTTCGAGAGCCCCTCGGCGGATCAGCGAAAGCGGCGGCTGCAGTGAGTCCACATGACGGATCTGCTCGCAGCGCTCGAGCAGCTCGACCCCGAAATTGGAGACTCCGGCCCAGCGGACTTTGCCTTCCGCGACGAGCCGGGACATCTCTCCCCAGGAGTCCTCGACCGGAACGCCGCTGTCATCGGGGCGGTGGAACTGATAGAGATCGATCCGCTCGACACCCAGCCTCTGGAGCGACGCCTCGCATTCGCGCCGGATCGAGGCGGGTGCGAGGATCCGCTTGGTCTCGGCCATCGGGTGTTCTGGGTCCCAGACGAGGCCGCACTTGGTGAAGACGAGGGGCCGCTCGCCCGTGGGCAGCTCGCCCAGTAACCGGCCCACCACCTCCTCGGAGTGTCCCAGCCCGTAGACCGCTGCGGTATCGATCCAGTTGATGCCCAGGTCCAGGGCGTGGCGCATCGCGGCGAGCGAGCTGCTGTCGTCCTGCGGGCCCCAGCCATACGCCCAGCCGCCGCCGCCGACTGCCCAGGCACCGAAGCCGACCCGGGTTATTTCAGGGCCTTGTTTGCCGAGCCGGCGCAGGGGGAGTGGTGACAAGGTGTCAGCGTACGCGAAGAAATCGCTCCGCGACCTGCTCCAGGCGCTCATCGCCTTCCTCACGCGCCCATCCCAGTATCCGTTCCACGTGCGGTCGCAACGTGGGCTCGCCCCAGCGATACCCGGTGGCCTCTTCGGCGGCGAAGGTCTCCCCGATTCGGGCACCCTCCAGCAACCCCCGAGCCGCGGCGCGATCGTAGTCCGGATCGTCCCGCGGGGGCAGGGAATAGGTCCGCATGGGGCGATCGTCGCCGGCGTCTTCCCGAATAAATGCGCGTGACATCAACCAATTCTACCGCCGGGAGGACCCGTTAGCCCGCAGCTGCAAACCTTCCCGGCCGTCCTGCATCCAACGCTATAGGCAGTGCGGCCGATCAGGAGAAGGGCTGCTCCTGCTCTGAACGGCAGGCGGCCGGACGGTCGCACTGACCGCCCGACCGCCTGTCCCGACCGTCCTCCCTTCAAGCCCTACCGCACGAAGCGGACTAGCGCGTGCCACTCGGAGCCGTCCTTGAGGCCGAGCTGGAACGTGCCGCATCGGCCCGCCCACCCCTTCTGGGTCCTCCAGATGTAGGTGTACTGATTGGTAGAGGGGTCGTAACTCAAGCCTGCTGGGCTGGTGGTCGTCTCCTCGATCTGGTCCTGACTGTCCCCGGCGTCGCAGGGGGTGGTGACGAAGCTCGGGTAGCCGTTCAGGAAGATGTCGAGGCCCCGATCGCCGCCCAGGTTGAACTTGACGGGAAAGCTGGTGCCGGCCTTGGCCCGGTTCACCACGTTCTCATTGGGGCCGGGGTTGTCCACCGGTTGGAAGAAGCCGGCGAAGGGATAGCGCACCGACAGCGCTAGCTCGTCCGAGCCGGCTGCGTTGTCCTCATCGGTCACGGTTAGCGTAACGGTGTAGACGCCGACGTCCGCGTACGCGTGACTCGCGCTCACGCCCGTTCCGCTCGAGCCGTCGCCGAAATCCCACGCATACGTCAGCGCGTCGCCATCGGGATCAGATGAGCCGCTGCCGTCGAACGTGAGGAGCTCTCCCACCACCGCGCTCGAGGGCCCGGTAAAGGCGGCAACCGGCGGTGTATTGGTGGGCGGCGGCGGCGGTGGCGGAGGTGGAGGTAGCGGCGGCGGAGGCGGCGCGTTCGGGTCCACCCCCCACACGGGATTGTTGTGATACCAGGCGACACTGATTCCCGAGGGCGTCTGGTTGCTGCCGTCCACCGCGTTCATGGTCCAGAACCCGCCCGCGCTGAACAGGATCAGGGTGCCGTCGGGCGACCAACCTGGAACGTTTCCGTAAGTGGACAGCCGAGTCACGCCGCTGCCGTCCGCGTTCATGACGAAGATCCCGCCGCCCGACCGGTTGCTCACGAACACAATCCTCGAGCCATCCGGCGACCAGCTCGGCGCGTAGTCAATTGCTGGATCGTTGGTGAGGTTGACTGGATTGCTCCCGTCGGGATTGATGGCGATGATGTCGGTGCTATTGTTGGCGCTATTGCTATAGACAATCCGGCTCCCATCGGGTGACCAGGAAACCCCACCCCCATCGGAATCGGTGGTGAGCTGAACCGGGTTGCTGCCGTCCGCATCCATCACCCAGATATTGAAGCCGCCGCTCCGGCTGCTGACGAAGGCGATCTTCGTACCATCAGGCGACCATACCGGTCTCTCATCGAAACCCAATGAAACGGTCAGCTGGGTGACGTTCGTGCCATCGGCATTGATCGTGTAGACCTCGCTGCTGCCATTCTGCCCAAGCCCGGTGAAGGCAATCTTGGTACCGTCGGCGGACCAGGAGGGGTGGTCGCCGCTCGCCGGATTCGCACCGAACGGCCCGGGGGTCAGTTGCACCACGTTGCTTCCATCAAGGTTGGCCGTGTACAGCTGGGGGGCACAGCAGAAGCTGGCGGCAAATGCAATCTTCCCGTTGCCCCAACCGGGCCCTGAAAAGGTGAAGAGGGGATGCTCTGGTGACGTGACGCGCTCGGCGGAGCAAGCCACCAGGAGCAAGGCCGGGAACAAACGAAACAGGGACGATGGTCGGGTCGCCATAAAGCCGGTCCTTCGCGAAAGTTCAGGAGGTGAGCTACCTACTCTCCTAATCGCGAAAACGCCCCGAATCGGCCGATCAGGGGGGGCCAAGCTCCCGCAGCACGGCCTCCAGGCCGGTGGATGCGGCGATTCGATAGGGGTGGCTCGCGGGAAGCTGGCGTTCGTACACCCGCAGCGCTCGGCGGTAGTCCTCCTCCGCCGCGCGAAAATCGCCCTTCCGGTGCTCGGCCGCGGCCAGGAAGTGAATCCCGTCGGTGACGAAATCCGGCTGCTCCGCTGGGCGCGCCGCATCGAAGGCGACCGCCTCGCGATACACCGCGTCGGCATCGGCGGCGCCGCGACCCACCAGCAGATAGGCCAGCCGGTTCAGCACGTCGCCCTGATCGGGATCGCCTTCGGGCGAGGCCTGGCGCGATTTCAGCAGCGCTTGCCGCAACAGGTGCTCGGCTTCGACCGCATCCCCGCGATCGAGCCGGATCGCGCCGAGGAATCCATAACCATACCAGACGAAATAATGCTCGCTCCCATGTAGCCGCAGGGTGAACGCGAGGGCTTCCCGAGCCAGGCTCTCGGCCTCCGCCAGCTCTCCTTTGCGGGCAAGCACCAGGGCGAGCACGAACACCGCACCTTCGGTTTCGGCGTGCTCCGCGCCATATAAGATCCGGGCGATGCGCAGGGCCTCGCGGTAGAGGACCTCGGCTTCCTCCAGCTCGCCCTGATCGCGCAGCGCCGAGCCGAGCGAGCGGATCGTGGCGAGTGTGGACGCGTGCAAGTTCCCGAAGATCGCGCGCTGGTGCTCCAGGGTGGGCCGCAGAATCGCGATGGCTTCATCGTATTTCGCTTGGGCGTAGAGACTGTAGCCGAGTTCGCTGGCCGTTTCGAGGGCGAAGGGAGAGCTGTCCCGGGAGGATGGGCCCAGGGCGTCGAGAATCGGACGCAACAGCCGCTCGGATTCTTTGGGTTTCTTCCACCCCCGGAACTCGATGGCCAGCTCGCGCTGCACCCGCAACGTCTCCGGATGCCGGGGGCCGTAGAGCTCACGGTGGAGGGCCAGCGCCTTCTCGAGCGTGGCAACCGCTTCCGCATGGGGACCGGTGTTGCGATACAGCCGGCCGCGACGCGCCAGGGTGGCCGCGAGGTCGGCGCTCGGGCGGGCATGAAGCCGCTCCTGGATCGCCAGCGCGCGCGCCAGCAGCGTGTCGGCGGCGCGCCATTCGCCCAGTGTGGTGTGGAAATCACCCAGCAGGCTGAGCGTCGCGGCCAGCATCTCGGGTCGGTCGCGCAGCTCGCGGTCGGCCCGCAGCGCGGCATCCCCCAGCAGCGTTTTCGCGCTGACCTCGCCGCGGTCCGAGGCATCGGGACTCCACCCCTGGAGAAAACGGGACATGAGCTGCGCGATCTCCGTCGCCTTGTCGGCCTCATGGCGCGCTCGGTCGCGCTCGCGTCGCACCCGGGCCGCGTCGAATCCGACGAACCCGATCGTCAGGAGGATCAGGGCAGCGATGCCCGTTACGCCGAGCCGGTGTCGTCGCACGAACTTGGCCGCGCGATAGAAGAAGCGATCCCCGCCGAAGCGGATCGGCCGGTGCGCCAGGTGACGCTCGACGTCCTCCGCCAGGTCCTCGGCCGACGGATAGCGACTCTCGGGCTCGTCGCGCAGGGCGCGCAGTGCGATGCTATCGAGGTCACCCTTGAGCCGACGCTGCAGCCGCTCCGCGACGGGACCGGTCGCTGCTCGCCGCACGGCGGAGGAGGGCCGCCGGAGCGGCTCGGACGCTTTGCTTGCATCCCCGTACGGCCGGCGATCGGTAAGCAGCTCGTACAACAGGGCGCCGAGCTGGTACACATCGCTCGCGGTGGTCACCTGTTCGCCGGCGGTCTGCTCGGGGCTCGCGTACTCCGGGGTCATCAGCCGGCCGGTCACCCCCGTCATGCCATCGCCCTCGTCGCTCAGCAGCTTGGCGATGCCGAAATCCAGCAGCTTGATCTCGCCGTGCTCGTCCACCAGGACGTTGGATGGCTTGATGTCGCGATGGACGACAAGGTTCCGGTGCGCGTGGGCGACGGCCCGGGCGACCACGACGAAAAGCCGGAGACGCTCTTCGAGGGAAAGACCGCGCTCGGTGCAAGAGTCGGTGATCGCGCGGCCGACCACCAGCTCCATCACGAAATAGGGACGCCCGTCGTCGCTCACCCCGCCGTCGAGCAGCCGCGCGATGTTGGGGTGCTCCAGCCGGGCCAGGATCTGCCGCTCGCGCAGAAAGCGGGCGAGGATCTCGTCGCTGTCCATGCCGCGCTTGATCAGCTTGAGCGCCACCTTCTGCTCGAACTGCCCGTCGGCCCGCTCGGCCAGCCACACCGTCCCCATGCCGCCCCGGCCGATCCCCTCGAGCAGCCGGTAGCGGCCGACGATCTGCCCTGGGCGATCCGTGGGTTCCCGCGCCGCGGCGGCGGCCATGATGGGCGACGCGAAGGATTCGGCGGAGGTGGCGAGGAAGCCTTCGGCCTCGGCATGCGCCGCGAGCAGCGACTCGACTTCGTGGCGCAGCTCGGGATCGACGGCGCAGAGCCGTTCGAGCAGAGCGGGGCGCTCTTCCGGGCGCGCCTGCAGGGCCGCTTCGAGCGCCGCCTCGATCGCGCGCCATCGGTCAGGCATCGCGGAGCTCCCGGTACAGCCAGGCGCGCGCCTTCTGCCAGTCGAGCTTGACGGTGCTCTGCGCGACGCGCAGCGCCTCCGCCGTCTCTTCGAGCGTGAGTCCCCCGAAGAAGCGCAGCTCCACCGTCCGGCTCAGCCGGTCGTTGAGCCTGGCGAGCCGCTCGAGCGCCTCGTCGAGCGCGAGCAGCTGCTCGGCCCGCTCGTTGGAGAGCACCAGCTCCTCGTCCAGCTCGAGCGGTGTGGCGCCCCCGCCACGCTTCTCCGCGCCGTGGCCGCGCGCATAGGAGACCAGCACGAGCCGCATCGCGTGTGCGGCCAGCGCCAGGAAGTGCGCGCGGTCCTGCAGACTGAGCCGCTCGCTCCGGATCAGCTTGAGATAGCTCTCGTGGACCAGCGCCGTGGTGGACAGCGTGAGGCCGGTGGGTTGTCCCTGGAGCAGGCGGTGGGCTCTCGCGCGGAGGTCTTCGTAGACCAGCGAGAACAGCGCGTCGAGCGCCTCGCGACTCCCTTGTCGCCACTCGGCGAGGAGCTGGGTAGGGTCAGCGCGGCCCATGCAAGGTAAGCTACCTCGCCGTCAGCGAACCCGCGTCCCCCGCGCCAGCACCTTGTCCTCGGCGATCCCGCGTACCTCGAACCCGGTGGCCCGCCCGCCCTCCAGACGGAATTCGATCAGCTCGTCCATCTCATCGCCGACCAGCTTCCCGTTCTTGTATTGCCGCGGGTGAAAGCTGTCCCCTCCCGCCGGGAGCAGCGCGAATTCCGGGTCCAGCCCCGGTTCGACCGCGTCGGCGGTGGTGCGTACCCAGAGCCCGTCCCCCCGCTCGATAACCTCGTAGCGGATCGGAGGCGCCGTCGAGTCGCCCGCCCCGCGGAGTTCGTACACGCCCGCGTAGCTCGACGAGGGGTGCGCTGCGACGATCGCCTGGCGCGATGGCAGGATCTCCAGCAGCATTGGCACCAGCGTCCCTGCCCAGTGGAACGCGAGCGTGGCCCCACTGCGAGTTACCACGGGAAACGAGAAGCTGAGCAGCTCGAGGTGTGGCGCCGAGTCGGCCGGCACCTTGAAGCGGAGCTGGTCTTCCCGCGCGTCCGGACGCACCACATGGAAGCGCCGGGCGGCACGGTTCAGAATGACGGTAAAGGAATCCGGCTTCGCGGCGGGGATCATCCAGACCGAGTACTTGCCGCGCGGCAATGGCTGACCCTCGATGCGGATGTCGCGATCCACCTCGAGCGTCGTTGCCCAGTTCGCTCCGGGCGTCCACACCGCTCCCCAGCGAACCACTCCGCCGAAAATGGTCCGCCCGCGAGCGGAGGGACGGTAGTATTCGACGGTCATCGTGGTGCTGTCGACCTTCTGCGACACGGTGCCGAAGGGGCTGGCAAGCGACTGGGCACCGACCGCGCCCCCCGGAAGGACCGCGGCGAGCAGAGCGATGACTCCGAGACGACTTATCCTCACGGCACCCCCGTTGCTTGACCGAACGCCTTCAAGGTAGCAGGGAACCGCCACAGCAACGCTTCCTGGCCATCCTGCATCCAACGCCTATAGGCAGTTTGCCTATAGTTACCCGTTCCGGACCGGAAGCCGCCATGACTCCTCGCCCGACCGACGATCCCGCCGCCCTCCTCCCCCTCCGGCCGGTGGAGCTGCTCCTCCTGACTATGCTGGCCGCCGGCGACCGGCACGGCTACGGGCTCCGCCAGGACATTCTCGACCACACCGGCGGGAAGCTCGAGCTGGAGGCCGGGAGTCTCTATCGCCACATCCGCCGCCTCGAAGACGCCCGGCTGGTGGCCGAGACGGCGCCGCCGGCACAAGAAGACGAGCGGCGCATCTACTATCGCTTGACCTCCTTCGGCCGGAAAGTCCTCGCCGCCGAAATGCTGCGCCTCCGGGCGCTGGTCCGGCTCGCGGAGCGCCACCGGGTGATTTCCCCGGCTCGGTCTTGATGTCCCCCACGACTCCTCCGCGGGGTGAGCGACTGTACCTCTGGCTGCTTCGGCTCTATCCCGAGCGGTTCCGCCGGCGCTACGGAGCCGCCATGCTCGACTTCTACCGCGAGCGCCGCCGCTCGGCTGGTCGCGGAGTCTGGCCTCGCATCCTGCTCGATCTCATCATCAGTGCCGCTGCCGAGCGCTTCCGCACCGAGCCCCGCCTCGCTGGGGAAAGGATCACCGTGAACAACCTGCTGCAGGACCTCCGTCTGACCCTCCGCGGACTGGGCCGCACCCCGGGGTTCACCGCCGTCGTGTTGCTGACGCTGGCTCTGGGCATCGGCGCCAACGCGGCCATCTTCAGCGTGGTCAATGGCGTGCTGCTCCGGCCGCTCCCCTTCCACGACCCCGACCACATCGTCGACTTCCGGCAGCAGGAGCCCTATTCGAGTGTCTCGGAGCCGGAGTTCAAGGATTATCGGCGCGACATCCGGTCCCTCGAGCGCCTGGCCGCTTACACCGGCTACGATGCGAATCTTGCCGGGGACCAGGAGCCGGTGCGGATCTCCGGCGCGCGGGTGTCCGACGGATTCTTCTCCGTGCTCGGCGTGGCGCCCCTGCTGGGCCGGACCTACGCGCCCGACGAGGAAAAGCCCGCCCAGGCACCGTCGCCCGTGATCGTCATCAGCGAAGCGGTCTGGCGCACTCAGTTCGGCTCCGACCCGAAGATCCTGACCCGAGAGGTGCGACTCAACGGGATTCCCCGCCGGGTCATCGGGGTGATGCCGGCCCGGTTCGGCTTCCCCGACGCCGGGACCGGCGTCTGGCTGCCGCTCCGCCTCAACTACGACTCGCTGTGGACCCGCAACAACCACTATCTCCTGCTGGTCGGACGCCTGCGCCTCGACGCTACCGCCGCGCACGCCAACGCCGAGGCCAATCTGTTGGCCCATCGCTGGCCCAAGGATTTTCCCGAGACCTATTCGCCCGACCAGCCGCTGGTCGCCGTGGTCCAGCCGCTGCGGGAGCGGGTGCTCAGTAATTCCCGGCCTTATCTGGTGACGCTGCTCGGCGCGGTCGGGTTCGTGCTGCTGATCGCCTGCGCCAATGTCGCCAACCTGCTGCTGATCCGGGGCGAGGCGCGCCGGCGTGAGCTGGGCATTCGTACCGCGCTCGGCGCCACAGGACGCCGGCTGGTCACCCAGCAGCTCACCGAATCGGGCGTGCTGGCGCTGGCCGGAGGCGGGTTAGGCCTCCTGGTCGCCTGGGGCGGCGTCCGTGCGCTGCTACGTCTGGCGCCGGATACGCTGCCCCGGCTCGAGTACGTGCGGCTCGATACCGCGGTGCTGCTCTTCACCCTCGCCGTCTCGCTCGGCACCGGTCTGCTCTTCGGGCTCCTACCCGCGCTGCGCGCGGCACGCGGCGGTGCGGCTGCGGCGCTCCGCGACGGCGTGCGGAGCTCGTCCTCGCGCGGCGGCAGCCGAATGCGCCGGGCGCTCGTCATGGGCGAGGTGGCACTCGCGGTCGTCATGCTGAGCGGCGCCGGGCTCCTGGTCCGGAGCCTGCGCAGCCTGCAGCAGATCGACATCGGGTTCGACGCCGAGCGGATTCTCACCGCCCGAGTGAATCTCCCGCCGCTCAACTATCAGGTCGATGCCAGGGCCATCAGCTTCGTGCAGCAGCTGGAGGAGCGGGTTAGGGCGCTTCCCGGTGTGCTGAGCGCCGGCACAATGGGCTGGACCCCCGTCGTGGGCGGTGGAGGGACCTGGTCGATCCTGATCGACGGCCGCGTGGTGAAGGACATCGCCGCGTCGCCCAGCGCCGATCCGCAGCAGGTCACCCCCGGGTTCTTCCGGACCCTCGGCGTGCAGATCCTCCGGGGAAGGGGATTCACCGAGCAGGACCGGGAGGATGCGGCACCCGTCGCAGTCATCAACGAGGCGATGGCGAAAAAGCTTTGGCCCGGGCAGGATCCGGTAGGGCACACTCTGAAGATGTTCAACCCCACGGCGCCCTGGGTAACCATCGTGGGCGTGGCGCGGGACATGCTCTCCAGAGGCGTCGGGAAGAGCGTGCCGGCCACCATGTTCTTCCCCTACGCACAGGCGGGCAAATCCGCCTATTTCACCCCGCGCCAGGTGACCATCGCCGTCAAAACCACCCGGAGCCCCGAGGCAATTGGGCTCGCCTTAAGGAAGCTGGTGCACGAGCTGGACCCGGGGGCGCCGGTGTCGGAAGTGCGCTCGATGGAGGCAGTGATGGGAACCGCGCTGGCCAGCCGGCGCTTCACCACGCTACTGCTCGGCTGGTTCGCGGCGCTGGCGCTTCTGCTGGCGGGTCTCGGCATCTATGGGGTCATCGCGTACGGGGTCTCCCAGCGCACCTATGAGATCGGGCTGCGGCAAGCGCTGGGTGCCGATCGGGCCTCGGTCCTGACGCTCATCGTCGCGGAGGGGTTGCGGCTGACCGGCACTGGGCTCGTGGTCGGACTCCTGGCCACACTGGCGACCGGACAGCTCATCCGCTCGCTGCTGGTCAATGTGGGGGTGACGGATCCGCCTACGCTAATTGCGGTAGCGCTGCTGCTCGCTGCGGTCGCCGCGCTGGCGTCATGGATTCCCGCCAGGCGAGCCATGGCGGTGAGTCCGACGGAGGCGTTGCGGGGAGGCTGAGCGCGGCTCAACCCTCCCCAGTGCTGCGTGGGGCCAACAGGCTAGTAAAGTACCGCTCCGCGCGCTTGCAAGACCTCGCGCAGCACGGACCGATGACACCTGGCCTCGTCCTCGCAGTAGCAGCCGACTGAGAAGTTCGTCGTGTGGGAAAGGCCGGCGAGGAGATCGAGAATCCGGCTGGCGGGTGGCTTGCTCAACTCGGCCAGATAGCGTCGCCGGAATGCCTGCCACGCTGCGGCGGTCGTCGCGCTGCGAGCCGCCTTCACGAGCGGTTCACTCGGGGCTAGCTCTGGAAGCCAGGCATCGTAGAAGTCCAAGCGGGCAAAACGGCTCCTCGGAACCCCTCGAGGTGGCCGGCGAACCGTACCGATGCGCAGCCCCTCATCGGGAGCACGGGGGGTGCCAAGCCGGACAATCCGAATGGCCATGCTGGCGGGTCCTACCGCTTCAGTAGCCCATTCTTGTTCAGAAACGCGATCACCGCGTCGTTGAAGCGCTTCGGGTGCTCCATCATCAGAAAGTGACCCGCGCCATCCCACATCAGCAGCTCGAGCTTCGGCGTTACGCTGCGAACGCGCTGTTCGATATCGGCGGGATAGGCGCGTGATTCGGCCAGGATCGCGAGTACCGGGACGTTGATCGGGTCTGGCGTCCAGATCGACTCGTCGGCCAATCCCTCGATGGCACTCAGCAGTACGTGCTGGGGCGTGTTGAGGAACGACGTCTGGATGCGCTCCTTCCCCTCGGCGGGCATCCCCGGACCGGCCATTGCTGCCAGCATGCCGAGGCCCGCCTCTTGGTAGTTCGGTCCGCGAAACGGCGCCATGAAGGCTTCCATCCCCTGCTTGTCGGCGAACGGTGTCAGCGGGCCATCGACGACCACGATGCCGAGGGTTTTATCGGGATACCTGCGGTAAAACTGTCGCGCCACCGGAGTGCCCATGCTGTGGCCCACCAGCACCGCACCCCGGACGTCGGCATCGCGCAGCACCGCCTCGACCGCGCGCGCGAACAAATCCATGGAGTAGGTGAGCTGGGGCTTGTCGCTCTGCCCATGGCCCGGCAGATCGAGCGCGATGATGCGAGCGCGTTTGGCCAGGTCGGGAATCTGATCCCGCCAGTTATCCAGGTTGCAGCTCCAGCCGTGAATCAGCACCAGCGCTTCGGAGCCCTTCCCGTAGCTCTTGTAGTGGATTCGGGTTTTTTCCAGCGAGGTGTAGCGGGACTCTCCGTCTGCCGCTCGAGCCTGGAGTTGCGCGGCTGCGTCCGCCGGGAGCAGCGCACCGAACAGTACCGCAACAAGCAGTCTATTCGTCATGCCAATCCTTTCGTTTCACGGTGCTGGGCACCCCACCGTCGGATTCCAGTCCGCGAACAGCCCCGCCGGATTCTGCTTCCAGATCCACATGTGCAGGTACCAGAGCTTGAGCTCTTCTTCCCGCTTCATCGTTTCTCCCATGATCGTGGGCGGGACGGAGTCACGCGGCCAGATCCGGAACGGAATGATGTACTCCACGCCGTTGAGGCCGTAGCCGCCGTCGGTCCGCCGCTCGTAGAGCAGGATCTCCGGCCGCTCGACTTCCGCCTTGGCGTCCACGTAGCCACGGTTTACGTGATGGTATCCCATCGCTCCGTGGTGCGCATCGACATAGCAGCGGGGGACCTCCCGCGCGTATCCCAGCGCCACCGCCGAGTCGAGGGACACGAATCCCGCCGTGGCCGCCCTGACTCGGGCGAATCCCTGCTGGACGAGAGCACTCTGGCCCTGCACCAGGGATGAGCTCACGGTATTGGGTGCGGGAGAGCCGGTCGGTCGGGCCGAATGGGCGCAGGCCGAAGCCAACAGCAGAGCGGTTATCGCCGGGCAGCGGGTCATGGTTTGGGTTCCTGATCGAGGAAGCCCCGGTTGCTTGCAAGATATTGGCCGGGCCAACCCGCCAGTTACTCGCCACGAATGACTCAGTCGCGCGAGTGTCCCCGTGTCGGATCGGCAGCCCGGCCTGAAATCGTGTCAGTTGGACACGCCAAGCTTGCGCAAACTGATGAGCGACAATCCGCTGGTGGGAGGCGGTGGACCCCGCGGATCGTCAGTCCCTTCACCCCGATGACTCCGCCACCGGTTCGCACCGTACCTCGGTCCGGACCGAGTTGGCGATGAAGCACTCCTCATGTGCTTGGTGGTGCAGCGCCAATGCTTCCTCAGGCGTTGGTCGCTTGTCGCTCACGAACCGTACCTCAGGCCGGAGGGTCACGCGCGTCATGGCCAGCTTCCCAGCCGAATCCTTGGCCAGCACCCCAACCGCGGTATCGCGATAACTGTCCACCACGAATCCGCGCTTGGCGGCCAGGTAGAGGAACTGCAGCATGTGACAGCTCGAGAGACTGGCGATGAAGGCTTCTTCCGGGTCTACCGCCGCCGCGACTGAGAGAGGGAGCGGGACGACCTTCGGAGACGCGGAGGCCGGCACTTCCACTCCGCCGTCGAACAGCCAGCGATGGCCGCGGCTGTAGCGGTTGTCGCTGAAGACTGCATCGTCGCGGCTCCACACGACGACTGCCTCATACTCGCTCATGCGATCGGATCCCCTACTGCGATGTTCGCCTAGTGCAGGATTACGTACATGAGCCCCGCGATGGAGCCGGCCATCGGAATCGTGATCAGCCACGCCCAAACGATACGGGTTGCAATTCCCCAGCGGACTGCGGACAGTCGAGTCGCCGCGCCGACGCCCACGATGGCTCCCGTGATGGTGTGGGTAGTACTGACTGGAATGCCGAGCGCGGTGGCCAGAAAGATCGCGCCTGCACCCCCTGTCTCCGCACAGAATCCGCCGAAGGGCCTGAGCTTGGTGATCCGCGTCCCCATCGTCTTCACGATGCGCCAGCCGCCCAGGGCCGTTCCGAGCGCAATGGCCGAATATGCCGCCAGCTCCACCCAGAGCGGGATCTTATCCGCCGTCGGAATGTGAAACATGCTGAGCCACCCGGTGCTTCCGACAAAGCGGTCCTGGGTGGCAACGAGGAGCCCGACGATGATGCCCATGGTCTTCTGCGCATCATTACCGCCGTGGCTGATCGAAAATGCCGCCGCCGACACGAGCTGCAGCTTGCGGAAAGTTCGGTCTACCGGGGCGGCGGGTAGTCGGTGTACCAACCAGGACATGCCCACCGTGAGGAACAGCGCCGCGGTCAGCCCGACCATAGGCGACACGAAGATGAACGTGATCGTCTTGATCCAGCCAGCCGGCACCAGGGCTCCGATGCCCGCCTTGGCAACGGCTGCGCCGCCGAACCCGCCGATGATGGCGTGCGAGCTCGAGGTCGGCAGGCCGAGCCACCAGGTAATCAAGTTCCAGGTGATCGCCCCGATCAGGGCGGCGAGGATCAGATTGGGGTCTCCGGCGACGACCTCCGGCAGCACGATCCCCTTGCTGATGGTCTTGGCGACTCCGGTGCTGATCAGGAAGGCGGCGATGAAATTGAAGAACGCCGCCCAGAGCACCGCGACTCCCGGAGAAAGCACCCGGGTACCGACGACCGTGGCGATCGAGTTGGCGCTGTCGTGGAAGCCGTTGATGAAGTCGAACGCCAGCGCTACCAGAACGATGAAGAGGACCAGCCCGATGGAGCTCGTCATCCTCAGGCGTGCTTGATCGCGATGGATTCGAGAATGTTCGCGACGTCCTCCGCCTGGTCGAGGGTCTTTTCCAGGGTGTCGTAGATCTCTTTCCACTTCATCAGCGCGATCGGGTCCTTCTCCTGGTCGAACAGCCGCCCGAGCCACTCCGCATAGGCCGAGTCGCCCTCCTCCTCCAGCCGTTTTACCTCGATACAGGCCTTGATCACGACTCCGGACTTGCCCTTCTCGAGGACCTTCACGGCGTTGAGCAGCTGCTCGGTCGCGCGCGCGATCACGTCAGCCAGAATCATCGCGCCTTGCGGCGCCGACTCGGCGCGGAAGATCGCGGTGCGCCGCGCCGCTCCATCGATCCGATCGAGTACGTCGTCGAGCCGGGAGGCGAGCAGGTGGATGTCTTCCCGATCGAGCGGCGTGATGAAGCTCTTGTTGAGCCGGGTTACCAGTTCATGGGTAACCTGATCGGCCTGATGCTCCAGTCGTTTGATCGTCTCGACGAGGTAAGCGCGCTTCTCCACCGGTGCCTTGAAGAGCTCCAGCAGAGTCCGCGCGGATTCCACGTTCATCTCCGCTACGGAAGTAAACAGCTCGAAGAATCGTTGGTCGCGGGGCAGAAAGCGCACGAGCGTAGATCCTCAGCCGGAGGAGTCGGGCCGGAGAAGATACCTCTGCCTAGCGGGCTTCGGCAGGGTCCCGCTGGTGGGACTCGGCGTCTGCAAAAAGGGCTTCGATGGGAGCGGCATAACGCTGCTCCACCACCTTTCGGCGCACCGACAGCTTGGGAGTCAGCTCGCCGCCCTCGATCGAGAAATCCCGCGGCAGAATCAGGAACCGCTTGGGCACTTCGAACTGGGCCAGGTCGCGCAGTTGCTTCTTCGCCTCCTGCGCCAGATGCTCCTCGACTTCAGGCAGCGCCACGAGCTCCTCCCGGCTGTCCCAGCGGAGCCCCGCGGTCGTCGCCCACGCTTCCAGGCGCTCGAAATTCGGAACCAGCAAGGCGATCGGGAACTTTCGCCGATCTCCCAGCAGCACCGCGTTGGAGATGAACTTGTTGAGCTTGAGCAGCCCTTCGATCGGCTGGGGTGCCACCTTCTTGCCGCCCGCCGTGACGATCAGATCCTTCTTACGGTCGGTAATGCGCAGATAGCCTTCCGCGTCGAGCTCACCGATGTCGCCGGTATGGAACCAGCCGTCGAGGTCGAGCACCTCGCGCGTGGCTTCCGGCTTGTTCCAATACCCCCGCATGACGTTCGGCCCGCGGCACAGGATCTCCCCGTCCTCCGCGATCCTCACTTCCACCTCCCGGATCGGCCGTCCCACGGTGCCGATCTTGAGATGGTGCGGCGTGTTCACGCTGATCACCGGCGCTGTCTCCGTGAGCCCGTACCCCTCGTAGATCTTGAGACCCGCCGCATAGAAAAAGCGCGCGATTTCGGGGGACAGCGGCGCTCCGCCGGAGATGAAGTAGCGCAGCCGACCCCCCACGCGTGCGCGCAGTCGGGAGAACACCAGCCGGTCCGCGACCATCCGCGCAAGCTTGAGGTCAGTCGGGATCGGCTTCCGCAGCAGCCTCCGCTCGGTCCACTCCTCGCCCACCCGCTTGGCCCAGAAGAACAGCTTTTTTTTGACCGCTGAGCCGGTCGACGCCGCTTCAAGCGCGCGCGCGTAGACCTTCTCGTAGAGCCGCGGAACCGCGCAGCACACCGTCGGCCGTACCTCCGTCAGGTTCGCCGCTACCTGCTCGAAGCCCTCGGCGTAATTGATGATCACGCCCGCCGCGAGCATGAGATAGTGGCCGGCCATTCGCTCGAAGATGTGGGAGAGTGGCAGCAGGGAGAGGCATTCGTCGCGCTGGGTCAGGGGCAGCAGCTCGAGGCACGCGGCGACATTGGATGCGATGTTCCCGTGTGTGAGCATCACGCCTTTGGGCTCACCGGTGGTCCCTGAGGTGTAGATGATCGTGGCCAGGTCGTCCGGTTTGGCGGTAAGCGCGTCTTCGCGCCAGCGCGGCCGGCTGGCGAGCGCCTGCTCACCCCGCGCCGCGAGCGTCTCGAAGCCGAGCACGCCGGGTCCCTCGAGCCCCGGATCGAAGCCGATGACGTGGCGGAGCTCGGAAAGCTCGGCGCGAATCTCGAGCAGCTTGTCCAGCTGGACCCGGCTCGACACGCAAATAGCGACGGCGCCCGAGTCCCGCAGGATGTACGCGACTTGTTTGGCGGGGAGGGTGGGGTAGACCGGCACGTCTACGCAGCGTGCCGCCAGGCAGGCAAAGTCACTGATCGCCCATTCGGGGCGGTTTTCCGAGAGGATGGCGACGCGTTCCCCCGGCCTGATTCCGAGCTCCAGCAGGCCGCTGCTGACGGCATGCACCTGCTTCAGCAGCTCCGCGTGGCTCAGCGGCAGCCAGCGGCCGCCCTGCTTGACGCGCAGCGCTACCGGGCGGTCGCGAAAACGGTCGGCCGCGCCAAAAAAGATCTGGGTAAGCGTGTCCAGGGTGCTCACGGCCGCCGAAATGCGGCCGCGGTATCCTTCACGGTCAGAATGATGAAGTCAGAAACCAGCTCGTCGTCTCCAACAACCGCCTGAACCCTGCCCTGGCCTGGTGCCAGCGTAGTAACGAGACCGCTGGTCGCTTCGACCGCGATCGTGGTATCGGGGGTCCGCCACAGGATTGGCACGTCGAGCGGATCGCCTGCCTTGTCGAGCGCCACCGCATGGAGCTGCAGGCTGTCGCCCAGCTCGATCGTTGTGTTCGCCGGCTTTTCTACCTGCAGAAATGCTACGCCCTCACTGGTCGTGGGAAGGTTGCCGCAGAACGTGATCAGGGCGGCGAGCGCCACCCCGATGGCCCGGCTCACGTCGTGCCCGCGGCCTCGGCGCCCTGGGCCGATCCGGCCTCGATCTCGTGGAGCGTAGCCTCCGCGTGGCGGACCCAGCGGTCCGCGTCCGGGCCTTTCGGGGGACGCCCCAGGAAAGAGCGCAAATGCTGCGCCGCCGGCTCGCCCTCGCCCCGCTTGAGCAACAGGAACGCGATGCCGTAGTGTGCGCCGGATAAGGTCGGATCGAGCTCGAGCGCCCGGCGATAGTGCCGAATCGCCTCGTCGGGCTGGCCGGTTTTGGTGAATGCAATGGCCATGTTCTGGAGAATCCGCGGATCGCGCGGGTTATCGCGAAGGCCGAGCCGATACGAGGTGATCGCGGCGGTGTAGTCGCCCTGGCGTTCGAGCGCGAGCGCCTCATTGAGATAATCCAGCCGCTTCGGCCGTGGAGACTCGGACGTCGAGAAGGCGCCCATGAGCCGTCGCCAGAAACTCATCGGGTCAACTCTGTCTCCGGTCGCAAGGTAGGCTGAGGAAGGAAAGCGTGTCCTAAACTATAGCTGCCTACTCGGCAAGGCAACGCATTTGCTCCCACCAGCTTCCGGTGTTTACCTTGAGCCTCGATCCGTCTCCCCAAGAGGTTCAGCCGGAGCCCCTCATGCGCCGTACAATTCCTTCCACAACTCGGGGCGTCCTGGAGATCGATTGGCCGCTGTTCGGCGAGCTCTGCCGGGCACTCGCGCTCAAGGTGGCGCGCGAGTACGATCCCGAGCTCGTGCTTGGTATCGCCAAGGCGGGGGTCATTCCGGGCGTCGTGATCGCCGCGATCCTGCAGCGCGATTTCGCTTCGATGGTGGTGACGCGGCGGGCCGAAGACGCGTTGCCGGTCCTGGTCACCGGACCACCGCCATCGGTCAAAGGGCGCCGAGTGCTGTTGGTCGACGAGACCTGTGATACGGGCCATACCCTCCGGCTCGCGCTCAATGAGGTGAAAGGCGCCACGCCGGCCGAGGTTCGCACGGCCGTGTCGTTCAAGACCGGTCCTTTCGAGCCGGACTTCCATTCCTTCGAGACCGACAAGTTCATCATCCTGCCGTGGGACCGCGAGGTGGTTCAGGATGGCCAGCTGGTGACGCGTCCCGACTACGCCGGGTACCTGCAAAGCACGCGGTGAAGCAAGCGCTCCTCGACGCGATCTCCCGGTCGCGCGCGGGGTACAGCGAACTCCGCCTGCGCCGGATCTGGTCCTCCAGCGTACTGCTGCGCGACCGGACCGTAGAAGCGGCTGGCTCCTCCCTGGAAACCGGCGGGCTGGCGCGCTGTTGCTCCCCCGACACCGGGTGGGGCGCGGTCGAATTCAGCGGGATCGATCGCCTCGCCGAGCGCCTGCTCAAAGCGCACGAGCTGTCGCTCGCCGCAGCCTCCCGTAATCCGGTACGACTGGCGCCCATCCCCATCCGGCAGCTCGAGCCGGCCAGCGCGCTACCCGACGATCCGCGCCAGGTTGCCCTGCTCGAAAAACGCGCCATGGCGGAGGCCCTTGCCGAAGCGCTCTTCGCGGCGGATCGCCGGGTGAGCTCCGCGCGCGTGCTCTGCCGCGATGAGACCGTCGAGACCTGGCTGGCCACCTCGGAAGGCACCTGGGTCCACGAGCTCCGTTCGACCGTCAGCATCGCACTCCTTGGCGTTGCCGCGGAGGCCGGCAACGTGGAGCGTGCGCTCGGCTCGGTTGCTGCGCGCGGGGGCTGGCGCGCGTTCGATGCCGGGAGTCTCGCCACACGCGTCGCCATGGCCGCGGTGGAGCAGCTGCATGCCAGGCCGATCCGGCCTGGCCGCTACGCCGTCGTGCTCGATCCCGCGGCCGCCGGCGCGCTGATGCATCGTGCCGTGGCACACCTGGCGCGACCGGCGCTACCCGGCGCCGATCCCGACGTCCTTCCCATGGGGACCCGGGTCGGACCTGAATGCTTGACGGTGGGAGATGACCCCGTTGTCGAGGGGCTGCAGGCGAGCGCGCAGAGCGATGACGAGGGGACCGCGGGTCGGCGGTGCGTCATCGTGCAGAACGGCCTGGTGCTCGGGCATCTGCACAGCCGCGAAACCGCAGGGGCAGTAGGTGCCGCGCCGACCGGTCATGCCAGGGCGGGATCCTTGCGCGGTGCGCCCCATCCGCGAGCCACCAACACCTATCTCGCTCCCGGCAACGGATCCCTCGACGACTTGCTCGCCGGAGTGCGCGCCGGTGTGTACGTCGCCGATCTCGAGACTTGCGAAGGCGTCGACGATCAATTCACCCTGCGTGCCGGCCGCGCCCGGATGATCCGGGATGGCCGGCTCGCCGAGCCCGTCAAGGGAGTCCAGCTCGGTGGCGAGCTGCTGGCGTTGCTGGGCCGGGTGGATGCCGTGGCCGGCGATTTCGCCTGGGACACCGCGAGCGGACGCTGTCGGGATGGGGCGGCCGGCGTCGTGTGCATCAGCACCGGCGCGCCGCACCTCCGGCTCGTCGATGTGATGGTGGGGATAGGCGACTCGTGATCGGGCGGATCCTCGAGCGACTGGCGGCGCGGGTGAGCGCTGCGGACACCGTCGTGAAGGCGGACGACACCTTGTCTCTGGCCATCTCCGCCGACGGGGACAGCCGTGCAACCAGCGCTCGCAGCCGAACGACCCACCTCCGCCTGCTGCACGACGGCCGCGTCGGGCACGCCTGGACCAGTGGCGAGGAGGCCGAAGAGCTCATTGAGCGCGCCTTCGCCTCGGCTGGCTCGGGCGGAGCGCTCGAGCTCCTGTTGCCGGCTCCGGCTCCTCTCCCCGAGGTGGTCAGCCGGGCTCCCCACGCCGCTGCTGCCGATGTCGTGACGCTGGACCGCCTCGCTCGCGCCCTGTTCGAGCGGCTGCAGCACAGCGGGCGCCGCGTCGAAGTGTGGGCCGAGCGCGCTGTCGGGTCCGTGCAGGTCGCCAACACTCGAGGCGTGCACGCGGGATACCAGGCCACGCTGGCGGGAGTCGGCGCCGTCGTGGAGTCGCTCGGCGCGGGCTGGGCCCCTCCCTGCCGTGTTCGCGCAGTCTCTGTGGTGCTTCCCGAGCTGCCCGACATCGAGCGCCTGGTGTCGGAGGTCGAGACCCGGCTCAGTCCGCCGCTCCTTGATTCGGTCCAGCTCCCCGCGGCGCCCGCGGTGTGTCTGGCTCCGCGCGCCGCGGCGACCTTTCTGCGCCCGCTGCGGGCGGCATTGCTAGGCTACGAAGCCTGGCTCGGCAGCTCTCCCCTGCGCGGCCGGCTCGGCGACCGACTCTTCGATGAAAAACTCTCGCTGACCGACGATCCTCTGGCGCCGGGGCGGCCCGCGTCCCGCCCCATCGATGACGACGGCGTGGTCTCCCGGCGGGTGCCTTTGATCGAGCGTGGCCGGCCGATCAGCTTCCTCGCCGATCTGGAGATCGGGGCCCGCGCCCAGGTTCCCTCCACCGGCCACGCCTGGCGCACTCCGTCAGCCGCGTCGAGAGTGGGATTCACCAACCTTCGCATCACGCCGGGCATCGAGAGTCGCGCCACCCTCCTCACCATGATGGGACGCGGTCTCCTGATTGAAGACCTCGAGTGGGGCGGGGGACCCAACCCGCTTACCGGGACACTCGCGTTGCGCGCGCCCTGGTGCTATCTGGTCGAAGGGGGTGTGGTCCGGGGAAGAATAGACGGAGTGCTGCTGAGCGGGAACGTCTTCAAGGCGCTGGCGCAGCTTCCCGCGTTGGGGAGTGACGCGACCTGGATCGGCGCGCTCTACACGCCGTCCATGCTGGTGGAAGGCCTGACGGTAGCGATAAAGGCGTGAACCGAGAAGCTGTTCAGGTAGTTCCGTTTCCAAGCGCCTGCTGGTAGCTGAGCCCAGAGCTCATTCGCTCGTAGACATAGGTAAGCAGATCGGGCGAGCCCACCAGAAAACGGCAGCGCTCCTCGCGGCGACTGCCGCACTCGACTTCCATGACGGCCGCCTGCGATCCGCCGAGCCGGGTGAAGAAGTCCGCCAGCATGCCGCAGGAGAAATGGCAGGAGGGATACTCCGCGCCATGCGGGACCGCTTCGGCCCAGTCGGGTGCGTCGAGGCCCAGCACGCTGGGGGTGATCTCGCTCAAAGTCACCATGCCCCATCCTGCCTCACTGAAAAAACCGTTCAGCGCCTCGCTGAGATAGCCGCTGTCCAGCTCGCGCGGTGAGTCGACCTGGTAATGCTCTCGGGTCCACTGCTCGAATGCCTCAGAGAGTGCCTCGCCGGTCGCGAAACCGACTTCCCGGAGCAACAGCGCCGCTTGCACGCCGGTCTCCCGTTCCAGCACTGCGCGGAGCTGATGCAGGGCTCGTCTGCCGACGGTCACGCCGGCGCTTTTCGTAGCCGTCTTCATCTCGCCACCTGCCTCCTGAGCGAGCCGTTCACGCTGCGCCGCCTACCCTGCGCAGCAGTTCGGCTTCGTCGATGATTTCGATCCCGAGCGCCCTGGCCTTCTCCAGTTTGCCGCCGGCCGCTTCGCCCGCCACCAGGGCATCAGTTTGCTTGCTGATGCTGCCGGTCACCCGGCCTCCCGCTGCCTCCACCAGCGCGGTCGCCTCTCCCCGCGAAAGCGTGGGCAAGACTCCCGTCAGCACGTAGCTCTTGCCGGCCAGGGGCCCGCCCCGGTGGAGCGCTTGGGGCTCGCTGAGCGTAAGACCTGCCTCCTCGAGGCGTTCCAGCAGCCGGCGGTTCGACGCATCCTGGAAGAAGCTTGCCACTGCATCGGCGATAGTGGCCCCCACTCCAGACACTCCGTGTATCTCGTCCTGCGAGGCCGACTTGAGCGCCTCGAGCGAGCCGAAACGGCGGGCCAGGAGTGTCGCCACGTTCTTGCCCACGTGGCGGATCCCGATGGCAAACAAGAGGTTGCTGAGGGGCTTCGCCCGGGAAGCTGCAATCGCCTGCACGAGTTGCTCGGCGGACTGCTTTGCGAAGCGGGGGAGCTCGGCCAGCCGCTCCGCATGCAGGTGGTAGAGATCGCTGACATCGCGAATCAGGCCTTCGTCGAGCAATTGGCGAACCCGTTCCGAGCCCAGTCCCCGGATATCCATCGCCTCGCGCGAGGCGAAGTGCACGATGCCCTCGAACACCCTTCCCGGGCAGGCGGCATTCGGACAATACGACATCACTTCGTCGGCGGGGCGCTCGGCGGCAGTTCCGCAGGCGGGGCAGCTGGTCGGCATCGCGAAGACTCGTTCGCTGCCGTCGCGCCGTTCGCGCAGCGGGCCGATCAGCTGGGGAATGACCTCGCCCGCGCGGACCACCTCCACCCAATCTCCGATCCGGATGTCTTTCTGGGCGATCAAATCGGCGTTATGGAGCGTCGCCCTCGATATCGTGACCCCTCCCAGAGCGACCGGCTCGAGCTCCGCCCAGGGATTGAGCGCGCCGGTGCGGCCCACGTTGATCCTGATCTCCCGAAGCTTGGTGACCGCGACCTCGGGCGCGAACTTCCGGGCGACGGCCCAGCGCGGCTCGCGGCCTCCCACGACGCCGAGATCTTCCTGGAGATCTCGGCGGTTGACTTTGACGACCACGCCGTCGGCTTGGAAGGGCAGGGACGCGAGCAGCGCTTCGTAGTGCGGGATGCGGGCCTGGACCCCGGCGAGGTCCGGGTGCAGCTCGTGATGCGGCTCGACCCGGAACCCCCACGCTTCGAGCTGCGCGAGGACCGCGTGCTGACTGGTCAGCTCGAGCTTGCCGTCGAGCACTTCGATGGCGAAAGCGAACATCCGGAGCCGTCGCCGCTTGGTTTCGGCCGGATCGAGCTGGCGCAGGCCGCCGGCCGCCGCATTGCGCGGATTCGCGAAGGGCGGATCACCCGCCTCCGCACGCTCCTGGTTCAGCTTCTCAAAATTCTTATAGGGGAGATAGACCTCACCACGAATTTCCATCAGCGCGGGCACCTCCCCTTGCTTGAGCTGGAGGGGGATATCGCTCACCGTCTTGAGATTGGTGGTGATGTCCTCGCCCACGATCCCGTTCCCGCGGGTCGCCCCCACCACGAGCCGGCCGTCTTCGTAGGTGAGGCTCACGGCGGCGCCATCGATCTTGACCTCCGTCGTATACCCGGCTCCGCGCACGTCCGGGTTGAGGCGGGCGTTGCGCTCTTCCCAGGCCGCGAGCTCAGCGGCGTCGAACGCGTTGTCGAGGGACAGCATCGGGCGGCGGTGCGGATGCTTTGCAAGCGCCGCGGCCGGTCCCGCGCCGATGCGCTGGGTAGGGCTGCCGGGCGAGGCGAGCGCGGGAAACCGAGTTTCGAGCGCCGCCAGCTCGCGAAACAGCCGGTCATACTCGGCATCCGACAGCTCGGGCTGGTCGGCCACATAGTAGAGCTCATTGGCCCGCTCGATCCGCTGGCGCAGCTCCGCAACGCGCGCCGCGGCCTGGGCGGCCGACTCGCTCATGTGGCGTGGGCTTCGTTGCTGAGCACCGTCAGGGCGACGCCGACCAGCCGGTCGAGCTCGACTGTGCTGGCGCGCGCCAGGAGGCCTTCGTCCCAGGCCCCATCGCGATCGCCGAAGGCGAGCAGGAAGCGGCGGAGAAAGCCGATCAGCGCCGCGCGCTCGCGCTCGGCGGCCAGCGCCGCGGTCCCTCCACCGTTGCTGGCACGCAATCGCTCGAAGTGATGCGCCTGGCGCAGCGCGCGGGCGGTGAGCTCGGCCACCACGCGACAGAATTCGATCTCCTGTTCGGCAAGCTCGGCACCCTCACGGAAGGTGCGCAGGAAAATCGCGCCGATCGCCACGTCCCTCCAGGTGATCGGAACCACCGTGATCGACTGCACCCGGCGGCTGGTTAGCACCTCAAACACTCCCGCCAGCGAAGGATCGCGCGTCGCATCGGGAATCCGGACGACGCTGCCCGTTTCCAGCGCCCGGCGCAGCTCGGGATAGCGACTCAAATCCACGACATGGTTGCGAATGCCGGGATCCTCATAACTCGCCACCAGGTGCACCGCGCCACCCCCTCGCTCGGCCAGGAAGACCGAGCAGCGATCCAGACCGAACGTGTTGCCCAACCGGCGCGCGACCGTCTGCACAATGTCGAGGTAGTGGAGCGAGCCGCTGATCTCGCGCAGCAGATCGAGCAACACCAGCAGCTGCTTACGGTCGCGCTCCAGCGCATCGACGCGGGATTGCAGCCGCTCGGCCTGGCTGGCTTCCATGCTGGTGGTGGGAGTCATGGCGTCTTTCTCGGGCGATCCTGGTGAGCCGCGCTGGAACTTGGGGAGATGGCTGAGTACCGTCAAGCGAAGCCGCAACGGGTAAAGTAGGTTCCGGTCACAAGCTGCATCATTCCTGGAGGACCGCATGAGTCGCGCTGAGGACGAAGAACTCGACGAAGACACCGAGGATGAGGACGCCGAAGAGGAAGAGGAGCTGGATGAGGACGAGCTGGAGAGTGGTCGCCACCTCGGAGGCTTTGCCGCGGGCTTGGCGACGGGCGCTCTATTGGGAGCCGCGCTGGCCTTACTCTTCGCCCCCGCATCCGGACACGTGACCAGACGGCGCTTGCGCCGCAAGCTCGAGCACGCGCGGGAGCTCGCCGGCGACGGCTTGGAAGAGCTGCGCCAGCGCGCCAAGCGCGAGATCCGGCGGCGGGTCGAGGCAGTCGAAAAGCGGGTGAACGCCTAAGGCCCACTGCCGTCCCGAGGATTCGGCAGAATCCGCACCAACAGGTCTCCGGCCTCACGGCGATACCGGCTGTCGGCCGCTACCCGGTCGGTCAGCCGGCCGATCGCGCGGAGCTGGGTGAGCGCCGCCGTGGTGTCCTTCCGCGCGAGGTACACTCGCGCGAGCTCGAGACGGTGGTAGATGCGGGCGGAATCCAGGGCCACCGCCAGCTCCAGTTGGCGCTGCGCCTCCAGCCAGCTCGCCTGCCTGAAGGCACCCGCTCCGAGCAGGCTCCGCGCGATGAAGCGCTCGAAGCCAGAGAGCTTCAGCACTTCATGATTCCAGCGCCCCAGCAGATGGTGCGGACCATCGAGCGTGGAGTCGAGGGCGATCGCGCGCAGCGCCACCTCGTGGATTTCCACCGACAGGCGGACCCGCTGTTTCAACCCTTTCGTCAGAGCGGTGTTGCCCAGCACCAACCCGAGCGCAAAGCAAGCCCGCGCATCCTCCGGGGCGAGCCGCACTGCCCGGCGAGCGTGCTCCTGGGCGCGCGCCAGGAGTGAGTCCCGCCGCGGCCGGTCCGTACGATCCGTCAGGGGTTCGGCCAGGTCGTTGAGCGCGATCGCTGCGCGCCAGTTGGCGCCGACATCGCTCGAGTCGAGCGCCAGAATTGCTTCGAACCGGGTCAGCGCCGCCCCCGGTTCCATCGCGGCGCGCCGAATGCCCTCGGCGAGCAGCGAATCGCGCGCGGGTGCCTGGACCACCGCGAGAACGACAGCAACAGCGTATGTTATCACGGGATGTGTTTTCCTAGCTCCCTAGCTTCCTAGCCTCCTAGCCTCCTAGCCTCCTAGCCTCCTAGCCTCCTTGCCTCCTATCCCAAGACTAATCGAGCGCAAGCGCGATGGACTCGCCCTCGAGCCGAGCGAGTGGCGGGCCCTGGTAGAGGGATACGTGAGGGGTAGCGTGCCCGATTACCAAATGAGCGCTCTGGCCATGGCAGTGGTCTGGCGGGGACTCGTTCCCGAGGAGCTCGCGGCGCTCACCGAAGCCATGCTGGAGTCCGGCGCTTCGCTCGACTTCGGGGGCTGGCCGACCCCACGGGTCGACAAGCACTCGATCGGCGGCGTGGGCGACAAGACCTCGCTCCTGCTCGCGCCGATGGTGGCCTGTTGTGGGGTGGCGGTACCCATGATTTCCGGACGGGGGTTGGGTCATACCGGCGGCACGCTCGACAAGCTCGAGGCCATTCCCGGCTTCAACGTCCGCTTGTCGCTCGACCAGGCCATGGCGCAGGTCAAACGGTTGGGGCTGGTGATGCTCGGACAAACTCCGGAAATCTGTCCTGCCGATCGTAAGCTGTACGCACTGCGCGATGTGACCGGGACCGTGGAATCCATTCCGCTGATCTCCGCCAGCATCATGTCCAAGAAGCTGGCCGAGGGGCTCAATGGACTGGTGCTGGATATCAAGACCGGCAGCGGTGCCTTCATCACCGATCCGGCACAATCCCTGGTGCTGGCCCAGACCATGATCGGGATCGGCGAGGCCCACGGGTGTCGCACCGTCGCCCTTCTCACCGCGATGGATCGGCCTCTCGGACACGCCTGCGGCAATGCGCTCGAGGTGATCGAATCGCTCGAAGGCCTCAAGGGGAAGGGGCCTCCGGATTTGATGGAGGTCACCTACGCGCTGGCAGTGGAGATGCTGCTGGTTGCCGGTGCCGAGAGGGAGCGGCCGGCTGCCCGGACACGGCTGGAAAAGATTATCGACTCCGGCGACGCCCTCGAACGCTTTGCGCGGATGACCGAGGCGCAAGGCGGTGATCCCAAGGTGGCGGAAGCCTACTCACGGCTGCCCAGGGCGCCGGTGATCGTGGAGTATCGTGCGATCCGGGACGGCCTCATCGTGGACATCCCGCCTCGCCAGATCGGCCACACCATCATCGCGCTCGGCGGGGGCCGCTCCAAGACCGACGACGTGATCGATCCCGCGGTGGGCCTCACTATTCCCGTCAAGCCGGGACAGCGCGTCGCGAAAGGGGACCTGCTCGCGGTGATCCACGCTAAATCCGGGAGTGATGCAGAGGCCGCCCAGCAAGCCTTGAATCAGGCGATCGTCATTGGGGAGCGCGCGTCACCACGCCCGCTGATTTCGGATCGGGTCACTGCGGCCGGAGTGGAGCGGTTAGCTGATAGCAGATAACCGATAGCTGCTTTTCGCTACACGTCGAGATTGCTGACGTACTTCGCGTTCTGCTCGATGAACAGCCGCCGCGGCTCCACCTCGTCCCCCATCAGCTCGTCGAACAGCTTGGACGCTTCTACCGCGTCCTCGAGCGTCACCCGCAGAATGGTGCGGGTGTTGGGGTCCATGGTGGTCTTCCAGAGCTGGTCCTTGTTCATCTCGCCCAGCCCCTTGTAGCGCTGGATATTGACGTTGCCTTTGCCGTCCGGACCGCTCAAGCGCTTGACGAACTCGTCTCGCTCGGGCTCTCCGAATGCGTAGAACTCGTCTTTCCCTTTCGAGACCCGATATAGCGGCGGCTGTGCGATGTACACGTAGCCGGCCTCGATCAGCGCGAGCATCTGCCGGAAGAAGAAGGTCAGCAGCAGGGTCCGGATGTGAGCGCCGTCGATATCGGCGTCCGTCATCAGGATGATCTTGTGGTAGCGGGCGTCTTCCAGCTTGAAGTCTTCGCGCACCCCGGTGCCCACGGCGGTGATCATCGCGCGGATTTCCTCGTTGCCGAGGATCTTGTCGATCCGGGCCCGCTCGACGTTGAGGATCTTGCCGCGCAGGGGCAGGATGGCCTGAAACGCCCGGTCCCGACCCTGCTTGGCGGTGCCGCCGGCCGAATCACCTTCGACCAGGTAGATCTCGCAGAGCGCCGGATCATCGAGCGAGCAGTCGGCGAGCTTGCCGGGTAAAACCCCGTTCTCGAGCCCGGACTTCTTGCGGACCAGGTCCCGCGCTTTCCGCGCTGCCTCGCGCGCGCGCGCGGCGCTCACCGCTTTCTCGATGATGGCACGGGCGACCCCCGGATTCTCTTCCAGGAAGCTGCCCAGGTGCTCGTTCACCACCTGCTTGACGATCCCCTCGACCTCGGAGTTGCCCAGCTTCGTCTTGGTTTGCCCCTCGAACTGCGGCTCCTTGACCTTGACGTGCAGCACGCAGGTGAGACCCTCGCGGATGTCCTCGCCGCTCAGGGTGAAATCCTCTTTCTTGAGCGAGCCCTTCTTGGCGATCTCGTTGATCGTCCGGGTCAGCGCCGATTTGAAGCCGGTGAGATGGGTCCCTCCCTCGTGCGTGTTGATGTTGTTCACGAAGGTGAAGGTGTTCTCGTTGTAGCCCTCTTCGTACTGCAGCGCGAGGTCGATCTCCACCTCGTCTTTGGTTGCGGTGAACGCGATCGGCTTCGGGTGCAGTGCCTTCTTGTTCCGATTGAGCCACTTCACGAATTCCAGCAGGCCGCCTTTGGCGAAGAAGGTCTCCTCTTGCGCCGTATCTTTCCGCTCATCTTTCAGCGTGATGGTGACGCCGCGGTTCAGGAACGCCAGCTGGCGCAGCCGATCCGCCAGCGTCTGATAGTGGAATTCGAGCGTCGTGAAGATCTCGGGATCGGGCTTGAAGGAGATCGTCGTACCGGTCCCCTTGGCCTTACCGACCACGGTGAGCTTCTTGACCGTCTGCCCGCGCACGAATCCCATGTGATGGCGCTTGCCATCGAGGTCGACATAGACGTCGAGCCTCTCGGACAGCGCGTTGACCACCGAGACGCCGACGCCGTGCAGTCCGCCGGAAACCTTGTACGTCCGCTTGTCGAACTTCCCGCCCGCGTGCAGCACGGTGAGCGCGACTTCGACTGCGGGCAGTTTCTCGGTCGAATGGATCTCCACCGGGATGCCCCGCCCATTGTCCGCGACGGTGATCGCGTTGTTTTCGTGGATGGTGACGTGGATGGTGTCGCAGAAGCCGGCCAGGGCCTCGTCGATCGAGTTATCTACCACCTCGTAGACGAGATGATGCAACCCGTTTTCCGAAACGGACCCGATATACATCGCGGGGCGTTTGCGTACCGCCTCGAGCCCCTTGAGGACCTGGATCGAGTCCGCGCTGTAATCCTTGCCCTTCTCGAGCGCCGGCATTGCCATCGTCGCTTACCTCTCCTCGCGCTGCTCGGGGGCGGGAAGCCCGATGAGCCAGCGGATTTCCTTGATTTGCCCGCGCCGGTTCTGGTTCAGCTTTGCCAGAATTCTCGGCGCCATGAGACTCAGCTCGTTGGCCCACGCGCTCGAGGTAACCCGCACCCACAGGGTCCCCTCGGCGTTCACCGCCTCTGCCCGCGTGACGGCTGCGATCTGGGGTCCCACGGCCCCTCCCCAGTCCTCGACGACCTGGGCCAGGTCCAGCCGGCGCGCCAGGCCGGCCTTGGCCAGCCAGGAACCCAGCGCTTCACCCAGACGGGTCGGCGGCTGACCTCTCACGCGACCAGATGACCCAAACCGTCGCTCACCCGTCCTGCTTCGACGGAAAGCGGCACCAGGTGGAACGACTCGGGAAGCTCATCCTCTCGCGGCGACGTGATGAATGTCTGTGGCGCCCCTCGCGCCCCTCCCCCTCCTGTCAGCCGTGCCGCCAGCCGGTCCTGGCGCTCCCGGTCGAGCTCCGCGAAGACATCGTCGAGCAGCAGGGCGGGCTCCGAACCCGAGGCGGCCGCGAGCGTTTCGCGTTCGCACAATTTGAGCGCCACTGCCGCGGTGCGCTGCTGTCCCGTCGAGCCCACCTCGCGCAGCGTCCGGCCCGCGAGGCGGAGCTCCAGGTCGTGCCGGTGGGGGCCGACGGTAGTCATACCCCGGGATTCGTCCCGCGCGGCCGCCCGGTCCAGAGCAGCCGGCCAGCACTCCGCTTCTGCCAGTGCTTCATCTCCGCGATAGCTCAGCGCCATGCATTCGGGCTCGCCAAGTCCGGCGCATTCCTCTGCGAAGCGCCCCGTGCACTCCCGTGTCCACTCAAGTCGCCTGCGCACGAGCTCGGCTCCGGTCGAGGCGAGCGAGGAGTCGAACGCGCCAGCCAGTTCGCTGCGTCCCTGCCGGAGGGCCGCATTCCGCTGGGCAAGCGCGCTCCGATAGCGTACCAGCGCATGGAGGTAGGCCCGGTCGGCGAGAGAGAGCACCCGGTCGAGATACTGCCGCCGCCCGGCGGCAGGACCCTGCACCAGCCGGAGGTCGGTCGGCAGGAAGGCCACCGCGAGCCAGTGACCAATCGCCTCGCTCATCCGCTCAGCCGGAGCGCCGTCCAGAGCCAACCGCTTCTGCTTCCCCGCCAGGCTGAATCCTGCCGCCAACTCTCGCGGTCGGTGACCGTCCGCCAGGGTCAGAGTCAGCGAGAACCCAATGCCGCCGTGGGCCGCAATCTGGACATCCCGGGACCCGCGCAGCGAGCGGAACAAGACCGGGTAATACAACAGCTCGAGCAGATTGGTCTTACCATGCCCGTTGGGGCCCAGGAAGACGGCACCGCCGGGCGGAAGGGACAGGTCCAAATCCGCGAGATTTCGGAACCCCCGCGCCACGATCCGCTCGGCCCGCATCGCGTGAAATTTAAGGGGTTTACCCTCAGATTCCCACCCCGAAAAGGGCGGTTAGGCGAGCGACCTCACCGACCTCTAAAGCCCGCTTTCCGCTTGCCCAGGAACGCTCCCGTCCCCTCGCGGAAATCCTCCGTTCCCGCGAGCTCCCCGAAACGCCGACTTTCCAGCGTCAGCGCCTCGTCTAGCGGCAAGTCGTCCTGCTCTTCGACCATCCGAAGGCAGCCCGTGACCGCCAGCGGTCCGTTCTCCAGGATCGTGTTGAGCAGGTTGATGGATTCTGGGATCAGGTCGTCGGGGGCGACGACGCGGTTGACCAGGCCGATTCGGAGGGCTTCCTGGGCGTCAACCATCGCCCCGGACAAGAGCAGCTCGAGCGCCTTCCCGCGCCCCACGAGCCTGGGCAAACGGACAGTGCCCCCATAACCCGGGGTAATTCCGAGCTTGACCTCAGGCTGCCCGAATTTCGCGGTCTCGGAGGCGACCCGAAGGTGGCATGCCATTGCCAGCTCGCAGCCGCCGCCGAGCGCGAATCCATTGACCGCCGCGAGCACCGGTTTGGAGCATCGCTCGAGGCTCCGGAACACCGCCGAGCCCTTGCGTGAGAGGGTTTCCGCCTGGAGGGAATCGCAGGCGCTGAGCTCTCCGATGTCGGCCCCCGCCACGAATGCCTTGGGACCAGAGCCGGTCAGGATTACGCCGCGTACCGCGCGGTCCTCGTCGATTTCCGCCGTGAGAGCACCGAGCTCATTGATGACAGCCGCGTTCAAGGCATTGAGTTTGTCGGGACGATTGATGGTGACGATGGCGATCCCGTCGCGATTTTCATAAAGGAGGGTGTCGTAGTGCATTGGAGTGGGTCTTGGCGTTAGGGGGTGTGCAAAGATAAGGTCCGCGCTCCGACCGTCGACGCTAGATTCTCTAACCCCCAACCCCAACCCTCAACCCCCACTCCCTACGCCCTCCATCCTCGCCCTCGACCAAGGCACCACCAGTTCACGCGCCCTCATGGTCCACCAGGACGGCACCATCCTGGGACACGGGCGGCGGGAGTTCGCGCAGCACTTTCCCCGGCCCGGTTGGGTAGAGCACGATCCCGAGGAGCTCTTGAGCTCGACGCTCGATGCGGCGCGCGAGGCGCTTGCCGCGGCGGGGGAGCGCCCGGCCGGGATCGGCATCACGAATCAGCGGGAGACCGTCGTAGTGTGGGACAGAAAGACTCTTCGCGCCGCTGCCCCGGCCATGGTGTGGCAGGATCGGCGTACTGCGGATCGGTGTCGCGAGCTGAGAGACGAGGGCAGGGAAGTGGAGATTCGCCGGCGCACGGGCTTGCTGCTGGACCCGTACTTCTCCGCGACCAAGCTCGAGTGGTTGCTCCAGAACCCCGAGCTCAGACTCCGCGCCGAGCGGGGCGAGCTCGCCGCCGGAACCGTGGATAGCTGGCTCATCGCGCGACTGACCGGCGGTCGCCGGCACGTAACCGACCCCACCAACGCCTCCCGCACCATGCTTTGCTCGCTGACCTCAGGCGGCTGGGATTCGGACTTGCTGACCCTCTTCGCCGTCCCGGAGCGGGTGCTCCCCTCTATCGTCGCCTCGAGCGGGGTGTGTGGAGAGACGGACCCCGCGGTATTTGGGTACTCGCTTCCGGTGGCCGGGATCGCCGGCGATCAGCAGGCGGCGCTGTTCGGACAGGGCTGTGTGGCCCCGGGCATGGCAAAGAACACCTACGGCACGGGGGCCTTTCTGCTGGTCTACACCGGCGACAGCCCGCCCGTGCCACCGGAGGGCGTGCTGGCGACCGCCGCGTGTAATGCGCTCGGCGGCCGTGGCTTCGCGCTCGAGGGCAGCGTGTTCATCGCGGGCGCGGTGATTCAGTGGCTGTGCGATGGCTTGCACCTGCTCGAGCATGCCGCGGAGTCCGGGGCGCTCGCCGCCTCGGTCTCCGATACTGGCGGCGTCCACTTCGTACCGGCCTTCGTCGGGCTGGGAAGCCCCTATTGGGAACCCGAAGCACGGGGAACCCTGACCGGTCTCACTCGCGGAACCACTCGCGCGCATCTCGCGCGCGCCGCACTGGAATCGATCGCCTTCAGCTCCCTCGAGCTGTTGCAGGCCATGCTGAGCACGACGGGTCTTGCCATTCCCCTATTGCGGGTCGACGGCGGCGCCACCGCCAACGAGTGGTTGATGCAGTTTCAGGCCGATGTGCTCGGAGTGCCGGTGGAGCGTCCCGAGCTCGTGGAGACCACTGCGCTGGGGGCGGCGGCGCTGGCGGGATTGGCCCTGGGAGTCTGGCCTTCCATCGAAGAGTTTACCGCTACGCGCCGGCACGGCGTCTTCCACCCGCGTTCCACCCCCGAGCAGCGCCGGGTTTTGCTCGCTGGATGGAAACGTGCCGTCGACACCGCCCTCTATTGGGCCCGGGGAGGCTGAGCGTCAGAGCCGACTGCGGACCGCTTCGACGATCTTCTTGCTCGAGGGCATCAACCCCAGAATCACGCGGGCGCCGCCGTCCACCACCACCTCGTCGTCGACCAGCACCTTGTACTCCCCGTATTGACCATGGACCTTTTCGACTTCCACCCCGAGCTCTCGCTGCAGCCTGGCCGCCACCCGGACGGCGTGGAGTCCGGAGATTCAATAGGCGCAGTAACGCACCACCACTCGGGCCATGGCTCCTCCGTGGGACGGTTACGCAGCTGACCCCGAAACTACCCTTGAAAGGTATATTTGTGCGAGGAGGCGAAGCCCATGAACGCAGGTACCAAATTCTTGCTCGGAGCGTCGGTAATTGTTGCTGGCGTTGCCGGCCTGATCGTCTCGGGCGTGAGGGAGACCGGGGTGTATTTCCTCACTCCCAGTGAGCTGGTCGCGAAGACCGAGGCCGATCCCAGCTTCCACGACGTGGGTCTTAAAGTCGGCGCCCATGTCGTGCCTGGCTCCGTTCGCCGAAATACTGGGACCCGTACCATCGACTTCCGGATCAGTGACGGGACTAACGAATTCCCGGTCACCTACACCGGATTGATTCCGGACACCTTCACTGACGCGAGCAACATCGAGGTGATCGTCGAAGGGAAGTACGGCCGCGACGGGGTCTTTCACGCCACTGAAGTCCTCGCCAAGTGCGGCTCGCGCTACGAAGCGGAGATCCAGAAATCCCGCAAGGCCTGACCGCGTGACGCTGCTCGGACAATTCAGTCTCTGGCTCGCCCTCTTCGCCGCTGGCTGGGGAGCCGGCGTTTCCTTCTTCGGGCGCTGGCAGGAGCGCCCCGACCTTTCCCGCACCGTCATGCGCTCGACGTATGGCGTGATGGCCGCTTTGCTGCTGGCGGCGCTGTGTCTCTGGAAGGGCCTGCTCTCCCACGACTTCAATATCGAGTACGTCGCGCAGTACACCGCCCGGAACCTGCCGACCTCCTACGTCCTGGCGGCCTTCTGGGCGGGGCAGAAAGGCAGCCTGCTCTTCTGGGCGACGATTCTGTCGGTCTTCGGCGCTACGGCGCAGAGCGTCACCAGCCGCCGGCACGCTGCGCTGCTGCCCTACGTCACCGGGATTACCAATCTCGTCGTTGCTTTCTTCGTGCTGACCATGCTGTTCTCGGCGAACCCGTTCGAACGGCTGCTCTTTACGCCAGAAGATGGCCGGGGCCTGAATCCGCAGCTGCAGAATCCGGGGATGACCATTCACCCGCCGATGCTCTACCTGGGCTACATCAGCATCACCATTCCCTTCGCCTTTGCCATGGCCGCGTTGCTGTCCAAACGGCTGGACACCGGATGGATCCACGCCATGCGCAAGTGGACCATTCTCTCCTGGCTCTTCCTCTCGGCGGGGATCACGCTCGGGATGTGGTGGGCTTATGTCGAGCTGGGTTGGGGTGGTTACTGGGCCTGGGATCCGGTCGAGAACGCGAGCTTGCTCCCCTGGCTCACCATGACAGCGTTCCTGCACTCCGTCATGATCCAGGAAAAGCGAGGCATGCTCAAGCGCTGGAACGTCGGGCTCATCGTCGTCTCCTTTCTGCTGAGCATCTTCGGCACGTTCATCACCCGGAGCGGGGTGATTGCCAGCGTGCACAGCTTCACCCAGTCGAGCGTCGGGTACTTCTTCCTCGGGTTTCTGCTGCTCGCAGGGATCTTTGCCTTCACCCTGCTGTACGTTCGCTGGCCCCTGCTCGAGCCGGAGGCCCGGCTCGAATCCATGGCGAGCCGCGAGGCGGCGTTCCTCTTCAACAACCTGGCGCTGGTCGGAATCGCCTTCTCGGTGCTCTGGGGGACGCTGTTTCCGATCCTGTCCGAAGCAGTGCGGGGAACCAAAATCACCGTCGGGCCGCCGTTCTTCAATCGGGTGAACGTGCCGCTGGGACTCTTCCTGGTGGCGCTCACCGGCATCGGCCCCCTCATTGCCTGGCGCAAAGCCAGTCCCGAGAACCTGCGCCGCCAGTTTGTCGCTCCGCTCGCCACTGGAATCGCCGTCTCCCTGGTCTTGTTCTTTGTCGGAATCAGGGATTTCTACGCATTGATGGCGTGGGGGCTGGCGGGCTTCGTCCTGGGCACGGTGACGCAGGAATTCTGGCGAGGAATCCGGGCGCGCCACCGGATTCACGGGGAGGCTCCGCTGCTCGCGCTGGCGCGCCTCATTGCGAGAAACCGGCGCCGCTATGGTGGCTATGTCGTGCACCTTGGGTTTTTGACCTACATCGTCGCGTTCGCGGGCATGGCGTTCAAGGTCACCAAAGAGGTGACCCTCAAGACCGGCGAGAGCACGGAGCTGCGGAGCCCGTTCGGACACACCTACCGGCTGACCCATCTGGGGGTCTCCCAATACCCTCAGCTCAACCGCTTCGTGTCGGCCGCGACGCTCGAGGTCCGCAAGGACGCTGTGCTGAAGGGGCGGCTCACCTCGGAAAAGCGGCAGCACCTCGACAGCTTCGGGCGCAACACGTTCGAGCCATCCACCGAGGTCGGCATCTGGAGCAATCTGCGCGAAGATCTCTACGTGGTATACGCGGGATCGGTGAACGGCACCGAGGAGGCCACCTACGCCGTCACGCTGAATCCGTTGGTGCTGTGGGTCTGGCTCGGCGCGGGAATCCTCATCGTGGGCGGGCTCATTACCATGTGGCCCGGTGGCCCGGTCATCGCACAGCGGCGGCAGAGCGAAGCCCAAGCGGGCTATGAGGCCCCGCTGGTGGAAGCGGGGAGTCCAGGGTGAACCGCCGCCGGGCCCTCCGGATGATGCTGCTTGGCGGCGTCGCGACGCTGCGCGCGCCGGTGCGCGCAGCGAGCCAGAGCGCGCCACAAGCCGACTCGAGTGATCGGCTCTACGATCCCTCGATGGTGCAGGCGCGCTCCGCGGCGACGGCAGCCGATAACGACGCAGTAGTCAAGGCGCTCGAGCAGCGTTTGAAGTGCACTTGCGGCTGCAACCTGGACATCTATACCTGCCGCACTACGGATTTCACCTGCAGCTACTCCCCCGCACTGCACCAGGAGGTGCTGGGGCTGCGGCGGGAAGGGAAGCAGCCTGACGCCATCGTTGCGGCCTTTGTGAGCAAGTATGGCGAGCAGATCCTGATGGCGCCCAGGCCGGAAGGGTTCAATCTGGCCGGTTACCTCTTGCCCGGTGCCGTGGTGCTCACCGCCGCCGCGCTGCTGACAGCCGTGCTCTGGCGCCGCAGTCGGCGCCCGCTGGCTGCTGGGCCCGAAGAACTGCTGCCGCCCACCTCGTCCTCCTCCTCTGTGAGCCCCGCCGACGAGGACCGACTCCGCCGTGCTCTCGCCGATGTAGCGGATTGATGGCCCTCGAAATCGTCGCGGCGCTGGCGCTGGGCGGGTTAGTACTCTGGCTGGTGTTCGAGCCCCTGTTGACCCCCAGTCGCCCGGATCTTTCGCTGCTCGAACCGGAAGCTCCCGAAGAGACCCGGCGCGGCGTCGCGCTGCTCGCGCTCAAGGAAATCGAGTTCGACCGAGAGACCGGCAAGCTTTCCCAGGGCGATTATGAGCTCCTCACGTCGCGGTACCGTGCCGAGGCGCTCGCGGCGCTGACGGCGGAGGAAGCCTCCCCCGCGGGGCTGGCAGCCCCCGACGATCCCGAGGAGTTGATCGCCCGCCGCCTGCAATCGCTGCGCGCTGGGCGAGCCGCTGGCCAGCCGTTACCGCCAAGCTGTCGCAACTGCGGGCCCCGTCCGGAGCCCGGCGCGCTCTATTGCTCTCGCTGCGGGCTGCCACTCAGCGCGGGTGCCTTCTGCACCCAGTGCGGGGCCCCGCTCCCGGACGGAAGCCGCTTTTGTGCCGCGTGCGGCAGCAAAGTCGCCGCCTAGGATTCACTGCCCCTCCGCCCCTCCGCCCCTCCGCCCCTCTGTCAAAACCTCCAATAACCGGCCGCAGCGAGCGTCCGCCGCCACGTGCTGCGCGCGCGATAACCCGCGGGCAAGTCTTCCGACTGAAAGGGGGAAGCCGGAGTGAACCCCAGCTCCCCCTCCAGAGCGGCCACGAATGCCCGTGTCAGCATCACTTCGAGCGCTAACCCGGCCTGACCGCCGGCGATGGTTCGGGGCGGCGTCCCCGGAGCGGTCCAGCGTTCGACGTTGAGCGCCAACGAAGGCCGGAGTGCCGGGCCTCCGCGCAACCGCAACAGCCGGGTCGCAACCCCTCCCGTGAAGGCGGCAACGTGATAAGCGTTCTCCGCGATGACGAGCACTCCGGATGCGGCGCCTTCCTGCGCGGGCGGCGCACCGCGGATTGCGAGCCCCGCCTGCCCAAACCGCGCGGCCAGCGACACGCGGGCGCGCTCTTGCCCGCGGGCCGCTACCAGGCCCCACATCGTCGGTCGGTACGGCGTAAACCTGACCTGCTCCCCTTGCGGACCGGTTCCTTCCGACCCTCCGCTGAAGCTGGAGACTCCCACGGAGACACCCAGGGCCCACTTGCCGCGGAGGCTGAGCTGGGGTTGTGAGTATGCCGCGGACGTTGCGGTCCCGGCGAGCAGTGCGAGCAGGCCGAGCGCTCTTCGCATAATGGCCTCCCCTCAGCGCATCTCGAGTTTGAGGGCGCCCTGCGTGACGGTGTTCTCGCCTTTGATGATCCAGTTCGCGCCGGAGAAATACTCCCGCGCTACGGAATCCTCGAGCGCCGTCCCGACGAGGTCATCCTGACTCTGGATCGCGGACCAGAGCGCCTTGAAGATGTTGATGAGGGTCTGCGCCTTCCGGAACGTTTTCAGGGAGATCAAGGTGTCTCTCCCTCCGGTGAGCTGCCCATAACTCGTCGCAATCTGCGCGAAGAACCGGGCTACCCGCGCCGAATCCGTCTTGATGACGCAGCGGGTATCATCGTCCTCCATGACGAGAATGCGGAGCGCCTGGCCCGGGTGCTGGGCCTTGTAGCCATCGAGCTGGGCCTGGCTGAAGAGCATGACGTTACCCCGCCATTCCGTATCGTCATGGTTGTACTGATAGGGGATTCCGGCACTCTCCCCGGCGCACTGGTAGCTCTTCATGGTGCCCGAGTTGCCATCCTGTCCCAGGATGTGCAGCTCAAACTCGGGGGCGCCTTTCAACCAACCTTCAAATGACGAAGGGATGCGGGCATAGGTCATGTAGAGTCCGGGGGAGCTGCTCGCGGAAGGCGTGCCCCCTCCCGTCCCGCCAGTGTCCACCTCGACGGTCGCGGGGCCGGCCAGGGGCTCAAAGCTGGTTTCGGCGCGTCCGAGTGCGATGACTGGAATGTCCGGCGGTTGATCCGGATCCAGCAGTTGGCGCCGCCCCCGGCTGTCGAACGCGACCGGGACGTCCTGATCGTCCAGCGCCGTCGCCACGAGAACGTTTTCGTCACCTTGCCATGCGCGCCGGTGGGCGGGAACCGGGAGGTAGATCTCGAGCGGTGATGCTCCCTCGAGATCCCCTGCGATGGTTGCTTCATTCTCCCGCGCCAGTTCCGCGAGCTGTTGCAGCCGGCGGCCCTGCTCCTCACCCAGGAAGCGCTGGAAGTGCACCTTTCCTTCCCGAACCCGGCTCTGCTGTAGCGCGGTGAAGACCACCTCGCGGAAGGCAGAATTGCCCAAGGCGATCGCCAGGCGCCTGGCCAGGCGTTCGTTGCGGGCTTGCTCGTCCGAACCGGCCGCCGTGGCTGTGGTGGCCGCGCGGTCCGGGATGTCAGGGGCTTTCGGCTCGACTGGTGACGAACGCTCGGCGCACGCAGTGGTGAGAATGAATGCGGCCAGCGCCGCCGCGTGGCGGACAAACGGGGACATCGGGGCCTCCTTGGTGTGAAGCCGTCCCGCGCCGACTTGGCGCGGTTGCGGCGGCAACCAAGGTGGAACCGATGCGCGGAGGGACCGGCACCAGGAATCTGCGGGCCGGTGCGAAAAAAACTTGGGCTAGTCCTCGAACGCGGCGAGTCGGCGCAGTCCGATCTGCAGCGGGAGCACCGTCGCCACGGCGCACACGCCGAAGACCGCCGCCATGACCAGTACCAGCGAAGCGGGAGAGCCGGGCTCCGCGCCAGCCTGCCAGGCGCGGAGCTGCTGGGCCACCGGAACCGCTTCGATCACGATGATGAGGGTGAGCAGGCTCACCGCCGCCATCATGAAGACCAGCCCGCCGAAGCTGGTCGGAATCTGCGCGGCGTTCTCGGAATCGAACTGCGGAAAGAGCACCCCCATCCCGAGCGCCAGCGCGCCGACGGCCAGGGTGTAGCAGACCGTCGTGAAGGTGCTGAGCAGCATCATGAAGGGCGGAGCGTGCAGCATGCGGTTGGTGACCACGCCGATCCCCAGGGCGAGCACCAGCAGCGGAAGGGTCCCGACCCAGTATTTGCTCCACAACATGGCCTTGAGATCGAGCGGACTCGACCGCAACAGCCAGAGCTGGCGGCCCTCGAGGGAAATCGAAGGAAAGATGAAACGCGCGGCGATGGCGGCGAGTACGAAGCCGCCCAACCCCTGATTCAGGAACACGACCAGCGTGACCAGGACATACGGCACCCGCTCGCCGGTGTAGAGAGGCAGCGCCCGGATGTTGAAGACGTACACGATCAGCAGCACGGCCAGCAAGATCAGCTGGCTCCATTGCGTCGCATCGCGGAAAAAGACCTTGAGATCCTTGAACACGAATTCCCGGCGGGTGACCGGCAGCCATCCGAGCAACGGGCGCAGCAGTCGGTGCCACCAGGCCATCGCGGCCGTGCCGTTGGCGCCCTCCTGAGCCTTGGTGAATCCCGGCATGTAGAGGCGCCGGTGCAACGAGGCGCCGATCACGATGAAGGCCCCCGCCGTGCTCCAGAGCAACAGGAGGGGCAGGGGATCCCGGATCTGCAGCAGCCAGTTCATCAGCGCGCTCGCCGCCCATTCGCTCGGCAGAAGCGGATGGCTCGGAGCCCGGAGCGTCGCGATGAAGTCCAGCAGGTTCCGGTACCCCTCCGGTCGCGCGAGCTGTTCCGGCTGGGCCAGCCGGAGAAAGAGCACCAGCCCCGCCATGACGCTGAGTGCCACCAGGCTGAGGAGGTCGCGCGCCCGTCGCGCGGGAAAGATGTTGACGAGGGCAAGCGTGATCACCGAGCCGACCACCGTGGGCAGCAGAAAGAACGGCAGCAGGACAGCCAGCGCCACGACGGGAAAAAGCAGCCCCCCGCCAAACACCACCCCGTAGGCGGTCAGGATCGGGACCACCATCAGCGCAACCATCCAGGAGGAATGGGCCAGCGTCTCCCCCAGTTTGGCCAGGTAAAACCAGATCCAGTCCACCGGGGCGGCGACCAGCATGTCGAGGTCCTTCGCCAGGAAGAACGTCGAGAGCGCGGTCACCAGGTTGGAGAGCAGCAGGATGGCGGCAAAGGACAGCAATCCCACCGCCAGCAGCTTCCCGGCGAGCAGGGGGCCGAT
>DASYTT010000143.1:0-25312 GCA_036002045.1 Gemmatimonadales bacterium
GTGGAGGCGGCAGAGTGGTGCTGAGAGTAGCGAGGGACTTGCCTGGGAGTAAGTTGGGGCCATGAGCGGCAGCAGGACCTTCCGGCTCTTCGTCAGCTCGACCTTCTCCGATCTCAAGGCGGAGCGGAACGCGCTCCAGCAACACGTTTTCCCGCGGCTCAAGCAGCTCTGCTTGCTCACCGACTGCCGGTTCCAGGACATCGACCTCCGCTGGGGAATCAGCGAGGAGGCCGGTCTCGATCAGCGCACCATGCGGATCTGCCTGCAGGAGGTCGCCCGCTGCCAGGCGACCACGCCGCGGCCCAACTTCGTCGTGCTGCTGGGCGACCGCTACGGCTGGCGTCCGCTCCCCTTCGAGATGCCCGCGGCGGAGTTCGCGACGGCTCGGGCCGCGGCGGCGGGCAGCGAGGCGGCCCTGCTCGACCGCTGGTATCGGCTGGACGAGAATGCCGACCCACCGGTGTTTCGGCTGCAGCCCCGCGAGCGGGGAACCCCCGAAGCGCACTACCCGACCTGGCGCGAAAAGGTCGAGCTGCCGCTCAATGCGCTGCTGGGTCGGCTGAGCCCTGCGGCCAGCGCCTCCGCCACCGAACAGGAGATCGAAGCCGGCGCGCTCGCGATGGGGGCGGACCAGCACGTCTTCGGATTCTTCCGGACCATCAGCGGATTCCCGCCGAGCGGCGCCGGAGACTTTCGTGACGTGCTCCCGGACGGTACGCCGAGCCGGGAGCCCGCGGAGCGCTTGGCGGAATTGAAGCGGCGCCTGCGCACCCGGCTCGGCCGCAATCTTTCTCACTACGAGGCCAGGTGGCTCCCGCCGGAGCAATGGAGCTTGCCGCCGGATGAAGCGTGCAGTGCGGTGGTGGAGCGGCTGCTCCGCGCCGTGCAGAGCCTCCCTGCGACGCGAGAGCGACTCGCTCGGCCGGCCTGGGAGCAGCTGCAATCCGACCGCCAGGAATTCCTGCGCGCGCTGCCGGCCGCTTTCCCGGCTCACTCCGGACCGGCTGCGAGCCGGCCGCCCGAGGCGGCTCCCATCACGCTCGACCACCTTCCCGCGCTCTGCAGCGAGGTCTTCCTGCAGCTCGGCTGGATCATTCTCCAGGAGCTCGCGGACCTCGCAGCGGCAGATGCCGTCGAGGGAGACCGCCAGGCCCACCGCGAATTCGGGGAGTACCGCTCCCGCAATTTCATCGGCCGGAAGGCGACGCTGCATGCCATCGAAGACTACCTTGCCGGGTTAGGCCGGGCGGAGCAAGCCGCCCCCCTCGGGGTGGTGGGGGAGTCCGGCTCGGGGAAGACCGCGCTGCTCGCCCATGCCGCGGATCGGGTGGCGAGCTTGCACCCCGGCACCGAGGTGGTCGTCCGATTCGTCGGCGCGACGCCGGAATCGGCGGATGGGCGCTCCCTGCTCCAGAGCATCTGTCGCGATGTGGCCCGGCGCTACCGGCTGCCCGAGGCCGAGGTGAGCGAGGATTATCGCACCCTCGCGCGCCGGTTTCCCGAGCGGCTCGCGGTGGCCACTCGAGAGCGGCCCCTCGCGGTCTTCATCGATGCGCTCGACATGCTCTCCGCGGCGGACCGTGCCAACGCGCTCGGCTGGCTGCCGCGCCGGCTGCCGCTCCACGTCGCTCTCGTCGTCTCCACCACTCCCGGCGACGGGGAGGCCGCGGTCGAGCGCCGGCTGGGAGACCGGCGCATCCGGCTGGACACGCTGTCCCTCTCCGAGGGCGCCCGGCTGCTGCGCCGCTGGCTGGGGGACGCCAAGCGGCGCCTAACCCGCAACCAGCGGCGCGCCGTCCTCGAAGGGTTCTCCCATTCGCGCTTGCCCCTCTATCTGAAACTCGCCTTCGAGTCGGCGCGCGAATGGCCGTCCACGTACACCGCTGCTCCCCTGGGCACCACCGTCTCCGCTTTGATCGAGGCGCTCTTCGCCCGCCTGTCGGAAGCCGGCAACCACGGTGAGCAGCTGGTAGCGCGGAGCCTGGGCTATCTCGCCGCCGCGCGCCATGGGCTTACCGAGGACGAGATCCTCGACGTCCTGTCGCGCGATGCGGCCGTCATGCAGTCGTTCCGCGACCGCTCACCGGACTCGCCGGTGGTGCCGCACCTGCCCGTGGTCGTCTGGTCTCGGCTCTACCACGATCTCCAGTTCTACCTCGCCCCGCAGCACGCCGACGGCACCACGGTGCTGACGTTCTACCACCAGCAGGTCAAGCGCGTCGCGGAAGCCGCGTATCTCTCCGGGGCCGGCCGCGCGCGACATGGGGACCTGGCTCGCTACTACGAGGCCGACACCCGCCTCTCGGTCGAAGCCGGAGACCGCCGCGTGTACAACCTTCGCAAGCTCGCCGAGCTGCCCTACCAGCAGGTCTTGAGCGGGCGCTGGAACGAGCTTGGCGACACGCTGGGCAGCCTCGACTTTCTCCAGGCCAAGGTCGCAGCGGGCGCCGGGTATGACGCCATGGCCGACTTCGAGCGCGCCGTCCGGCTGCTGCCCGCCGCGCCGCGCTTCGAGGACGACCCGCACGAGCGGAGCCGGGCTATTCTGCGCGAGTTCGGCAGCGCGTTCAACCAGGAAGCGAGCGCGTTTCTGAGCTTTCCCGAGACGACCGGGCAGCAGATCTACCAGAACCTGTTCGCCCATTCCGGCGTTGACGGGCCAGCCGGTGAGCTGCTGCGGGAATTCCCGGGTCCCTGGGCCGGTGCAGCAGCCTGGCTGCGCCGGCTCAACCGCACTCCCCGCACCTCCATCTCGCGCGCGTTGCTGCGCACGCTTCCCGCGCACGCAGCGGAGGTGACCGCGCTCGCCGTGTCCCCGGATGGGAACTGGATTGCCTCGGGCGCGCGCGATGGTGAGATCCGGGTCTTTCAGCGTTCCGACGGCGCAGAAGCGGCAGGCTTCCGAATCGAGAACGGAGCGGTCGCCGGGCTGGGGTGGATCGGCGGAGCTGCCGAGCCGCTGCGGCTGGTTTCGGCGTCGCAGACCGGCCGGCTCACGCTCTGGGACTGGGAGGCCGAACGCGCTGAGCCCGGAGCGGCCGAGCTACGGACCCGTTGCCGGGCGATTGCCGCGTTAGGGGACGGCAGAGTCGTGGCCGGGGGCGACGACCGCGTTGTCTCGGCCTGGAAGCCCGGCGATCCCCGTCCGGAGCGGCTCTACAACCATCAGGACCGGGTCCTTTGCCTGGCGGCGGACCGGGAATCCGGGCGCGTCATCTCGGGGGGAGCGGACCGCACCGTCCGCCTCTGGGTCGGTGGGACTGCCTTGCCGCCGCAGAGAGGCCACGAGCGGCCGGTGCGTGCGGTCGCGCTCGACCCCGACGGCGGCCGGGCCGTCTCGGGTGATGAAGCCGGGATCATCCGGATCTGGGGTGTCGCCGGGCAACGTGAGCGCCGCGTCATCACTGCCCACGCCCAACGGGTGACTTGCCTCGCGGTGCTCTCCCGGGCCGCACAGGTGCTCTCCGGCAGCGCCGATACCACCATCAAGAGCTGGGATGCCGACACCGGCCAGCAGCTCGCGACGCTCCGCGCCCACACTCGCCCGGTGAGCTGCCTCGCCAGCGCTCCCCCGCCGGACGAAGGGTGGTTCGTGTCGGCGGGAGAAGACGCCACCGTGCGGGTTTGGCAGGTCGAGACCGAACGGCGGCCGCCGGCCGACTCCGCGGAACACGAAGGCGGGATCTCCGCGCTGGTAGAGCTGCCCGATGGCCGGGTGGCCTCGGGGAGCGAAGACGGGACGATTCGTATCTGGGATGCCGCTGGCGAGCACCAGGTGGCGCTTCGCGGTCATGTCGGCCCGATCACCGCGCTGCTGGCCGGGCCCGGCGGGCTGGTTTCTGGTTCTGCGGATTGTGCCATCCGGCGCTGGCGGCTCGACGGCTCCAATCGGGTGGACCTGTGGGGGGGCCGCCCGCAGGCGGCACTAGCGCAATCCTCCCGCGGACCGGAGGTTATCGGAGGTGCCACGCGTCCGGGTCCGGAGCCCGGCGCGGGGCATTCCCGAACTGTCAGCTCGTTGGTCCAGGCTGGTGACCGGGTGCTTTCCGCCGGCGAGGATGGAACCGTTCGCGCCTGGGACCTGGATTCCGGGCTTCCGAGCGAGACCTACGAACCAGTCACCGGCGCGCTTGCCGCGGTACAGGTGCTGGACAACTGGATCGTGGGAGCCGGCACCCCGCGCGAGGTGCTGCTCTGGCCCCGCCGGGGAGGCTGGATCGGCCGACGGCTCGAAGGACACGAGAGCTCGGTCAGCTGCCTCACCCGGCTCGACGGTGATCGCGTGGCGAGCGGCGGCCTGGACGGGACGATCCGGGTCTGGTCGGCGACGAACGCCGCGGGGCGGGTTAGGTGGTCTCACCCGTCCCGGGTCAATTGCCTGGCGGTCGATCCGGAGCAGGGGATGCTCGCTTCGGGCGGCGACGACGGCAGCGTGCTGCTGGGGCCGCTCGAGGGCGGGGAGCCCCGCCGGCTCGCCGGGCACGCGGCGCCGGTGCGCGCCCTCGCGCTGCACTCCGAGCTGCTCGTGTCGGCCGGCGACGACGGACGCATCAACCTGTACCGTCCCGCGGACGGCGCGCTCGTGGTGAGCGCGAGTCTGGGAAGCGCCGTGACCGCGGTGCTCTTCAAGTCGCCGAATCGGCTGTGGACCGGCACGCGGGGCGCGACGGTGGCGCTCTTCCAACTCGAGCTCGGCAGTGGGAGGTAGCATGGGATTCCTCGACAAGATCTTCGGCCGCAAGAAAGCGTCCGCAGGAGGCGGCGACGGGATGAGCCTCGCGGGGGCGCTGGCGCAACAGCAGGAGTCCATGAGCCCCCAGTCCTGCGACGTCTGCGGGACGACCTACCTCTCGAGCCTGGCCCAAGTCTGTATCCTTTCGACCGGCACCCCGACGATGCGCCTCGATATCGGCGGGTATTGTCCGCGTTGTCGCAAGCAGCTCTGCCAGCGGCACCTGGCCTTCGACCGCGTGGTGGCGAGCCACCTGCCCAATCCCGAGGCGTTCAAGGATTCCAGCTACGGCGTGGTGTGCGAGAGCTGCGGCACTCGGGTGCGGCACGACCGGAATGCCGAGCCCGAGCGGTTCATCACCGTCATCACGCTGGATGCCAAAGACCTGGAGCGGCCGGCTCCCAAGCCGACGCGGGCAAAGCCAAAGCCTGAGGTCGCGGCCCCCTCCGGAAAGTTCAGCCTCCACAAGCTCCTGATCGCGGCCACCGGCGGAGGTGATCCCGACGCGATCCCCAGCATGATCTGCATGAAGTGCTTCGCCTTTCATTCCCACCCGGTGCCCGTACCGGTCTTCGGGTTCGACGCCTTCAAGAAGCTGGGTTACCAGGTGGGCCCGAGCGATTTCGAGATCGACATCGGAGGCGATTGCCCGACTTGCGGAGCGATCTGCGGCAAGCACATCGAGCTCAAGGAGATCAGCATGGAGGGCAGCAAGGGCCTTGCCCTTCATTGCGCCATTCACGGCGCGCAGCTCAGCTGAGCACCGGCCTCGCGGAGGGACGCATGGGATTCATGAGCAAGCTGTTCGGCAAGAAGGCGACTCGTTCGAGCGGCAGCGGGAAGCTGAGCATGTTCGCGCTGACGATCCAGCAGAACTACAAGGTGAGCCCGCAGCGCTGCGGCAGCGACGGACAGACGTTTCCCTGTCCTTCCATCACCCACACGGTGGTCACCACCAACATCGACGGCTTTGCGCTGGATGTGGGCGGCTATTGCCCGAGCTGCCGGGAGTTTCGCTGCCCCGAGCACGTCGAGTTCAGAGAGATCGACAAGGCGGCCTACGGCATTCATTGCACCGGCTGTGGAACCCGCGTGACCGGGGTAGCCGTTTAGGCCGGTGGAACCGCTGCTCGACGTTCGGATCCCCGACCAGCTGGGCCGCCAGATCGAAGGCTACCAGTGGACCGGGTTCGGCGGGACCCAGCTGGCCGTGGTGCTCCAGGCATTCGACGACCCGCTGGCGCAAGCCAGCCTGGCGGGGATCTGTGACCTTTATGTCGGCGCCGGGGTTCGGCTGCTCGCCGTGGAAGCGGCCGACGGTCCGATTCGCCGGACCCCGGGCAAGACCGATATCGCGCAGCTGATCGGGAGCGAGACCGTATCCGCCGGTGTGCTGAGCCTGCTCAACGCGGGAAGGCCGGTCGAGGTCTGGGGCGTCGACGACGTGAGCCTGATTCCCCCATCGCATCATGCCATGGGGCAGGTGAGCGCGGCACGGATCAACCGGGACCGGGTGTTCGACGAGATCCGCGCGCGTCTCAGCGCAGCCCAGGAAAGGCTCTATCCACAGGAGCTGGCCGGGTTCCGGCGTGCCCGCCTGGGCCTCTACGAGACCCGCAAGCCCATGCTCGAGCAGGCGCGGCTGGCGCGCGCCGCCGCGGGCCGGCTCGGAGTAGAGCTGGGCGGCTTTCCGATGGTGCGCAGGTTTCTGGAGATCGGCGACAAGGAAAATTCCCAAAACGCCGCACGGGCCAAGGCGCAGCAGGAGGAGTTCGTGCGCCGCGTGCTCGGGAAGGTGAATGGCTGGTACAAGCCGGCCGGCGGGAACCGCATCAACATCGACCTCGCGAAGGCCGCTCCCGTGCTCGCTTACTGGATGGAGGAGACGGGCCGGTCGATGGAAGAGTTCACCACGGGCTTCCAGCAGCCCAATCCCGAGCCGCTGCTGCTGGCGTGCAAGCAGTGGTACGACTCCTGGCTTTCGGCCCGGGCGCTGAGCGGAGCGTCTCATGAGTTCTACGAGCTTCTGATGCGGCTGGCCCTCCGGCTCGAGGTCCCCTATTTCGACCTGCGGGACTTTCGGGAATCGGTGGCCCAGTCCCGTGATGTCGTCGCGCTCAAAGTGGGACTCGATGATCAGCTGAGCGAGCTGGCCGAGGCCCTGGTGGATGCTGCGCATGCGCGGTCCCTCGGCGAGCTCGAAGCGCGCTTCGATCTGGTGCACCTGATGCTGCAGCTCGCGGTGCCCCCCAAAGATGCCGAGGCACGGGTCGCCGCGATCACCACGGTGGAGGATTTGCTCTCCGAGCTATCCGCTCTGTTCAGGGACGCCCCGCTGCTGCGCCCCGCCATTCCAGCCGCGGAGCTGTGCCAGGTGGAGCAGGCGCTCGAGGCCGACAAGGAGTTCCTCCGGCTCTCCCAGCTTCGCAGCGAGCATATGGTGTCCCGCACCCTGGAGCTGATCGCGGAGCGGAAGGAAGATCGCGCGGTGCTCGCGGTCGGGGGGTTTCACGCCCGCGCCATCAGCCGCGCCATGGATGACTATCCCCAGGTATCCTGGGCGATCATCATGCCGCAGGTGAACGTGGATGCCGCCTGGCGGCAACACCGGCAGCGATTCTGAGGAACGATGGGACAGCTCCAGAGCTGCTTCGTCTGTGGCAGTAGGGGACTCCTGGTGGAAGACCGAATCCAGGTGACTGCGGCAGCAAACGCCGCCGGGGGGCCGACGCTCATCGGGCAGTGTCCGCGCTGTCATCGTTTCATCTGCTCGCGCCACGGGGAGCTGCTGGATCTCTCGGGAAAGCGGCGCTGGCCCTGGCAGGGATCGCGCCCGCTGACCGTCTGCTGTCCATTCGATCCGGACACTCCGCTCGGGGACGTAGCGTCCGCGCTAGGCTCCGGGTACGAGAACTCTTGATCCACAGATTACAGAGATGAGGACCGATTACATAAATCGTGGTTTGAATCTGTGAAATCGGTGGATCAACCGATAAGGACAGCGATCTCCCCACGAAATTCGTGCGAATCGCGGTCGCTTAGGCTCGAGAGATCTGGAGTCCCGCTTCCGCCAGCACGTCGGGGATCGCCCGCACCGCGTCCCGATCGACTTCCCGCACGATTTCGGTGAGCTCATCCCAGGGCACCAGGTACGGGGTGAGCTTGCGGTCGACGTCTTTACGAGGCCCCGGCATCCAGCCCGCCTCGCGGCGCTCGGCAACCCAGCGCGCGTGCTCCAGCATCGCGAGCCGCTCGAGCTCGTCGCGAGTGAACGGCGGCGCGGCCGGCCGCTCTCCTGCAGGCGTAATCCGGCAGCCGATTGCCCCGAGCTTGTTCGCGATGTCGGCGGCCTGGTCGCGATTGGAATGCTTGAGCGTTTCCGCCAACGTGTCCCATGGCTGCATGGCGGGATCGCTGGCGGGCTTGCGGTCGCGCTGGTTGCGGCGGTAGCGCTCATGGATCGCGCGCGCGAGCTGTTCGCGCACGGCCGGCGTCAGTGGTTCAGGTTCACGGTCACGGTTCACGGCTCTCCCCAGGCCAGGTGTGCGGGTGTGAGGGCGCTTCGGGCGACTGGTCTCATGGCCGCTATCCGCTGCAAGGCGGCTTCCTGCGCAACGCCGCGGCGCCTGAGCAGCGCATACGCCAGCATGCCGGTGCGGTGCATCCCCGCCGAGCAATGAATCAGGATGGCCTCGCCGGCATCGAGGCGCTCGGAAAGCTCCGCGATGCCATGTCGCGCCCGTTGCGCCGGCGCTCCTTCGGGAGGGCGTCCGCTGGAAAGAGGAATCCAGCTCCAGGCCAATTCCACGGCTTCAACGGCAAGGCCGATCTCCCGTGCCCCCTCGCGCTCTGAGAGCAGGGTGACCACGCGGTCGCACCCCGCGGCTTGAAGATACGGGATGGCGCGGAGCTTGGGCCGGTGCCAGAGCGCGAGGCGGCCCGGCGCGACCGCGACGAACCGGAAATCGAAGGCCCGCGTCACAGCCGCATCCCGAGCCCGAGCGTTGCGGCGACGGCGTCGAAGCCCCGCAGCGGCCGGATCCGCCAAACCCGGAACCGTTCGACCCTGAGCTCGATGAAGGTTGGGGTCCAGGAAGGAATGTTGTCGGGGCTGGCCGCGATCCGGACCCCGGCTCCCAAGTTCCAGTGAAATGGATGATAGAGCGTTTGGCCCTTGACGTTGTCCAAGTCCACGGAGAGCAACATCCCGCCGAGCCCCGCCGTCAAGAAAGGCCGTACTGGACGGCTGCGTCGCTGCAGCGGAGCCAGCGGATACACCAGCACATGGCCGTTCCAGGCAAGCGGGCGGCTCCCGTGATCGGGGAAGGCCACCCCGAACTCGTTCTTCACCTCGACCGCCCGGCCGCCGGAGACTCCGCGCAGCTCGAGACCCCCGAAGCGGCCCTCGAGTCCCACCTGGAATCCCAGCGCCATCCCATCGCTCAAGCGGGCGATCAGCTCCTCGTGACCGCCGCTGGCGTTGCGTTCGCGACCGATTTCGCCCGGAGCCAGCAGCAGACCCAGCCCGGCACCCGTGGTCCAGCGCCAAGCCTTTGCCTGGGTGGCGAGCTGGAAGAATGCCTGCTGCGCGAAAAGCGGAGGCGCGAACCCTGCAAGCAGGACTCCGAGGATCGCGGCCGCAAGCGCCCGGTAGCTCATGCAGGATCGCAAGTGCAAGCCGTCTGCCAGAGCTCAGGGGCTTGCCAGGGCCATCCGCGCGGCGTACTTCTGGCATTCCGGCCGACGGCGTGTCGAGTTCCTGTGCTTTGGCGCGAGCGAAATCACCTAACTCACCCGGTCTCCAGTCCATGAAGACGATCCTTGTGACCGGTGATCTGATCCGGGATTACAACCTGGTCCGGAGCCCGCGGGCGCCGACTCATTACCACGAAACGGTGCCCCACACGCTGCTCCAGGAATGCGGCGGCGGCGCGTGGTATTTGCGCGACCTCATCGCCCTGGCGTGCTCGGACCTCGAGTCCCGGATCGTCGCTCCAGACCCCCAGTCGCCCAATCGCAAGGCGTACACTATCTGGTCTCCCCACCCTCGCGTCCGCGGCGAGAAGAGCGAAGTGTGGCGGGTCGAGCAGTTCCTGGGCTGCGAGCCGCCGCCTGAGCATTCGACGGAGGCGCCACGCTACGATCAGGAGCTGCTCGAACCCGATGTGCTCGTCCTGGATGACCTGGCTCTTGATTTCCGGGCCCGCCCGGAGCTCTGGCCTGCGGCAGTGCGGGAAGCGCGCGGCGCCCCGGGGGCCATCCTGCTCAAGCAATCGGCGCCGCTCGCCGAGGGCGCGCTCTGGGGTATGCTGCTCGAGCGATTCGCCGACCGCCTCACCGTCCTCGTTTCGGTGAATTCGCTTCGCGCGCGGGCGGCGGCCATCTCGGACTCGCTGTCCTGGGATCTCAGCATCGAGGAAACCGTCCGTGAGCTCGAAGCCAGGGACTCGGCGCTCGACCTCGGACACTGTTGCAGGGTCCTGGTGCAATTCGGCGGCGCCGGCGTCGCCAGCTTCTCTCGCGGCGAGGGAGATCGCGCTCGCTTCGAGCGCTTTCTCTATCATCCCGAAGAGCTGGAGGGCGACTGGGACGCGAAGAGCCCGGGCCGCACCTTCGGCGCCCAGTCCATCCTCATGGCGGCGGTCACCCGGCACGCCTGCGATCCGGCGAGCTATCCCCTGTGGATGGCGCTGGGTCGCGGACTCGCCGCGCTCCGGAAGAGCCACGAAACCGGGGGTGGTGCGGCACGGTTCAGCGCCGACGCCGCCCACGCAAGTGTCGCGGCCGCCTATCATCCGGCAGCGGGCGAGCTCAGCAGAGGGAAGGAGCCGGCTGCGGCGTTCTTCACCGCTTTCCCTCACCAGCTGCTGGCCGACCCCACCTTGCGGGAGCAGCCGGCCGATTACTCGGACCTGGTCCGCGACCTGGCGGGGGTCGGCAGCGAGTTTCTGGCTGCCAAGGCGACCGAGGTCGTGCGGCGCGGCCCGGCCGAAGCGCTGGCCGCCGCGCCTAAGGCGCGCTACGGCCAGTATCTCACCGTGGACCGGGAGGAGATCGAGCGCATCAACTCGATTCGCGGCCTCATGCTCTCCTACCAGGAGAATCCCCAGGATCGCCGCCCCTTGTCGCTCGCGGTCTTCGGCCAGCCCGGATCGGGGAAGTCCTTCGCGATCAAGCAGCTCGCCGGCGAGCTCTTCGGGCAACGCAAACCGCTCGAGTTCAACCTTGCGCAGTTCGAGAACATCGCAGAGCTCCACGCCGCGTTTCACCAGGTCCGCGACGCCTCGCTGCTGGGCCAGATTCCCTTGGTCTTCTGGGACGAATTCGACAGCGGCGGGCTGCGCTGGCTGAAGCCGTTCCTGGCTCCAATGCAGGACGCTGAGTTCCGGGAGGAATCGCGCGTTCACCATCTGGGCCGCGCCATTTTCGTGTTCGCCGGCGGCACCTGCGTCGACTTCGAGAGCTTCGACCGGACCTCCGATCGAGCGGAGGCGGTGCGCGAGGAATTCAAGCAGCTGAAGGGACCCGATTTCGTCAGCAGACTGCGCGGCTCGCTCAATATCAAAGGCCCTAACCCGGGCGACCAGGACCCGGCCTATCTCATCCGCCGCGCCATCCTCTTGCGGGCTCTCCTCGAGCGCCATTTCCCGCACCTGATCGATCCCGACACCCGGCAGGCCGCGATCAGCACCAGCGTCATCCGCGGTTTTCTCCGGGTGGAGAAGTACCTGCACGGGGCCCGCTCGCTCGAGATGGTGGTGTCCTCCAGCCGCCCGGGACCGCGCTTCGAGCCCTCGGCGCTCCCCGGACCCGAGGTCCTGCGCTCCCACGTCACCCCCGACTTCCGCCAGCAGGTTGCCGAGGGAGAGCTGGAGCAGCCGGTGATCGAGGCGCTCGCCGAGGCGTGCCACGCCGGCTGGTACCGGATGCGCCATGAGGCAGGCTGGCGCTTCGGAGCTCCCCGCGATGACGCCGGGAAGCTGCACCCGATGCTGCGCCCCTACGCGGAGCTCAGCGAGCCGGAGAAGGAGCGCAACCGGGTCACCGCCCGGCTGACCAATGCCAAGCTGCTCGCCATAGGCTATCGCATCGCGAAGTTCACGTCCGAAGATCAGCGGGTTCTGCCCGAACTGGGCTTCACGCAGGAAGAGCGCACCCGCCTCATGGAGATCGAGCACGACATCTGGCTGCGCGAGCACCTGCTGCGGGGCTACGGCTGGGCGCGCTCGACTAATGACGCCCTTCGGCTGCACCGCGCTCTGGTGCCGTTCCAGGAGCAACTCCCCGAGGACCGGGTGCTGGATGAGGCGATCGTGGACGCGATCCCGCCCACGCTCCTCAAGCGCCAGTACAAGCTGGTGCGAGTCGGCTAAGAGAGGAGGAAACCTGGTGGCACGGGCACGCTCGTCGCTGCTCTGGCAAACGCTCGAGTGGCCGCTCATCTGGGTGCTCGCGTTGGCGGCCTTCGTGCTGGGGGCTGTAGGGTTTGCGCGATACTTCGCGGCGGCCGGCGATTCCCGGAGCCTGCTCGACGTCGGGTATCTGACGCTGCAGCTCTTCGTGCTGCAGTCGGGGCACGTCGCACCCCCGGTTCCCTGGCAGCTCGAAGTCGCGCGCCTGCTCGCGCCCGGCGTCGCCGCCTATACGGCCAGCAAGGCCCTCGCCGTGCTGTTCCAGGAGCAGCTGCAGCTGGTCCGCCTCCATTTCATGCGGAACCAGGCGGTGATCTGCGGGCTCGGCCGCAAGGGAATGCACCTCGTCCAGGGATTTCGCAGTCGGGGAATCCCGGTCGTCGTCATCGAAAAGAATCCCGAGAACGATCAGCTCGACCGCTGCCGCACGCTGGGCGCCGCGGTTCTGCTGGGCGACGCGAGGGATCCCAAGCTCCTGGCGAGGGCCCGCCTGCAGCGGATGTCGTGTCTGGTCGCGGTGTGCGGAGCGGACGCGGTGAACGTCGAGGTGGCTCACGCTGCCCGGGAGCAGGCCGCCGCGAGACGCCGTGCGCGACAACGTCCCCGCCCCGCGGCGAGCTGCGTGGTGCACATTCTGGAGCCCGAGCTGTGCGACCTGCTGCACGCGCAGGAAGTGGGCCTTCCGATCTCCTTCTTCAATCCCTTCGAGATCGGCGCCCGGGCGATGCTCGACAAGTTCTTCGCCGTCGAGCGGGCGGGCGACGGGGGCGGGCTGCCCCATTTGCTCGTCGTCGGGGCGGGGAAGATGGGCGAGAGCTTGATCGTCGAGGCCGCGCGCCGGTGGTGGACGAGCGGGCGCGCCAGTGGCGCCCGGCTCCGCTTGACCGTCATCGATCGGATGGCCCACGAGCGGATCACTTCGCTCTCGCTGCGCTACCCCCGCTTGCAGGAGGCCTGCGAGCCGCGCGCCGTGGAGATCGACGTGTGCTCCGCCGAGTACTACCGCGGCGAATTCCTGGCCTGGTCGGGAGCCCGTTGCGACGTCACCACCGCGTTCGTGTGCCTGGACAACGAGTCCCTCGCCCTCTCGGCTGCTCTCTCGCTCCACCAGCGCCTCGCGGTGAACCCGATTCCGATCATCGTGCGCACCGAGGAGGACGCCGGACTGGCGCAGCTGCTCTGCGGCGAGGGCGGTCGTTGCACCTATCCGAACGTCTTCGGCTTCGGACTCCTCGATCGTACCTGCACCCCAGAGCTCGTCCTCGGCGCCCGGCGCGAGACCCTGGCGCGCGCCGCCCACCGCTCCTATGTCGCGACCCGGGCCGCTCAGGGCGATTCCCGCGCTCGCAACCCCTCGATGGCTCCCTGGGACGAGCTCCCGCCCGAGTTCCAGGAATCGAGCCGGCGGCAGGCGGACAACATCAGTGTCAAGCTCAACGCTGTGGGGTGCGAAATCGTGCCCCGCCGGGACTGGGGAGCGCCGCTCTTCGCGTTCGAGCCCGCCGAACTCGAGCTGCTCGCGCGGGCCGAGCACGACCGGTATGTGGAAGAGCGGCGCGCGGAAGGATGGCGATTCGCGCCGGGCCCCAAGAACCTTGCCAAGAAGACCAACCCCACCCTGGTACCCTGGGAGCAGCTGAGCGAGGCCGACAAGGACATCGACCGGGAGACGGTGCGCGAGCTGCCCAAGTTTCTCGCCGAGGCGGGCTTCGCGATCCGCCGGCTGGAGTCACGCTAGGTACAGACCGCGGCAGGAACCTTGCTCTAGTCCCCCTAGGCAACCGAGCGTTCCACTAACTCGACCAACTCGACGCGGGCGAGCTGACCGTCTGCGTCCAGGCGTGGGGTTCTATGCGTGACGATATGCACAAGGTGATCGTCGAGCGGCCGCGAAAGCAGGAGTTCGGTTCCGGACGGCGACCGCTCCACGAGAAGAATACCCGGCTTGCGGACCTTCCCTCCAAGGAAGGGATGCGCCGCCGCCACGTGCTCACGCGGGAGCGGAAGCAGCTGAACGAGAACCTCGCTCCGCTCAAGCGCTACCTGCACAAGCAAGTAGGGCGGCCCTGGAACGCGGTGTACCGGGAGATCTCGGCAAAGCTGGGTCCTGGTTCGGCGGTCAAGCAACATGTGCGAGACCACCTCTGGGACTATGTCGAACGGCACGTCACGCTGGGTCCCAAGGGCAAGGTGTACTGCCCCCCAACGCACTGGATGGGCCCAGGGTGGTCACTCTGCCCCGGGGACCTCTACGTCCATCCGCGGACCGGGCTGCTTGCGGTCGTCAAAGCCCGCCGTTAAGCGGGTTAGGGTGACCTGAATGAAGCTGCGGGTGCTGTTTCTCTGCAATCGGAACTGCCTGCGAAGCCCGACGGCGGAGCGGATCTTCAGCGAGGACTCCCGGCTGGAGGTCCGTTCGGCGGGGGTCGATTCGGATGCAACGGTTCAGGTCACGCGCGAGCTGCTGGAGTGGGCGGACGTGATCTTTGTGATGGAACGGCGGCAGCGCAACCTCGTCCACCAGCGATTTGCCGACCTCTATCGCGCCAAGCCGATCATCTGCCTCTACATCCCGGACGAGTACGCCCTCATGGACCCGGCGCTGATCGAGCTGCTGCGAACCAGGGTGGCGCCGCATCTGGCTCCTCTCCTCTCCGCGCCCCCCTCGTGAGCCGCCCGGTCAACTTCCGGGATGTCGGCGAAGCCCTCGGTCTCTGGCTCGATCCCTCGCCGATCCCCGCGGGGCGGTTGCTCCGCGGCGGTCGGATGGATCTGCTCACCACTCCGGCAGATCTCGGCCATCCCGCGACGATCCTGAATCTGCGCCGGGGCCCGGATCCCACCCACCTCGACGGGGTGCGCTACCTCCATATTCCTGCCGCCGACGACCTCGAGAACTACGAGACCGGGCTGCGCCGAGTCCGCACCTGGCTGAGTTCCGGGTTGAAGGTCCTCGCCGACCCGAAGACGGCCTGGCCGGTTTATGTGCATTGCACCTCGGGAAGAGACCGCACCGGGATCGTGATCGCGGCGGCGTTGCTGCTGCTTGAGGTGCCTCCGGCCATCGTGATCGAGGAGTATCTGCTCAGCGACGGCGCCGAGCCGAGCTCGATTCGGCGCGCCGTGGAAGGGATCCTGGCCGGCTCCGGATCGCTTGGCGTCAATCCGGCCCGGTTACGGGAGGGGCTGCTCGGTCGGCTGTAGGCCGTCAGACTCCCTCGTCAGGGGGAATGCGCGGCGACCTCCCGGTCTCCCCGCTGGTCGGCGCATCACCCTGGTGCAGCTTGTCCACCAGTCCTTTCCGCCAGGCCTGGGTCTCCAGCCACTCGGGCCGCTGCTCGCGCCGGAGCTTCTGGCTGTAGGCGACGATCGCGAACGCCGCCATGGCGCCGGCGACGAGAATCCCGAGGGCAAACCAGCGGCTGACCGGAAGCACGCCGAGCAGCAGCAGCACGGCGAGCAGGACATCCGCCCCCACCAGGAGCAGCGCGAGGAGCAGCGCGTGCTCGGGCCGCAATCCGGAACGCTCGGTCATGGGTTCCTCCACATCACTTCGCGAGCGGGTTAGGCCGCAACTGGAATTTCAGCACCTTGCTCGTCGTCCCCTTGCCCCCTTCCAGATGAAACGGCGCCCGCGTGCTCACGGTCGCCCACAATCCCTTGCCCTTCCAGCCGGCCCGCGGATCGTCGATCCGGCCGTCGAGCCACTTGGTATAGAAGCCGAGCGGGTAGGGCACTCTGAGCACCACCCACTTGCCGTCCACCAGCGCCAGCAATCCCTCCGACTCGTTGCCGGTGTTGATCGGCACGTTGCGGCCCAACCCGAAGGTATCGTACCAGTCCACCCAGGTGTAATAGCTCGCTTCCGCGCTGCCCGATTCCGTGACGCCCTTGAGCTGGGGCAGCGGCTCCGGATAGAGCGTCCAGCCTTCGGGACAGTGCTGGCCGGTCGCCGCCGGGCCATTGAGCGGCCCGCCGCACTTGCTGCGGTCGAAGCGGCCCAGATGGCCGCTCGCGAGCGCGGCCCAGACGACGCCGTTCCGGTCCACATCCATGCCCCGCGGCGAAAACCCGTGCAGCGGCGCCTTGGGATCGTTCCAGGGCGGCTCGTAGATTTCCGCCAGCGCGGTCTCTGGCGGGTTAGGACCGGGAACCAGCCGGATCGCCGCACCGGGAAAGTACAGCGCCGAGCCCCACACCGAGCCGTCCGGTACGGGGGTCACGGAATAGAAGCCGGTCCCGATCCGCCGGTCCTTGCTGGAATCGGGCGGCAGATTCGGCTCGGTGTAGGCGTCGCGCTTCCCGTTGCCGTTGGCGTCTAGGATCAGCGCGGTCCAGCCCTGGGCGCGCTCCTCGTCGCCGGTCTCCTCGAACAGCCTGGTGTTGAGCCAGCCCACCACCTGGCCACCCCCGCTGGTCCAGAGCGTGTTATTGGCGTCCTCCGCGAACATCAAATGATGCGTGCTGAAGCAGGTCCCGATGTGGGTGAGCTGCCTGCTCTTCGGATCGTACCTCGCAAGCTGGCGTCCCGAGCGCGCCAGGGGGTAGAGCTTGGCCGACGGATGACTGGATCCCTCCTTACAGATGGCCGGATTGTCCGCTGGGCGCACCGTCGAAGTGATCCAGACCCGGCCCCGCTCATCGACCATCGGGTTGTGCACGTTGTTCTTGCTGGTCCAGAGCACCTCGCTGCCCCAATAGGGCGACGGCTGCGGCATGCCCGGATTGGTGGGCCGCGTGGCGGTGTCGCGCACCGTGAGCGGCAGCTTGCTCGCCTGGTGGCGCACCGGATCGAGCACCGGCAGGTAGTCCGCGCTCAGCTCGAGTGCGCCATACACGGGGCCGTTGGCATTCAGCGTGGGCTTGCGCCGGTCGGTCGAGACCAGGTCGTGCAGGTAGGCCTTGGGGTCGGCCCAGTCCCACTCGGGTGATCACGACGTTGCGCTCGATGCCCTGCGGCCGGGGCGGCGCGGGCGGCAGTTCGCCCGCAGTGATGCGATCGGTCCAGTCCGCGAACATCGCGAGCGCGCGCTTTCTGCCGAGCTGCTCGAGCGAGCCGCTCATCCCGTCGCCGGCCTGACCCGACTGGATGCGCCGGTCCCATGCCTCGACCGTCGAGGCAAAGCTCCCCAGCGCGGCGGGAATCTCCCGGGTCGCCTGGTTGCCGAGCTGGTGGCAGGCCAGGCAGGTGCCCGACTTGAGCACCCGGAGCCACTGGCCCTGGCTCCGCATCGTGGTGGGGATGCCGTTGCCTTCCGGTCCAGTCCCGGGGAACTCGCTCGCGTCGGGGACGTGGAGCAGGGAGAACCAATACCCGGCGGGGTAGTATTGGGCGGCGGCTTGCGGGTTAGGCGCCGAGACCGCGGTGAGGTTGAGCGGGCGGCCCGGAGTGCCCGGCTGCTTGGGCGAGTCCACCAGCCCGTACCCGCGCACCCACACCCGGTAGCTCGCCTTGGGGAGGTCGGGCAGCAGGTAGCGGCCCTGCTCGTCGGTCACCACGATTCGCACGAATTTCGTGGGGAGATCGCCGGTCTCGGCGATCACCCAGACGCCGGCCTCCGGTCCCTCTGGACCGGTCACCGTGCCGCCGATGTCGTCGGGGTCGAGCGGGATTCCCTGATGCTTCGGCGAAAACCCGACCAGGCTCAGGCCAACGAGCACACCCACCCGAAGCACAGGTCTCGTCCGCATCACTCCCTCTCACGGTGTCCTGGTCAGTTGATCCACAGATTTCACAGATACCACAGATTTTGAAAGAGGTTCGAATTGGCTACTTCTCTCTGTGCAATCTGTGCAATCTGTGGATCAAGAGTTCTCGCACGCTAGAACTCAATTCTTCCGATAACCCGGTCCGCGTACCACCTGGCCCGGCTTGGCGCCCGTGTGGGTGCCGTTCTCCAGTACCAACACTCCGTTCACCACCACATGCTGCACGCCCACCGACAGCTGGTGCGGCCTTTCGAAGGTCGCCTTATCGGCGATCGTCTCCGGATCGAACACCACAACATCCGCCTTCATGCCGTCCTTCAGCACTCCGCGGTCAGGGATGGCCAGCCGGGTCGCGACGGCGGAGGTCGCCTTGCGGATCGCGTCTTCCAGCGGGATCACCTTCTCCTCCCGCACGTACTTGCCCAAAAGCCGCGGGAAATCGCCGTAGGCGCGCGGGTGCGTGAGCCCCCTTGCGGTGGCAGGATCCTGTGCCCCGGCGTCGGTGCCCCACTTGATCCAGGGCTGGCGGATCTGCTCGCGCACGTTCGCTTCGCTCATCAGGAAGAGGATCTCGCCGAGCTGCGCGCTCTCGGCGACGTTCAAGTCGATCAGCACTTCCGCCCAGTCCTGGTTCATCAGCTGGGCGATCTCGCTCAGCCGCTTGCCTTCATACTGCTTGAGCTCGGGCTTGGTGAAGCCGACCACCATCACGCCCTCGGGACCCGCGTTGAGGCAGGAGTTGTCGTAGCTCGATTCCGGCGTGTGCAGCCCGCTGATGATCTCGGCGCGGAGCGCGGGATTCCGCAGGTTCTCGAGCAGCTTGCCGTCGGCGGCGTAGCGGGGCGGGATGCAGGCCGCGAAGCTGTTGGCGCCGGCCGGGTAGAGATACATGTCGGCCTGCACGTCCTGTCCCGCCGCGCGCGCCGAGTCGAGCTTGCTGATCGCCTGGGGCAGCTTAGGCCAGTTGGATTTGCCGCTCGCCTTGAGATGGTAGATCTCGACCGGCACCCCGGCGTCCTTGCCGATCTTGAGCGCTTCGTCGATCGCCTCCAGCAGCCGGTCGCCTTCCGAGCGCATGTGGGTGATGTACAGGCCGCCGAAGGGCGCCATCGCTTTGGCCGATTCAATCAGGTCTTCGGTGGTGTTGTAGTTGTCGGGCGGATACTGCAGCGCGCTCGCGATGCCCAGCGCGCCGTCCTCCATGGCTCGGCGGACCATGGCGCGCACCGTGTCGCGTTCCCCCGCGCTGAACGCGGTCATCGCTTGGCCCTTGGCGTAGCTGCGCACGGTCCCCGAGCCGAGGAAGGACCCGATGTTCTGCGAGGCGCCGCGCTGGATCATGAACTCGAGCCAGCGGCCGAAGCCGTGGGGCCCGGTGAAGCCTGCCGCGAGGCGCCGAGCGGCGGAATCGGTGAGCAGGGCGAGGATCTGGTCGTTGACAGGCGCGGGCGTTTCGCCCTCGCCCAGGATCGCGGTGGTGATGCCCTGGGTGATCATGGAGAGGGCACGCCCGTCGCCCAGCATGAAGTTCTCGTAGGACTGCGCCTGGATGTCGAGAAAGCCGGGGGCGACGACGAGCCCGCGCGCGTCGATCCGGCGAGTGGCGGGAGCGCTCGCGAGCAGGCCCCGGGGAGTAACCCGCGCGATGCGGTCTCCGCGGATCCCAACGTCTCCCCAGAACCAGGCGCTGCCGGTGCCGTCCACGATGCGGCCGTTACTGATAACCAGGTCATACGGCGCATTGCTTGGCGTGACGGTGGGAGCGACCGAAGGTCCGCAGGCAGCAACGAGGACGAGGACGCACAGAGGCTTGTACATGGGATCAGGGAATCAGGGGATCAGGGTTTCTTGGGCGGCTCGCCGATCCGCTGGCCGGTGGGCTCCCGTCTCAGCTCGACAATGCGCTGGATGGCTTCCTTAACCCGGGGCTGGAGGTCCGGATCGGCCTCGCGCCACAGCTCGGTGAAGCGACCGTAGTAATCCACCGCCTTGGCCCGCTCCCCTTGGGCTTCGTACAGCTCGCCCAGGCGGAAATAGGCGAGCGGGGCCCAGTGGAAGTAGACGCCGGCTTCCCAGAAATTCTCGCCCGCGTCGGCCCAGCGCTGGTAATGGACCAAGGCGGAGTCGGTCATTCCGGCGCGCTCGAACGCCATCGCCATCGGGGGATCCGCGCAATACGCACAGGTAGACGCCGCCTTCCGGAGAGCCAGCAGCGCCTCAGGGATGGTTTCCTTGCGCAGGGCGAGCACTTCGCCGCGCAGCTGTTGCCGCAGGTACGGCCAGGCCCGACCGGGAACATTGCCCCGGTTGCGGTCGAATTCGTCGAGCAGCCGGACGGCCCGCTCCCGATCGCCCGCGGCGAGCGCCGCGCGGATCAGCACCACGAGGGGACGCTCCGTGGCCCCCAGGCGCTCGATCGGATGCCGGCGCAACGCCTCGTCCAGTGCCGCCCGGGCGCCGCTCGAGTTTTCGCGGAACAGGGCGCTCGGGATGACCCGCAGGGCCTCCGACTCCAGCGCGCCGGCACTGTCCCCCCGCGCGCTCACGGACTCGCCCAGCGCCTTCAGGTTTCGCTCCGATTCGGCGAGCTTGCCCCGGATCGCTTGCACGCCCGCGAGATTGCTGAGGAAGCCATCGTGCCAGATCGGGTTGCCCCGATAACGGCTCACTGCCGCCGTGAGCACGCTTTCCGCGACGGCGTAGTCGCGCCGGCCGAGCGGGAGCAGCGAGCTCCGAAAGTCCATGCCGGGCCCGGCAGGGAAGCGCGCTTGCATGTACTTGAGCGTCGCCGCGGCGGAATCGAAGCGCGCCAGGCCGATTCTCAACGTGTAGAGATTACCCCACGCCAGGATGTTTTCCGGCTCGAGCTGACTGGCCTTGAGGTAGGCCTGCTCTGCTTCGGCCTTGTTCCCTACGACCTCGGAAGCGACACCGAGGTTGTTCCAGGCCCAGCTGTCGTTGGGGTACTCCGCCAGCAGCGATTGCAGCGCCGCGGCCGCGCTGTCGATGGCCCCGCGGATCTCGGAGTAGTAGGAATACTCGGTGAGCTTGCGCTCGCGGACCGTGAGCCGGTCGCGCAGCGCGTAGGCTCGATTGATGGCTGCTTCGGATCGCGCGGGGCGCAGGCCGGCGTTGGCCAGCATGGTGCCCAGCTTGCGCCAGGCCATCGCAAAGTTGCTGTCCTGGGCCACGGCGTCCTCGAGCAGCCCGACGGCGGCGGGATCGTCGCCCTGGGACTGCACCTGGAGCGCCTGGGAATACTTCCGCAGCGCCTCGAGCGACCCGGTGGTGACATCGGCCAGGGCCGGGTTGGCCCGAATACTCCGCAGCGATTCGCCGATCCGCTCCCGCAACTGCTTGGAGACGCGGTCCACCGCATCGAGGATGCCGGTCGAGTCGCGCGCGGTCTCGCGGGCAGTGGCGAGCACCTCGCCCGACTGGGCGTTCACCAGCTGGGCGGATACCAGCAAGCTCGGCCCCACCTGCTGCAGCTCGCCGGCCACCACCGCTTTGAAGCCTTCCCGCTGGGCGATCTCCCGCGCCACGGTCAGACTCACCGGCACCGAATCGGGGCGCTGCATGCGCCGGAGCACCCGGCGCACATAGTCGGCCTCGACCGGGGAGACCAGCTTCGACTGGCTGAAGTCCACCCGGAACGCCTGGGTGACGGCGGGGCCGAGCAGGGCACCGCGGGTCTGATCGTCAAAGTCCGCGAGGATGAGCCGCTCGCGCTCCTTGAGCTTGCCGCTCGCTACCAGCGTGCCGACGGGGCCGATGCCGAGCGTGCGCATCGCCATGTAGCCGGCCGTCACGATGCCCAACGCCGAAAACGCACCCACTCCACCTAACACGGCGCGGCGCAGCGTCAGCCGTCGCCGTCCGGACCCCGCCGTCCCCACCGGCGTAGTCGCCCCGGTTCTGAGCCGCCGGTTGTGCGACAGGGTCGCCAGCACCACCACCGGCAATCCCAGCGCGAGCAGGATCACCGCTGCGGGAAAGAACCAGTCGGGCAGCCCGGCCAGCGTCCGGAGCGCCCAGGCCACCCCGAGCACCGCCGCGCCGGCGAGCGCGAAAAGGCCCAGCACCTGGGGCAGGGGCCATTCGCGGGTGGGCGGAGGGCCAGAGGGGCTCTGGGGCTGTGACTGTGGGATCGTTCGCATGCCCGTGGGCGTCACCGTGGCGTCGAGCGCCGCCAGCAGCTCCTCGGCCCGCTGGAAGCGGTCGGCCGGCCGCTTCTCGAGGCAACGATGGATGGCCGCCGCGAGCTCCGGCGCCACCGCGGGACGCGCCTCGGCGAGCGGCGGCGCGCTGCGGCTGATCTGGGCCGCGATCAGCGCCTGGGCGGTGGAGCCGCGGAAGGGAGGCTCCCCCGTGAGCATCTCGTAGCCCAGCGCGCCCAGCGAATAGAGATCCGCGCGCTGATCCACCGGCTCGCCGGTGGCCTGCTCGGGCGCCATGTAGGTGGGCGTGCCGATGCTGACCCCGGTCCCGGTGATCGCGCTCGTCCGGCCCGCGGCGGTAAGCGCCTTGGCGATCCCGAAGTCGGTGATGACCGCGTGTCCCTGGCTCAGCAGGATGTTGTCGGGCTTGATGTCGCGATGCACGATGCCCTGGCGGTGGGCGTAGGCCAGCGCATCCGTCACCTCCCGGAGCAGCCGCACCGCTTCGCTCACCGGCAGCTCGCCCTCCCGGGCCAGACGCGCGCGGAGCGACTCGCCGTCGACGTACGGCATGGTGTAGTAGAGGATGTCACCGGCTGCGCCGGCCGCGAGCAGGGGAACGATGTGGGGGTGTTGCAGCGCCGCGGCGACCCGCACTTCGCGCTGGAACCGATCGGCGCTCAGCTCCACCGCCAGCTCGGGCGGCAGCAGCTTGATGACCACTTTCCGCCCCAGCGCCGTTTCTTCCGCGAGAAAGACCCGGCTCATTCCACCGCCGCCGAGCTCGCGCTCGACGCGGTACTGGGAGCCTAGGCTGGATTGCAGCCGGTCTGCGAGCTCAGTCAATAAGTCGCCGCAGGGCAGGGGACGAAAGCAATAGTAGACCCCCAGTCACGGGTGGGCCAGGTGTGCGATAACTGGTGATCCACAGATTCCACAGATTACCCAGATAGAAAAGACCCACGAACCGGTATTCAATCAATCTGTGTCATCTGTGAAATCTGTGGATCAAAGGACAAGGTCTCGGATCTCAACGGTTGGATAACGCGGCCCGCAAGGCTTTCGGATCGTAGACTCGTCCCGCCCGCACCACCCGCTCGACCTTTCGGAGATCCGCCACCCGCTCGGCGGGCTTTCCGTCCACGAGGAAGAGGTCGGCGACCTTGCCTGCGGCGATGCTGCCGTAGTCTTGCGCTTGGCGCATCACCCGCGCCGGCACGATCGTGGCGATCTGCAGCACCTTGGCCGCGGGAATCCCCGCGCGCTCGTAGTTCTCGAGCTCGGTGTTGTAATTGCTGCCGTCGGTCCCCGGGACCAGGGTCACTCCCGCTTCGTCGAGCCGCTTGATCAGCCGCAGCCAGTTCGCGTTGGCTTTTCTGCTCACCGAATCGGTGCCTTCCCGCAGCCAGAGGTTGAAGGTGCCGTCGACGACGGTGCCGCGCTCGCGGAAGAGCGCGAGCAGCGCGCTCAGCTCCGGCCCGTCCACCTCGATATTCGGCGCCACCGCCGCGGCGACCGCCGAGTACGCGCGCATCGGCAGATAGAGCGAGTCGGGGAAGAAGGTCGAGAAGAGAAACGCCGCGTGGTTGATCTCGTCGAAGCCGAGCCGGACCGCCGCCGCGGTGCTCAAGCCCCGCGGCACGTGCCCGCTCAAGCGCATGCCGCGGCGATGGGTTTCCGCGGCGATCGCGGGGACGAGGTCCTGCTGCAGGAGGTTGTAGAGCTTGATCTGCCGGTAGCCCAGCGAATCGTAGCGCGCGATCCAGGCGAGCGCCTCCTCCTCGCTGCGCACGATCACCTCGGTAGGTCCCGCCCAGCGTCCCGGTCCCTCGAGGAATCCCGCGAGAATGATCCGGGGCGACAGGATGCCGCCAGTCGCGGCGCGCTCGCGGTGCGACACCGCGACGTCGATATCGGACGCGAGGTCGCGGATCGTGGTGATCCCGCCGGCGAGCTGGGTCGGGCCGCTGCTCGACTGTGAGGTGTGAAAGAGGTGAGTGTGCATGTCCCACATTCCGGGCATCACGGTCTTCCCCGCCGCATTCACGATGCTGGCGCCGCCGGGGACCTTCAGCGAATCGGCGGGCCCCACCGCCACGATGCGCTCGCCGCGAATCAGCACCGTCTGCGCGGGGAGCACGATCCCGCGCTCGCTGTCGAAGAGGTCGCCGCCCACGATTGCCAGCGTTGGGGCCGGCGGGGGCGCCAGCTTCCGGGCCAGGGCCTCGCCGTCGGCGTTGCGGAAGCGGAGCTCGATCGCGCGGAGGGCAGGGAGGAGCTCGCGGTGCTGGGGGCGTACGGCGATGAACCAGTCCAATCCGCCGGCGAAGAGCGCGCCGCCCTCGTCGAGCCAGACCGCGCTCGGCGGACCGCTGGGTCCGCGGAGCATCGCGAGCCGGACGCGCGCAGGACCCGCGGGCGTTCGCAGCGAGGTGTCGGCGACGAGCTCGAGCTTGGCGCTCCCGCTGGGCAGGAGCTGCGCGGTCCGGTCCGGCCGCGAGAGGAGGAAGCGGGCCAGGAGCGCCTGATCGAACGGCGTGAAGCTGCGCAGGCGGTACCAGGTGGCGGGCGTGAGCGGGGTGCTCCGGGCCGAGTCGCCGGCGCGCCAGCGCACCGAGTCGCGCAGGATCTCGAAGCGATCGGCGGGCCGGCCCAGCGGGTTAGGCTCCGGGCCGTAGAGCGGGAGCTGCCAGGTCTCTCCTCCGGCCACTACCCCGTTCCGGATCAGGTAGCGCGTCTCGCTGCGCGGGCCGCGGTTCCGGTCGACGTGATGGTAGCGTACGATGGTCGTGTCGCCCCGCGTCACGACGCGGAGCTCGCCGGCTTGGCGACCGTGATTCAGGACGACGTAGGAGGTGGTATCGGGCGTGCGGGGAGCTGTGGAAAGGAATAGCAGGGCCAAGCCGAGCATCGGACGACTCGTTCTCGAGTGGGAGGGAGGTATAGTAGGCCACGGACGTCGCCTAGGCCAGGTATGTCAGAACGAGTGATCCACAGATTACACAGATTGCACAGATAGACAAAAGCACACCGATTGAATCCTCGATTCAATCTGTGGCATCTGTGTAATCTGTGGATCAAACGACAAGGCCCCCGATGCCGAACCGACATCGGAGGCCCAGTCGTGGGGGGGGGCGCAGAAATCAGTGTGGCGGCAGAGCCAGCACCCGTGCCATGATCGGGGCGCTCAGCGTGGATCCGGTGCGATCGAGATACGCCAGCAGATCGCCCGCGTCATAGCGGCCGTTCGCATTGCCCAGCAGATCGAGCATCTGGCGCTGCAGCGCGGTCAGCTCCGG
>DASYTT010000144.1:0-18539 GCA_036002045.1 Gemmatimonadales bacterium
TGTTCGGCGCGCGGTACGACGCCAGCCGGTTCCGCCTGACCAGTGCTCCAGGGCCGATCACGGAGGGGGTGCGGTTCGGACCCGCGTTCCCAGCCAAGCTGGGAATCGCTCGCACCGGGGCGGTGGCATATCTCGGCGGCCAGAACACGCTGCGTGAGCTTGTCGTGGTGGAACGACCGGGACGCATCACTCCGATTGCTGTCCCCAGCAGGCTCTACGTGGGTCCCCGGTTCTCCCCGGATGGCCAGCGCCTCGCGTTCCAGATCCTCGATGTTGCAGCCGGGCTCCAAGTCGATCTCTGGACCTATGACCTCCGAAGCGGCAGCCTTTCGCGAGCGACTTTCGATTCGGCCAGCATCAATCCCGAGTGGAAATCGGATGGGAAACGCCTGGTGTATCTGACCCGCGGACGCGTGTTCAGCATTGCCACCGACGGAAGTGGGGCGCGGGAGTCGCTCCTGGCTGTGCCCGGTCGCAGCTTCGGTGAGATTCAGCCGGCCCGCGACGGAAAGGCGCTCGTGCTGCGAGACAATCCCGTTGGTGTAGGTAACAACCGAGACATCTGGATCCTTTCAACGGGAAGCGGAGACTCGGTGCGGCCGCTCTTGCGCACGCCCTTCGACGAACGGAGCATCGCGCTCTCTCCGGACGGGAAGTGGCTGGCCTATGTCTCGAACGAAGCCGGGTCGGACGAGGTCTACCTGAGGCGGCTGGAGGCGGGAAGCGGGCGGTGGCGGGTGTCGCGGAGCGGGGGCTTCGAGCCGCGCTGGGGCTCGGAAGGTCGGGAGTTGTTCTTCCGCTTGAGCGATTCGGTCCTCTCGGTCGGCGTGCAGCTCCAGGCGCGTGCCGAGCCCCGAATCGGTCCTTCGCGCGTGGTGTTGGTGGGCAATTTCGACACCGACCGCAACAGGCCTATCTGGGACGTTTCCCCCGACGGCAAACGCTTCGCCTTCACCCGCACCCAAAACGAGGCAGGGGTTCGCCGAATCAACCTTGTCCTTCACTGGTTCGACCGGCTGCGCGCCGCCCCGTCAGGTGTTGCCAGATGAGCGAAGTCGGCTGCTATCGCGGCTCCCTCCTCTTTCTGATCTTCTCCCTCGCCGCGTGCGGCGAATCCTCGCTCCCACTCCCCGCAACGCCCTCGACGGAGCGACCCAACCTCGTCGTGGTGCTGGTGGACGACCTTCGCTTCGACGAGTTCGGCGCGGCAGGCCATCCCTATCTCGAGACCCCCAACATCGATCGCCTGGCCGCCGAGGGCGCCTGGTTCGTCAATGCGTTCCATGCCGTGCCGCTCTGCTCGCCCAATCGAGCCACGCTGCTCACCGGCCAGTTCCCTTCCCGCCACGGCATCATCGACAACGTCGCCCGCGATCTGGCCAGCCACCAGCTCGAGACCTTCAACATCCCATTGCAGGCGGCGGGGTACCGGACCGCGTTCATCGGCAAGTGGCACATGGGGAACGACCCGACCCCCCGGCCGGGGTTCGACTACTGGGTGGCGATGCCGGGCCAAGGGCACGCGACCGACCCCGAGCTGTTCGAGGACGGGACGCTCCACAAGGTGCCGGGGTACACCACCGACCTCCTGACCGACCGCGCGGTCGGGTTCATTCGGCGCGAGTACCGACACCCGTTCCTGGTGTACCTGGCGCACAAGGCGGTGCACCCCGACCTGGTCCAGCGCGACGACGGCTCGATCGACCCGGAGAGCGATCGGGGCTACATCCCCGCGCCCCGCGACGAGGGCCGCTACAAGGACAAGGTGTTCACCCGGCGCGAATCTCAGTCCGAAATCGCCGCCGATCTCGAGGGGAAGCCGGCGATCCGTCACGCCCTCGCCAGGCTCGCCCCGGCGCCGGGGAGCGGACCTGCCGAGCACGAGCATCCGGCCACGCCCTGGACCGGTGAGGAGACCATCCGCCGCCGCGCCGAGATGATCCTCGGCGTCGACGAGGGTCTGGGGCGTATCATGGCGACCCTCGACTCCCTCGAGATTCTCGACAAGACCGTCATCGTGTTCAGCAGCGACAACGGCTTCTTCTTCGGGGAGCACGGGTTGACCACTGAGCGGCGTCTGCCGTACGAGGAATCGATCCGTAACCCGCTGCTACTGCGCTATCCCCCCAGGATTCCCGCCGGCTCACGACCCACCGGGTTAGCACTCACCGTGGATCTCGCTCCGACGCTGTTGGAATTCGCCAGAGTACCGATCGGACCCCATATCCAGGGGCGCTCGCTGATTCCGTTGTTGGGCGGTACACCACCGGGCTGGCGCCAAGCGGTGCTGGTGGAGTTCTACACCAACGAGCAGCCGTTCCCGCACCTGCTGGATATGGACTACCGGGCGGTCCGGACCGCCCGGTACAAATACATCCATTGGATCAAGTTCCCCGAGCAGGACGAGCTCTACGATTTACAGACGGACTCGCTGGAGCGGCATAATCTGGCGGCTGACCAGGCGCACGCGAGCGTGAAGGCGTCGCTCAAGGCGGATCTGGGCCGGCTGGTGCTCCAGTCCCTTGGACTCGAGGGGAAATGAGGCACAAACTCCCCGGCTGCGATGACGGAGAATCCTTCATGAGTCGCCGCTTGATCGCGTGGCTCCTTGCTGCCTGCCTAGTTCCGGCCCCAGTGGCCGCGCAGGCACCCGCCTACGACCTGGTGATCCGGAACGGCCGGGTCATCGATCCGGAGTCGGGGCTCGACGCGGTGCGGTCCCTCGGTATCCGCAACGGGAGGATCACGGCGGTGAGCCGAGCTGCCCTGCAGGCCCGGACGGTGATCGATGCTCGAGGCCTCGTGATAGCTCCGGGTTTCATCGACCTTCACGCGCACGGCCAGAATGACGAGAACTACCGGGTCATGGCTCTGGACGGAGTCACCACGGCGCTCGAGCTCGAAGTAGGAGTTGGGGACGTCCCGGTATTCTACGCGGAGCGCGCCGGCAAGGCGCTGGTCAACTACGGCGCTTCCGCGAGTCACATCCGCGCCCGCATGGCGGTCCTGCAGGACGGCGGCGTGGCGCTCGGGACTTTCCTCCCGCTCGATTCCGCGGGGCACAAGGTAGCCACGAATGCCGAGCTGGCGGAGATGCGCAGGCAGGTGGAGCGCGGGCTTGCGGCCGGAGGGCTGGGCGTCGGGATGGGGCTCGAGTACACGCCGGCCGCCACCCGGCACGAAGTGCTGGAGATGTTCCGGGTCGCGGCCCAGTACCGTGCGCCCGTGTTCGTGCACACCCGGGCTACCGGGTTAGCAGAACCAGGCAGCTCGATCGAATCGTATCTCGAAGTCATCGGCGCCAGCGCGGTTACGGGTACTCCCGTGCACATCGTCCACCTGAATAGCACGAGCCTGGCCGCGACGCCACTCACGCTGGCGCTGGTTCGGGAAGCGCGCGGGCGCGGGCTCGACGTGACCACCGAGGCGTACCCTTACTCGGCCGGGATGACGGAGCTCTCCTCGCCGCTGCTCGACAAGTTCGCGAACGGCCCCGACAGCATGTTCGCCAAGCTCATGCTGGTGAGCACGGGTGAACGGCTCACCCGCGCGAGCTTCGCGGCCAGCCGGACGCCCGGCGCCGTCGTGATCCTCTTCCTCAATACGCCCGAGATGGAAGCACTCGCGGTCACCAGTCCGCTGACGGCCATCGCCAGCGACGGTTTGCTGCGAGACGGCAAGGGCCATCCCCGCACCGCCGGGACGAGTGGCCGAATCCTCGGTTTCTACGTGCGGGGGACCGGCCAGCTCAGTCTGGTCGAGGCAATCCGGAAGCTCGCCCTGCTGCCGGCGCAGCGACTCGAGCGGATCGCACCGATGTTCCGGAACAAGGGGCGCATCAAGGTCGGGGCGGATGCAGACATCACCATCTTCGATCCGGCGACGGTGGCGGACAAATCGACGTATCAGCAGCCGGCGTTGCCGTCGGTCGGCTTCCGCTATGTGCTGGTGAATGGAGTCCCCGTGGTGGCGGACGGTGTCCTCAAGGACGGCGTTTATCCGGGGCGGGCTGCGCGGGGCCCGATCCGCGTTGAGCACTGACCTCACCCGCCTCTCGGCGGAGCTCGCCGACCGCTCCCGGATCGAGCGCGAGCTGGGCGGCGGGGGGATGTCACGCGTCTGGGTGGCCACCGAGACGGCGCTGGATCGCCAAGTCGTCATCAAGGTCATCGCCACCGAGCTGAGCGAGGGTCTGAGCGCCGAGCGGTTTACTCGCGAGGTGCGGCTGGCCGCGAAGCTGCAGCAGGCCAACATCGTCCCGGTGCTGAGCGCCGGAACCGCCGGTGGGCTTCCCTACTACACGATGCCCTACGTCCGCGGCGAATCACTGCGCGCCCGGATGTCGAGCGGAGCGACCTTGAGCCTCACGGAGAAGGTCCACATCCTGCGCGACGTGGCTCGCGCGCTGGCCTACGCGCATGGCGAGGGCATCGTTCACCGCGACATCAAGCCCGAGAACGTGCTGCTCTCGCACGGCACGGCAGTGGTGACCGACTTCGGGATCGCGAAGGCGATCAGCGCCGCGCGCACCCAGGATGGCGGAGCGGCAGCCACCCTCACCCAGGCCGGCGGTTCGATCGGAACCCCCGCGTACATGGCGCCCAAGCAGGCGGTGGGCGACGCGGTTGACCATCGCGCTGACCTGTATGCCTGGGGTATCCTGGCCTACGAGCTTTTATCGGGGGCGCATCCCTTCGGCCGGCACACTACTCCTCAGCAGCTCGTCACCGCGCACCTGAGCGAAATCCCGGCGCCCCTCACGGGGACGGTGCCGCCGGCGCTCGCGCTGCTGCTCATGCAGTGCCTCGAGAAAGATCCCGCCCGCCGTCCCGACTCGGCTGCCGCCGTGCTGATGGCGCTCGACACCGCGACGACGCCGGCGCCGTCACTGCAGATAGCCTCGGCCAGAGCCTCGCACCGCCGCAGAACAGAGCTCCTCGTTGCGGTGGGCGTCCTCGTCGTCGCCATCGTGGTGTGGACGCTTCGCCCGGGGGGAGCGTCCAGTCCGCCGAGTCCTGCAGCCGAGCAATCGCTCGCCGTGCTCCCGCTGGCGAACCTGAGCGGCGACAAAGCAGATGACTATTTCGGCATCGGGCTCGCCGAGGAGATCACCCGTGCCCTTGCCAAGAACGGAGTTCGAGTGATCGGGCGGGTCAGTGCCGGTGCGCTGCAGGCAAAGGGACTCGACGAACGCGCCATCGCGCGAGAGCTTGGCGTGAGCTCGCTGCTCACCGGCACGGTCCAGCGTGCCGAAGGGCAGGTGCGGATCAGCGTGACGCTCCTGTCAGCCGGTGACGGCGCGGTGCGCTGGACTGAGCGCTACGACCGGCCGCTGGCGAACGTGTTCGCGGTCCAGGATGAGATCGCACGCACCGTGGCGACGACGTTGCTCGGCTCCCTGGGCCGGCCGACCTCGGCGACCGCAACGCAGACCGAAACCGCAGACCCCGAAGCCCATGCCCTCTTCCTCCAGGGCCTGGTGCTCTTCAACCGGCGCGGCGCCCGGCCCCTGCAACAAGCGATCGGGCTGTTCGAGCGGGCCGCAGCGCGGGACCCGCGCTACGCCCGGGCCAAGGCGTCGCTGGCCATGGCCCTGGCTGTGTTGCCCGCGTACGTGCAGGACAGCACGACCCCGCTGGTGACCAGCGCGGTCGCGGCGGCCCAGCGCGCCATCGCAATGGACTCGACCATCCCTGAGTCGTATACCGCGCTGGGCTACGGCTATTCTCTGCTTGGCGAGCTCGGTCAGGCCGAGGAAAGTTTCCGCCGCGCGCTGGCGCTCGACTCCACGGTGGCGACGACCTGGGGTTGGTATGGATTGCTGGCCAGCCGGCTGGGGGACTACCAGGCCGCGCACACTCGGGTGGCGCGGGCGCAGGCGCTCGAGCCTGCCTCGCTCATCGCGAGACTCTGGGAGGCCCAGGTATTCGACGCAGAACGTCGCTTTGCAGCCGCCGATTCGGTGGCCAGCGCCACGATGGCCATGGATTCGACCTTCATGCTGGCGTGGGCGTGGAAGGCGAACACTTTGCTGGGAATGGGACGGATCGATCAAGCCATTGCCCTGCTCGAGCGACAGCTCGCGACGGTCCCGGCCGGCCGCCCCGAACGGGAGGAGGGCCTGCTCGCATACGCGTATGCCCGGGCGGGCCGGGCGAGAGAGGCGCGGGCGATGCTCGACACTATCCGGGCAGCGTCGAGACAGCGGCTACCCGCGACGGGCGCCCACGCCGCGGCGCTGGAGGAGCTCGGCGACCACGCGGCGGCAGTGGCACTCCTTACCGAGGCGATTGCCCGGCACGACGTCTGGGTAGTGCAGTTCCCGCGCTCGGCGCGCTACGACAAGCTGCGAAAGGACCCACGTGCTGCCGCCATCCTCGCCAAACTCTCGACACCCTAAACCCGGTAGAAGGACCGTGAGATTCCGCACTCTCGCAATTGCGCTCGCGCTCGGCGCGCTCCCCGGCGCACTCTTTGGCCAGCCCACGCCAACTGCCCAAAGGCCAGCCGCGCGGCTCGGCTTCGCTCCCGACCGGCTGGCCCGGATCGACCGCATGCTTCAGCAAGCGGTGGACAGCAACTCGATCGCAGGCGCGGTGGCCCTGGTGCTGCGAGATGGCCAGGTCGCCTATCAGAAGGCGGTCGGCTGGGCTGACAAGGAGGCGGGCCGCCGAATGACGACCGACGCGATCTTCCGGATCGCGTCGCAGAGCAAAGCGCTGACCAGTGTCGCGATCCTCTCGCTGGTTGAAGAAGGCAAGCTTGGCCTTGGCGACCGGGTCAGCCGTTACCTCCCGAGCTTCGCGAAGACCACCGTGGCGGTGAAGGGCGACAGCGGCCGCGGCAGCGTCCCTGCCAAGCGGGCGATCACCATCCGCGACCTGCTCACCCATACGGCCGGGATCTCCTACGGCACGGAACCATCGGTGGCGTCGCTGTACGAGGCTAAGGGATTGGGGCCGGCCGCCGGATGGGGCTGGTACACGGCCGACAAGAACGAACCCGTCTGTGAAACGATGGAGCGCCTGGGGACTCTGCCCTTCGTGGGCCAGCCCGGCGATGCCTGGGTGTATGGGTATAACACGGACATTCTCGGCTGCGCGGTGGAGCGGGTATCGGGGGGTTCGCTGGCTGAGTTCATCAGGACGCGGATCACCGGCCCGCTCGGACTCAAGGACACGTATTTCTTCGTCCCGGAGAGCCAGCGACAGCGTCTGACCGTGGTGTATGCCAGCGACAGCACAGGCCACATCGTGCGCGCACCGGACGGTCCGCGGGGGCAAGGCAACTACGTAGACGGACCCCGCGTGAGCTTTTCCGGCGGCGCTGGTCTTCTCTCCACGGCGCGGGACTATGCCCGCTTCCTCGAGATGCTGCGAAGGGGTGGTGAGTTCGACGGCGTGCGCATCCTGGCCCCGCACACCGTCACGCTCATGACCACCAACCAGGTCGGCACGCTGTTCAACGGCAACGGGCTGGGCTTCGGCCTGGGATTTCAAACCACCGACCGCTACGGTGCCAACGGGATGGCCTCGGTCGGCAGCTTTGGCTGGGGCGGCGCCTATGGCAGCACCTACTGGGTGGATCCCCAGGAACGCCTGATCGGCGTCTTCATGATCCAGCAGCTGCCCAACAGCAGCGACGTCGCGGGAAAATTCTCCACCCTGGTGTACCAGGCGCTGGTGGACGGAAAGCCGTGAGAGCCAGCACGCGACGTGCGCACGGAGCTACTCTCGCTCGTTCCCCTGATGTCTTCCTACATGAGGCACCATGTCGAAATCAGGCCAGTTTGTTTTGATCGCGGCCCTGCTGGTGGCCGCGACAGCTCAGGCATCCGCCCAGCGCCCGGACAAGGCGAAGGGTCCCAAGGATCAGCCCACGGTCCGCGTCGTGTTCCACGACTCGGATCGGGGCGTGTTTCGGGAGTACTATCGCGCGCATCGGGACGCGGTGAAGCCGCTGCCGCCCGGGATCGCAAAGAACCTGGCCCGCGGGAAGCCGATACCGCCGGGAATCGCGAAGACGCGGGTACCCGAGGCGGTGCTGGTGCGGCTGCCCTGGCGGCCGGCGGGCTACACGTTCTTCCTCGTCGGCGATCGGGTGGTGTTGGTTGACGGGAACGGGCTGGTCGCGGACATCCTGGTCAGCATCTTCTAGCAGCTTCAGGGCAACCCGCTCCGGCAGCGGAGCGGGTTTGGCGGCGCTCTTGGCGGAGCGCTACCTTCGTGCGGTCGCCACTGATCCCTTCATGAGCCAGCCCGCCAATGAGTGACGTCTCGTCACGGTTGACGACCGCCCTTAGTCGTAGCTATCGCCTCGAGCGGGAGCTCGGCCAGGGCGGCATGGCGACCGTCTACCTCGCCTTCGACCTCAAGCACCGCCGCAAGGTCGCTCTCAAGGTTCTGCGCCCCGAGCTGGCCGCGATCATCGGCGCCGAGCGGTTCCTCAAGGAAATCGAAGTCACCGCCAACCTGCAGCACCCCAACATTCTGCCGCTCTACGACTCGGGCGAGGCCGACACGTTCCTGTACTATGTCCATGCCGTACGTCGAAGGGGAGTCGCTGCGCGACAAGCTGGTCCGGGAAAAGCAGCTCGGCATCGAAGGGGCCGTGGCGATCGCTCGCGCGGTGGCCGCGGCGCTCGAATTCGCGCACCGGCACGGAGTAGTCCATCGCGACATCAAGCCCGAGAATGTGTTGCTCCAGGCAGGACAAGCGCTCGTCGCGGACTTCGGTATCGCGCTCGCAGTCTCGCAGGCCGGTGGCTCGCGCATGACGGAAACCGGGATGAGCCTTGGCACGCCGCACTACATGAGTCCCGAGCAAGCCACCGGAGATCGTACCCTCGACGCGCGGAGCGACATCTATGCGCTTGGGTGTATCACCTACGAGATGCTCGCGGGAGAGCCGCCCTACCTCGGCAACACCGCCCAGGCCATCGTCGCCAAGATCCTGACCGAAACGCCGACCCCGGTGCGGAAGCGGCGCGAGTCCGTGCCGCGGCACGTCGAAGCGGCGATCCAGATGGCGCTAGCCAAGCTGCCCGCGGATCGCTTTGCCACCGCGGCGGAGTTCGGGGCGGCGTTGGTGAATCCCGGCTTCACCCTCTCCGGCACCATGGCGCAGGCTGGCGCGGCGCCGAGCGACGGGCGCTGGAAGCGGCGGGCCCAGGTCGGCTTCGGCGTGGCCGGGTTACTGGCGGCCGCTACGGGTTACCTGCTCCTTCGCCGCCCGGCACCCCATGAAGCACCGGTCATCCGCGTGTCGATGCTGCTCCCTCGCGGCGAGGAGCTGCGGTCGGGACCCTATCTCCGCTTCGCGATCAGCCCCGACGGTCGCGCGCTGGCATACATCTCCAGTAGCGGCGGGACTACCTCACGGCTCTTGCTGCGGATATTGGATCAGCTACACGCGACGCCGATTCCTGAGACGCAGCGACCGCAGACGCCGTTCTTCTCTCCCGATGGGAAGTCTTTGGCGTTCTATGCGGGCTCCACGGAGCCCATCACCCTCAAGGTCGTGTCGCTGACCGGCGCGCCGCCGGCGACGGTGCTCGACAGCGGCCTGACGGGGGGCGTCGGCGGAGACTGGGGCGCGGATGGCTACCTCTACGTGAGCGCGGTTAGCGGACTGGCCCGGGTGCCAGCGAGTGGGGGACCTGCGGAGCCACTGACCAAACTGGACCGCGCAGCGGGAGACATCTATCACGGCTGGCCGCAGCTGCTGCCGACGCGGGACGGCGTGGTGTTCACGGTCATCCGCGGCAACAATCGTGAGATCGCGGTGCTCGATCTCAAGACCAGAGCGGTGCGCGTGCTACTGGCAGGTACGATGCCCCGTTATCTGCCCACCGGCCACCTCGTCTACCTGCGGAATGACGGGACGCTGCTCGCCGTGCGCTTCGATCCCGCCCGCCGCCAGGTGACCGGCGCCCCCGTCGCCGTGGTCGAAGGGATGGCGGTCCGGACCTATGGGGTCGGGGACTACGTGATCTCCAGCCAGGGTACGCTGGTCTATAGCGGGGGTGGAGCGGGCGGTGGCGGGGTGGAGTTCCTCAATTGGGTCACGCGTGACGGCAAGCCCACGCAGGTGGACTCGAGCTGGACCTCCGATTTCATCACCCACGCGCTGTCGCCCGATGGGAAGCGCCTGGTGGTCAGCATGGTCAGTGAAGGACCTCGCGATCTCTGGATCAAGGAGCTGGACCGCGGCCCTCTAACCCGCTTCACATTCGAGGGCCAGACGAACCAGCGGCCCACCTGGTCCCCGGACGGGAACTCGATCACCTTCATCAGCGATCGTTCGGGGACCAGCCAGCTCTACCGTCAACCTGCTGGTGGGAGCGGGACAGCCGAGCTGCTCACCCCGAAGCACGAGCAACGTCCGATCGCCGAAGGGTTCTGGTCGCCCGACGGCAAGTGGCTGATCTACCGCACCGAGAGCAGCAGCGGGGGCAGCGGAGACATCATGGGCTTCCGGCCGGGCATCGATACGATGCCGGTTCCCCTGGTCGCCACCCGATTCGCCGAGACGGCGCCGGGACTATCTCCCGATGGGAAATGGCTGGCATACACTTCGTTGGAATCCAACCAGACCGACGTGTTCGTGCGACCGTTCCCGAAGGTGGACGACGGGAAGTGGCAGGTTTCGGTCGGCGGGGGGCGGGAACCGGTCTGGGCCCACAATGGGCACGAGCTGTTCTACAAGTCGAACGACGATCAGATGATGGTGGCCTCGCTCGACCTGGAGCGCGGCTTTGGGGTGCGGGATCGGAAGCAGCTCTTTTCGACCGGCGATTTCGACAACGACCCCGAGCACGCCCGTTACAACCTGAGTCCGGACGACCAGCGCTTCATCATGAGCCGCCGGGGGACCGGCTCGGGCGGGGAGATCGTGCTGGTCTTGCATTGGTTCGAGGAGCTCGAGGCCCGGATGGGCGCCAAGCAGTGAGCGCCGCCTGACCCATGTTTTCCGGCGAGCAGATCGCAGGGCTCCTCGAACGGTGTGGCATCACCGACGTCGTCACGGTGCCCGACAGCACCATCGGCCAATGGGAAACCGCCATCGAGCAGAGCGGCATTCGCCTGATCCGGGTCTGCCGAGAGGGCGAAGCCTGGGCCGTGGCTGCGGGCCTTTACCTCGGCGGCCGCCGCCCGCTCGTCATGATCCAGTGCACCGGGCTGTTCGAATCGGGTGACGCGCTCCGCAACGTGCTGCACGACTGGAAGCTCCCCATCCCGAGCATTATCGGCTACCGGAGCTACCTCAATCAGGACACCCTGCCCGGCGATACCTGTCTCAGCTTTACCGAGCCGATCCTCCGTGCCTGGGCGATGGACTACAAGCTCATCACGGCACCGGAACAGTTCGCGGAGCTGGCCGAGCACCTGCAGGGCTATGCCACCGCGGCAGCGCCGCGCGCCGTGCTGCTTGCGGAGGGCAAGGCGTGAGCGGCATGTCGCTGGTCGACGCGCTCCGCGCGCTCCATGCCGTCCGCCGCCCGGACGACGTCGTCATCTCCGCGATGGGCGCCGCCCGCGAGTGGATGGCGCTGGGAACCCAGCGACTCGACTGGGTCTTCGTGCCCTCGAGCATGGGGCAGGCCACTTCGCTCGGACTCGGCCTGGCCCTGGCCCAGCCGGAGCGCCGGGTCATCGTGCTGAACGGCGACGGCGGGATGCTGATGAACCTGGGCTCGCTCGTCACTTTGAGCGCCTACGCACCGCCGAATCTCGTGGTGCTCCTGCTCGATAACGGCGTGTACGAGATCACCGGCGCGCAGCCCACGCCGTCGGCGCCCGCCGGGCGCGTGGCCGGTGATCGGATCGACTTCGCCACTCTGGCCCGGGCAAGTGGGCTCACCTCGGTATTCAGTTTCGACACGCTCGACGGATGGCGACACGGTCTCGAGAGTGTGCTTACCGCGACGGGCCCCGTCTTCGCCGTGTTGGAGGTCGCCCCCGTCCCACAGGCCAAGGGACCCCGTTCACCCGGTCCCGCCCCCGGACGGGCTCGCCGCTTCATGGCCGCGCTGAGCCAGCGAGGCGGGTAGCGACCGCCGCGCGCCCGCGATACGATTCGCCTGCCCCCTTCACATGGTACGCCAATGCCGGCACGCTGCTCCCTCGGGATCCTGGGCTCGCTCCTCGCACTCGGATCACTGTACGCCCAGGCACCCGCCCGACCCGGCGCCTCCAGCGCGGCTCCCCTCACCGACACGCCCGAGCTCAAAGCGCTCAAGGACCTCCGCTGGCGCTCGATCGGGCCCGCCAACCAGGCGGGACGCATCCCGATGGTGGTGGGAATCCCCGGCGATCGCTCGACCTATTACGTCGGCGCCGCTGCGGGCGGACTCTTCAAGACCAGCAACGGCGGGGTCACCTTCGAGCCGCTGTTCGACGACCAGGAGAACGCCTCGATCGGGGACCTCGCCATCGCGCCTTCGAACCACAGCATCCTGTACCTCGGCACCGGCGAGGGGAATCCCCGCAACTCCGCCAGTGTGGGCGACGGGGTGTACAAGTCGCTCGACGGCGGGAAGAGCTGGAAAAAGCTCGGGCTCGAGAACAGCGAGAAGATTCCGCGCATCCGCATCGATCCCGCGAATCCGGAGATCGTGTTCGTCTGCGCGCTCGGCCGCACCTGGGGACCCAACCAGGAGCGCGGGCTGTTCAAGACGACCGACGGCGGCAAGAGCTGGCGCAAGATCCTCTACGTGGACGAGCTCACCGGCTGCAGCGACGTCGACATCGATCCTGGCAATTCGAACGTCGTCTGGGCCGGCATGCACCGGCATCAGCGCTGGCCCTGGTACTTCACCTCGGGTGGCGGCGGCACCGGCGTCTACCTGTCGGTCGACGGGGGCGAGAGCTGGACCCGGCTTTCCGGCAAGGCCAATGGCCGCGGGCTTCCCGAGGGCGACATGGACCGCATCGGGATTTCCGTGCACCGTGCCGACCCCAACGTGGTCTACGTCGTTTCGGAAACGAAGAGCGAAGGCGAGCTCTGGCGGACCGAGGACGGCGGCAAGACCTGGCAGACGGTGAACCGCGATCCCAACATCAATTTCCGGCCGTTCTACTACTCCGATGTGCGCGCGGATCCCGCCAATCCCAATGTGGTGTACACCCTGTCCGGCTCGCTCAACAAGTCACAGGACGGCGGCCGGACCTTCCAGCGCATCGGGGGGGACATCCACGGCGATCACCAGGCCATGTGGATCGACCCGACCGACGGGAACTACATCCTCGAGGGGTCGGACGGGGGCTGGCAGGTTTCCTATGACGCCGGGAGAAGCTGGGAGGTAGTCAATACCGTCTCCTTCGCCCAGTTCTATCACGTCAACTACGACATGGAGAAGCCGTACAACCTCTGCGGCGGCCTGCAGGACAACGGCCACTGGTGCGGGCCGAGCCGGACGCTGTCGAATCAGGGCAATCGTAAGAACGCCTGGGTGACCGTGAGCGGGGGCGACGGCTTCTTCGCGGTGCCCGACCTCAAGGAGCCCTCGCTGGTGTATTCCGCCTCGCAGGGCGGCGGCATCGTGCTCACCGATATGCGCACCGGCGATCAGCGCTCGATCCATCCCTATCCGCGCCGAGTCGGCTCCGCGGGCGACTCGCTCGCCGAGCACAAGTATCGCTTCAACTGGAATGCGCCGATCGTCCTCGACCCCGCCGATTCGAAGACGGTGTATTTCGGCGGGAACGTGCTCTTTCGGACCCGCAACTACGGGCAGTCCTGGGAGGTGATCTCGCCCGACCTCTCCACCAACGACAAGAAGAAACAGGGCTCTTCCGGCGGGCCCATCGTCACCGACAACACGGCCGCGGAGTTCCACAGCACGATCCTCACGATCGCGCCGTCCCCGAAGGACTCCAAGGTGATCTGGGTGGGCACCGACGACGGCAACATCCAGGTGACCCGGGACGGCGGCGGCAGCTGGGTCAACACGGTCAGGAACATTCGCGACCTGGCACCGAATTCCTGGGTTTCCACCATCGACGCCTCGCCGCATGACGCGGGCACCGCGCTGGTGGCGGCCTCGCACTGGCAGACGGGCGACTATGCGCCCTATCTCTACCTAACCCGCGATTACGGGCAGACCTGGACCCGGATCTCCGGCAATCTCCCCGCGCGCGGCTGGGCGCATGTCGTGCGGCAGGATCCCCGGAATCCGAACCTCCTCTATGCCGGCACCGAATTCGGGATCTTTGCTTCGTGGAATCTGGGCAGGCAGTGGCACAGCCTCCGGAACGGTCTGCCGGCAGCGCCGGTTCGCGACCTGGTGATCCATCCGCGCGACAACGATCTCATCATCGCCACCCATGGCCGCGGGCTTTATGTGCTGGATGATCTCACGCCGTTGCAGCAGCTGAGCGGAGCCCTGGCGACGGAGCTCACGCTCTTCGAGCCGCCGCCCGCACTGCGCTACGTCATGTGGAGCGCCGACGGCAACCTCGGTCAGAAGGTCTGGCGTGGCGAAAACCCGCCCTACGGCGCCGTGCTCTCCTACTTCGTCAAGGACACGCTGAAGGGCCTCCGCTGGACCATCAAGGATGCCCAGGGCCAGGTGATCCGTACGCTGCGGGACAGCGTGGCCGCCCCGGGCGTGCATCGGCTGGCGTGGGATCTCCGCTATGACGTGAGCCCACCGGGCGAGCCGGTCGTCGCCGGAGCCAGTGGCGGCGGAGGCGGGGGCTTTGGCGGAGGAGGCGCACCGTATGTTGTCCCGGGTAGCTACACCGTCACTCTGGCCGCGGGCGGCAAGGAGCTCAGCCGGCCACTCACGGTCGAGGCGGACCCCCGTGCCAAGGTGCCACTCGGCGACCTAGTGGCCCAGCGCGATGCGGCGCTCGAGCTGCGCGAGCTGTCCGCGCGGGTTGGCCGGGTGCTCTCCCGCACCAACAACCTGATGCAGCAGCTCACCAATCTGGGCGCTGTGCTCCGCCAGAATGCTCCGACTGAGCGCGCCGCGATCGACGAGGCGCGGGGCACCCTCGAGGAGCTGCGGGAGTTTCGCGACTCCCAACTGGCTCGACCGCTCGCTGGACTGGGGTACCGGCAATACCCCAGGCTCCGCGAAGAGGTCCAGTCGCTCTACGGCTCCGTCACCCGTTCATTGACCCGGCCGACCGATCCCCAGATGGTCCGGAAGGGTGAGCTCGATGGCGAGACCAGGGCGGCGGAGCAGCGGCTCAATGGGATCCTCACCGGACGGATCGCAAAGCTCAACGCGATGCTCAAGAATCTGCCCCACATCATCGTCGCCGGCGGAGGCATCAGCTGACCGCACCGCTGGTGGTCCGCTTCGAGCGACCGAGCTTCGGGCTCGAGGAGGCCAGGGAAATCGCGCGCGAGCGGTTCGGGCTCGCAGGTCAGCTCGTGGAGCTGCCGAGCGAGCGGGACCGTAACTTCCGGATCACGACGGCGGAAGGCGAGCGCTTCGTGCTGAAGCTCGCCCACGCGGAGGAATCCCCGCAGGTTCTCGATTTGCAGCACCGGGCCCTCGAGCAAATCGCCGAGCGCGCGCCGGCCCTGACGCTGCCGCGGCTGGTGCGATCGCAGAGTGGTGCGGAGCTCGAAACGGTCCGCTCGAGCGAAGGGACCCCGCATCTCGCCCGGGTGTTCAGCTGGGTGGAAGGCCCGGAGTGGGCGAGGGTGGCACCCCACTCGCCCGAGCTGCTCCGGAGCCTCGGCCAGACTATTGGCGGGTTGGATCGCGCGCTCGAGGGCTACGAGCACCCCGCAGCGGTGCGGGAGCTCAAGTGGGACCTCACCCGGGCAAGCTGGATCCGGGAGCACCTCCACCGGGTGAGCGATCCGGCGCGCCGGGCATTGGTCGAGGGGCACCTGGACCGCTTCGAGACCGAGGTGCTTCCCGCGCTCGCGACGCTGCGGCGGAGCATCATTCACAACGATGCGAACGACTGGAACGTGATCGTCGAGCCCGGCCATCCCTTCGAGCGCCGGGTGGCGGGGTTGCTGGATTTCGGCGACATGCTGGAGAGCGTGACCGTGGCGGATCTGGCGATCGCCTGCGCGTATGCGATGCAGGGCAAGCCCGATCCGCTCGGTGCGGCGGTGGAGGTAGTCGCGGGTTATCACCAGGTGCATCCGCTCACCGAGCCAGAGCTCGCGGCGCTCTTCCCGCTCATCTGCACGCGGCTTGCCGTGTCTGTGGTGAACTCCGCGGAGCAGGCGGCCGCGTTCGCGAGTGAGCCCTACCTCAGCATCAGCGAGGCGGACGCCTGGGCCACCCTCGAGCGCCTGGAACAGCTGCATCCCCGCTTCGCGCATTACAGCTTTCGCGCAGCCGCCGGTCTGGAGCCGTGCCCCAATGCTCGGCTGGTCACGGCATGGCTCACCGCCAACCGCGCGGAGCTGGGACCATTTCTGGGTCTTCGCGGCAAGCACGTCGCCCTCGACCTGTCGGTGGGAAGTCCGTTGATCGAGACCCCCCTCGAGCCCGACGACCTGACGTCGTTCAGCTGGAAGCTCTTCGAGCGCATTCACCGCGCGGGCGGCCGGATCGGGGTGGGACGCTATGGAGAGGCCCGTCTGCTCTACGGCGCACCGGGCTACCACGCGGAAGGCAACCAGCGCGAGGTGCCCCGAACCGTCCATCTCGGGCTCGATCTCTTCTGCAAGCCGGGAACTGCGGTCCTCGCCCCGTTCGCCGGGGTGGTCGAGAGCGTGCGGGACAACGGGATGGAGCGGGACTACGGCCCCACCGTGATCGTGCGCCACGAGCCCCGCGGTGGCCCCGTCTTCTACACGCTGTACGGGCATCTCGGGCGCGAGGTCCTCACGGCGCTGAAGCCGGGAGATGCCCTAACCCGCGGGCAGCAGCTCGGCACCGTCGGCGGCATCGATGTGAACGGCGGCTGGCCGCCCCACCTCCACGTCCAGCTCATCACGGACCTGCTCGACCGGGAGGGAGAGTTTCCCGGCGTGGCGCGCTCGGATCAGCGGGCGGTCTGGCGGAGTCTCTCACCGGACCCCAATCTCCTCGCGCAGCTCCCCCAGGAGCTGCTCGCCCCGCCGCACCGTCGCCCGGCCGATATTCTTGCCAGTCGGCGCGCTCATCTGGGTCCTTCGCTCAGCATTTCCTATCGGCATCCGCTCACCCTCGTGCGCGGCTGGAAGCAATGGCTCTACGACGAAGAGGGCCTTCGCTACCTCGATGCGGTGAACAACGTGCCCCACGTCGGGCATTCGCATCCCCGGGTCGTGCAGGCTGTGCGCGAGCAGCTGGCGGTGCTCAACACCAACACGCGCTATCTGCACGAACATCTGGTCGAGTACGCCGAGCGGCTCACTACCCTGCTGCCGGCAGCGCTCCGGGTCTGCTATTTCGTCAACTCGGGAAGCGAAGCCAATGAGCTCGCCATTCGGCTCGCTCGCGCTGCGACGGGGCGGCGGGGAATGGTCGTCGTGGAGGTCGGGTACCACGGCAATACCACGACGCTGGTCGAGGTAAGTCCCTACAAGTACGACGGGCCGGGTGGCTCGGGCCCGCCAGGGTGGGTGCGCAAGATCCCCCTGCCCGATGACTTTCGCGGCCCGTACCGGCGCAATGACCCTGAGGCAGGTAGGCAATACGCCGCCGCGGTGACCGAGGCGATCGCCGGCCTGAGCTCGAGCGGAGAGGCGCCGGCGGCATTGCTTGCCGAATCGGTTTTGAGCTGCGGCGGCCAGATCGTGCTTCCTCCCGGCTTCCTGGCCGAGGCGTACGCGCGCATTCATGAGGCGGGAGGCGTGGCCATCGCGGACGAAGTGCAGGTGGGCCTGGGCCGCGTCGGCACCCACTGCTGGGCGTTCGAGACTCAGGGCGTGGTGCCCGACATCCTCACGCTCGGCAAACCGATCGGCAACGGCCATCCCCTCGGCGCCGTGGTGACGACTGTCGAGATCTCGCGGGCGTTCGCGAACGGCATGGAGTATTTCAGCACCTTTGGCGGAAATCCGGTCTCCTGCGCGGCCGGTCTTGCGGTGCTCGACGTGATCGAAGACGAGGGACTTCAGGAGAACGCGCGGGTAGTGGGAGCGCACCTGCTGGCGGGCCTCCGCGAGCTGGTCGCGCGACATGCGATTGCCGGCGATGCGCGCGGCCTCGGGCTCTTCCTCGGGCTCGAGCTGGTGCGGAATCGCGAGACGCTAGAGCCCGCCGGGGAGGAAGCCTCCTATGTGGCGAACCGCATGCGGGAGCGTGGCATCCTCCTCAGCACCGACGGTCCCTTCCACAACGTCTTGAAGCTCAAGCCCCCGCTCTGCTTTACGCGGGCCGATGCCGATCGGGTGATCGAGACGCTCGACGCCGTGCTGCTGGAGGACTATCTCCGGGCAGCGCAGTGAGCGGAACCCGGCGCGTGGGCTCCTGGCGCTGCTGGCTCGTCACCCCTTACACGGTGAGAGTCAGGAGACCTTATGCCGAGTGCCATGACCTCGAGGAAACCAGCGCGCGCGGCCCGCAAGGCGACGAAATCCGTCAAGCGCGCCGCAAGCCGCACCACCGCAGCAGCAGCCAAGGCTGCCGG
>DASYTT010000145.1:0-30090 GCA_036002045.1 Gemmatimonadales bacterium
CACCGAGGCAAAGGATCTGATCAACGTGGGGATGAGCAATCTCCGGCCGAAGGTATCAGCGAGTGAATTCCTCAGCTTGACTACGCTTGCCACTGCCGTGCTCGCGAAACTTTGATGGGCCTCGCTCTCAGTAGCTCGCGCCTGGTAAAGCCGAGTCAGCGCTCGGTCGTCTCCCGTGTGTTCAGCTCCAATCCCAAACGACTCATTCGGAGATGCTCCCATGCCGAAAACCGTCCCCCCGATTCCCACCGGGAGTCTTCAGATCACTCCATATCTCACGGTTCGCAACGGAAAGGAGGCAATCGCCTTTTACCAGAAGGCCTTCGGGGCCAGGGAAATCATGCGCATGGACGACCCATCCGGGAGAATTGGCCATGCCGAACTCGCGATTGGCACCGGCCGGATCATGCTCGCCGACGAGTACCCCGAGATGGGCAACCGGAGCCCGGAAACCGTCGGCGGCACTCCGGTCATGATCCATTTCTATACCGAGGATGTAGACAGTGTGGCCAAGGCCGCCGTCGCCGCTGGGGGAGTCCTCGACCGTCCGGTCGAAGATCAGTTCTATGGCGATCGCAGTGGACAGCTTCGTGATCCATTCGGCCATATCTGGTGGATTTCGACCCACATCGAGGATGTCGCACCGGAGGAGATGAAGCGGCGCGCGGAGGCCAAGTTCGGGGCCGGCCATGCGGTGAGCTAGCTCGCGATCGCCCGATTTTCAGCCCGACGGCGGACGAGGTCCAAGTCCAGAAATCAGCAACGAGAAGGAGACGTTACGATGCGATTCATGGTTATTGTCAAAGCCGACAAGAACTCGGAGGCAGGCGTCCTCCCGGATAAGAAGATCCTGACCGAGATGGGCAAGTTCAACGAAGAGCTGATTAAGGCGGGGGTGATGCTGGCGGGCGAGGGACTACAACCAAGCTCGAAAGGTGTGCGGGTAAAGTTCTCCGCAGGAAAGAAAACGGTTACTGAGGGACCTTTCAGCGAAAGCAAAGACTTGGTCGCGGGCTTCTGGCTCTGGCAGGTGAAGTCGAAGGAAGAGGCGATCGAGTGGCTCAAGCGCGCCCCTTTCGAGGAGGCGGAGGTCGAGATTCGCCAGGTGTTCGAGCCGGAAGATTTCGCCCCCAGCGATCCTACCGGGGAGATCAGGAAGCAGGAGGAGCGTCACCGCAAGCTGGCGGCCGCGAATGCGAGCCGCTAGCCGGCTCTAGCCAGCGAGTCCTCGGCGTCGGAAGCCCGGCGCCGAGGGCCTTCGCGGGCGTTCGGTCGCGTCAGCCGCTCATATCAGGCGGATCCTCGCCAAGTGCGGTGGCGAGATCGATCTGGTGCTCCTGCTCCTGCATGATGATCTCGCGGATGTGCTCGGCCATGGCGTATTCGCCCAGCGCCTCGCACTGACGGACCCGGGAGCGATACTGATGAATGGTCTCGGTCTCGTTCTGTAGATCGAAGCGCAGCAGCGCCTTGGGATCGTCGGAGAGCTTGACCGGCTTGGGGGTCACCGCCGGAGTTCCGCCCAGGTAATCGATCTGTTTCGCGATGACGAGAGCGTGCCGGAGCTCTTCTGCGGCATGGACTTCCAGCTCCTGCGCGATGGCCATGTACTGCGCGCCCTTGAGTACCTGGGAGTACACGACGTAGGCAATGATGGCCTGGTATTCCCGCGCCAAGTCCTCGTTCAACAGCCCGATGAGCGCTTTGCGATCGACCTGCGCTGGCGAGGCATCCGCTTTGGAGCGGGAGACGTCTGGCTTGGGCACGCGGGCTCCTTCCTGTGGACGGGGAGAGTTAGCCGCCGACCGTGCGGCTCACGATCGTGATCGGGGCGGGATAGCTGATCGGACCGATGGGCGTATTGATCGTGGGCACGGCCCGAAGCGAGATCCTGGTCGGATCGGCTTTGCGTCCCGCGAGCGCCGCGGCGAGGTTGAAGAGATCCTGCGCCGGTCCCTCAAAGAACTGCAACAGGTTGAGCCGCATCTGAAATGGAATGTTCACCGGCTGGCCCGGCGGGAGGGCCAGCGACGTATCGATGACTCCGTTGATGGTCTCTTTCTCGTTGAGGAAGAGCGACCAGGCGAGCCGCAGCATGGTAGCGGTGACGTTGTTATCCGCCGGGTTCTCGGCGCGGACGTCGAGCTGGAACTCGAGCGGAAGATCTTGCTGAGCCAGCGCCAGCGCGATGCGGCCTACCTCGACAGCGGTGAGCTCGTTGTAGGAAGTAACCCGGCTCAGGTCTACCCCGGCGAGCCTGCCCCGTTGCACCCCTGCCAGCGAAAAATTCACCTGGCGGAGCGCGGCGATCTGCTGCAGCGCGGCGCAGCCGGCCGCGACCACGGCAAGCAGAGCGAGCCGCTTCACCAGTTGAGTACCTCCTCCATTGCGTGAGCCAGACCTTCGCTCTGCGGAAGGATGACATCCTCCAGGTCCGGCGAATAGGCCACAAAGCTGTCCAGAGAAGCCACCCGGCGGACCGGTGCGTCGAGCCACGCAAAGGTTTCATCCGCGATGCGCGCCGCAAGCTCCGCACCGTAGCCCCAGGACAACGCATCCTCGTAGGCCACGATCACTCTGCTGGTTTTCCGGATGGAGGCATACACGGTTTCCCAATCCACCGGTGAAAGCGAGCGGAGGTCGATCACTTCGACGCTCCTGCCGGTCCGCTCCTCGACTTCTTTGGCGGCGACCAGACTGCGCTGCACCACGGCACCGTAGGTAACGACGGTGAGGTCGGCACCTTCACGCACAACTTTGGCCTTCCCGAACGGGATCATGAAGTTCGGACCCGGATTCGGCGCCTTGTTGTAGGTTTGCCGGTAGAGGTGCTTGTGCTCGAGGAAGAGCACCGGATCCTCGCAACGGATGGCGGTGCGGAGCAGGCCGTTGGCATCGAGGGCGGTGGCGGGGCATACGACCCGAAGCCCGGGCACCGACGTGAAGACTACCGCACCGGTCTGCGAGTGATAGGGAGCGCCGCCCTTGAGATAGCCGCCATAAGTAACCCGCACGACCACGGGTGCACTGAAGCAGTTGTTGGAGCGCCAGCGCAGGATGGCGAGCTCGTTCCTGAGCTGCATGTACGCAGGCCAGATATAGTCGAAGAACTGGATCTCCACGACCGGCTTGAGGCCCCGCGTCGCCAGCCCGATCGCCCTCCCCACGATGTTGGCCTCGGCGAGCGGCGAGTTGTAGACGCGCTCCTCGCCAAAGAGCTTCTGCAGCCCCCAGGTCACCTTGAACACCCCGCCCTTCCCCTTCACCTGACCGAGGTATTCCTTGCGACTCACGTCGGCCACGTCCTCACCAAAGACCAGAATGCGCGGGTCGCGCGCCATCTCGTCCTTCATGCAGGTGTTGAGTAGGTCCACCATGGTGGTGGGGTCGCCGACGAAGTGGGGGTCGTCCTCGGTATCGAATTGCTCCGACGTGGGATCGACGTCCGGCGAGTAGATGTAACGGAGCGCGGTGTCGGGCGCCGGCTGCGGAGCCGCGAGGGCGGTCTCCGTGGCGATCTCAACCTCCTCCTCGACTTGCGACTTGATCCGCTCGAGCTCCGCTTCCGTGGCCACTCCCTGCGCAATCAGGAAGCTGGGAAAGGTGACCACGGGATCGCGCGCGGCGTCCTCGCTTCGCTCCGCAGCCGGACGATAAAGGATTTCGTCGTCGGACAGCGAGTGGCTATAGGGACGAATCACCTTGGCGTGGACCAGCGCCGGGCCCTTGCGGGCGCGGACGTGGTCGATGGCGCGGCTCAGTACATCGTAGGAAGCCAGGGGGTCGCAGCCATCAACCTCGTGGATCTGCAGACCGGGAAAGCCGGCGACGAGCTTGGAGATCGAGCCGCCGGCCGTATTGATTTCCACGGGAACCGAGATGGCGTAGCCGTTGTCTTCGATGAGATAGAGGATCGGGAGCTTGAGGTTGCAGGCCGTGTTGAGCGACTCCCAGAACTCGCCTTCGCTCGTAGTCCCTTCCCCCGCGCACACCAGCACGAGCTCGTCGGATTTGCTCTTCTCCTCTCGCTCAGGAATGCTGTCGATCCGGGAGTATCGCAGGGCAGCCTCGGCAGCCCCTACCGCCTGAAGAAACTGGGTGCCGGTCGGGCTCGAGGCCGAGACGATGTTGAGCTCCTGGTGGCCCCAGTGCGAGGGCATCTGGCGGCCGCCGGAGTTGGGATCGTCCGCGGCGGCGACCGCGCTGAGGAGCTGCTCGGTGGCTGTCATCCCGAGGCCAAGACAGAGCGCCCGGTCGCGATAGTACGTGTAGAACCAGTCGTAGCGGGGACGGAGCAGTTTGGCAGCGGCGACCAGCACCGCTTCGTGGCCCGCGCCGGAGATCTGAAAGAAGATCTTGTTCTGGCGCTTGAGTTGGATTTCCTTGTCGTCGAGGCGCCGGGACAACAGCATGACCCGGTATAGCTCGAGGAGGTCGGGCTTCTCGAGCCGAGTGCTGGGGCGTTTGGCAGGGGCCGGTCTAGTTGCCATGAGATGAAGAGCTCGGAGGCTAGGAGACTGGGGCGCTAGGGATCCGCCGACCCTCTAAGATAGCGAGCAGCGTACCAGTCGGCCGGCGGGCATGAGTGAACGGGGGAGGGCGAATTGGGGCAGGACTAACGATGCACGATGCTTCCCCCCACGATCGTGGCGATCACTTTCGCGTGTTCGATCTGGGTTGGCGGGATGCGGGTCAGGTCACGATCCAGGATCACCACGTCGGCCAGGTAGCCCGGCTTGAGCATGCCGCGGCGGCCCTCGGCAAAGACCGCATAGGCATTGTTCACCGTGTAGCAGCGCAGCGCCTCCTCCACGCTGATTTTCTGTTCCGGCACCCAGCCTTCGGGATGTTTCCCGTCGAGCGTCTGTCGGGTCACTGCAGCCTGGATCCCCACGAGCGGATCGAGCGGCGCCACCGTCCAATCAGAGCCGAACGTCAGCCGGGCGCCTGAGTCGAGCAGGGAGCGGAACGCATAGGTGCCCTTGATGAGCTCGGGACCGATGCGCTTGGCGGCCCAGCGGCCATCGTCCGCCGCGTGATACGGCTGCATCGAGGGGATTACCTCAAGCGCCTTGAAACGGGGGATTTCCGTGGCGCGGAGGTGCTGGGCGTGTTCGATCCGGGAACGCCGATCGCGCGGGCCGTGGGCTTTGGCCACGCTGTCATAGATGTCGAGCAGCAGGGCGTTGGCGCGGTCGCCGATGGCGTGCACGGCAAGGTCTAGCCCCGCGGAATCCGCAGCACCGATCCAGCTACGCAGAGAATCCTCGGGGGTGACGAAGAGCCCGCGCGTCGTGGGGGCATCGCGATAGGATGCGAACATGAGCGCGGTGGTCGAGCCAAGCGAGCCGTCGACGAAGCCTTTGACGCCCCCGATGCGGATCCAATCGTCGCCCTTGCCGCGTGCTTTGACCGAGTCCGCCATCTCGCGCCAGGCGACCAGCGGGATGTAGTTGGCGGTGCGGAGCGTGAGCGCGCCGCGGGCACGAGCGCGCTCGAGGGCGGCGAGCTCCGGCCAGCTGGTAACCACACTGGAGACGCCGACCACACCGAGCGACGCCGCATGGGCCATGGCGTGAGTGAGGGCGGAGTCGAGCTGAGAAGGGGAGGGCGAGGGGATCGCGGCAAAGACGGGGTTCATCGCCTCGTCCTTGAGCACCCCCGTAAGTTCGCGATCGGTGCGCCGGACGATAGAGCCGCCCGGGATGTCCTTGGCCGTGCGGTCGAGCTTGGCCGCCTCGAGCGCGAGGGAGTTGGCCAGGGCCATGTGACCGTCGAGTCTGCTCACGAAGACGGGATTCTTCGGAGTAACCGAATCGATCCAGGCGCGGTCCGGCAGCGGCGCGCCGGGCCATTTCTCGTGATCCCAGTCGCCTCCGGTGATCCACTCCCCCGGTTGCTGGGTCGCCGCGAAAACCTTGAGCCGCCGGGTGAACTCTTCCGGCGTCGTCGCATCGCGGAGATTCACGCTGGCAAGCTGAAAGCCTCCGCCCAGCAGATGGACGTGGTTGTCCATGAACCCGGGGACCACAAAGCCACCGGCAGGCGCGAGCACGGTCGTCCGGCTGCCCACCAATCCGGCGATGGCCCCACTGTCACCCACGGCAAGGAGAGTGTCGGCCTGGATCGCGATGGCCGACGCATAGGGTGCCGCGGAATCAGCAGTCCACACGCGAGCGTAGATAACCAGGTCGGCGTTCGGGGCGGAACGGCAGTGCGGCAGGGAGCCGAGGAACGCCAGGCAGAGGAACCGCGGGGAAGAGGATTTCACGGAACTCAAGGCCGGAATTTGGCGAGGCGCCGAAGGGCCTCGAGCTTCTCGATGGCACTGGTGCCTTTGGTCGGTGCCGCGGGAGCTACGGCGAAGAGGTCCCGGATGTCGAGCAGGATCTCGAGCATGAGCTGGTCGCGCATGAAGGCGTTGTCGAGATCGGCCATACGGGCTTCGTCGGCCGCGCTCTTGGCGCGATCGTAGGTCTCGCGGTAGATCGCTTCGAGATTGCCGAGGATGCGGTCGCGGGGGCGCATGGGCGGTCAGGAGTCAGGGTCAGGAGTCAGGAATCAGGGCTCAAGTATACTTCTCCCTGAGCCCTGATTCCTGATTCCTGACTCCTGACTTCTGACTCCTCGCCCATGCGTATTCTCATCTTCGCCGCCCCCCTCTATGAAGACCTCGAGCTCTGGTACCCCAAGATCCGGCTCGAGGAAGCGGGACACCATTGCACCATCGCCGGGCTCGGCGAGAAGAGCTACCAGGGCAAGCGAGGATATCCGGTGACCCCCGATACCACGGTGGACGAGGTGGCGGCCGAAGACTTCGACGCGCTGGTCATCCCGGGCGGCTACGCGCCCGATATTCTGCGTCGCTCGCCCCGCGTGCTCGAGCTTACCCGCCGCATCTACGAGGCCGGCAAACCGGTGGCCTTCATCTGCCACGCAGGCTGGGTCCCGATTTCGGCGGGCATCGTGCGCGGCAAGCGAGGCACCAGTGTCGGCGCGATCAAAGACGACCTGGTGAATGCCGGGATGCACTGGGAGGACGCGCCCGTCATCGTGGACGGCAACCTCATCACCAGCCGGACCCCGGCCGATCTCGGGCATTTCTGTAAGGCGCTGCTCGCGGCGCTGGCGGGCGAGTGAGGCCGCATGTCACTCAGCGAATCCCAACAGCGGGTCCACGCCTGGGTCTCCCAATTCGAGGAGGGGTATTTTCACCCGCTGACGAATCTGGCCCGGCTCGCGGAGGAGGTGGGCGAGCTGGCCCGCGAGCTCAATCACCGCTTCGGGCAGAAGACCAAGAAGAGCGAGGAAGCCGAGGGTGACCTCGCGATGGAGCTGGCCGATATTCTCTTCGTGCTGATCTGCATCGCCAATCGCGAAGGGGTCGATCTGCAGCAGGCGTTCGAGCGGATGATGGCGAAGGTGGAGCGACGCGACGCCGATCGCTGGACGCGAAAGTAGGGAGCAGTCCTCCCCCGGCTATTCTGCGCGCAATGTTTCCATCGGGTCGACCCGCGCCGCGCGGCGGGCAGGGGCATAGCTGCCCAGCAGGGCGACGCTCAGCAATAATACGCTGGCAAGGACCAGGGCGAGCGGATCCCCAGGCTTCACGCCGAAAAGCAACGCGGTCAGCGTCCGGTCCAGGACCAGCGCACCACCCAGCCCCAGCCCGATTCCGACCGCCACCAGTCCGAGCGCCTCTCCCAGAATCATTCGGACCACCGCTCCACGGTCTGCGCCGAGCGCAAGGCGAACGCCGAGCTCGCGGGTGCGCTGGCGGACCGCGTAAGCCATGACGCCGTAGAGGCCGATCGCGGCCAGCAGCAGCGCAGCCAGGGCAAAGCTGCCGAGCACCACGACATTGAAGCGCTGCGGGGCATACACCGCGTCCACCACCTCTTCGAGGGTTCGAGAGAGCGCAACCGGCTGGAGCGGATCCAGCGCGCGAAGCTCCTTGCGGATCCCCGCGCTCAGCGCGGCCGGATCGCCCGCGGTGCGTACTAGCACGCTCATCGAACGGTCCCCCGTTGCCCGCAGCGGGTAGTACAACAGCGGCCGATGCTCGGGCGACTCGAGATTCAGGTGGCGCACGTCGCCTACTATGCCGACCACCTCGACCAGCGGACCCTGCACCAGGTTGCCGATCCGGATCCGCTGGCCGAGGGCATCCTGCTCCGGCCAGTACTTGCGCGCGGTCGTCGCGCTGATGATGACGACGGGCGCTGCCGCGCTATCGTCGCGCTGGGTGAAGTCCCTACCACGCAGCAGCGGAATCGCCATCAAGTGGAAGTAACCCGGTGTCACCGAGCGGACATCCACGTCGGGCACGCTCTTGGGGTCCGGCGCCGGACGACCCTCGATGGCGAAGACCGTTACCGCGTTGTTTCCGGTCAGCGGGATGGAGGAAGCCGCGGCCGCCTCGGCGACGCCGGGAAGGCTGCGCACCCGCTCGAGGAGTCTCTCGTAGAAATCCGTCGCCAGGGTGCGGTCTCCATACTTCGCCGCGGGAAGCGTGAGGTCCACGGCGAGCACTTGGTTCGGATCGAAGCCCAGCTCGACGGCCTGCAGCTGCAGCAGACTCCGGATCAGCAGGCCGGCGCCGGAAAGCAGCAGGATGGCCAAGCTCATCTGAGCGACCACCAGCATGCGCTGGGTGCGCTGGCGCCGCCGGCCTCCCGCCACCCCACGGCCGCTCTCGCGCAACGCATCGGTCAGTGCGGGCCGCGTTGCGCGCGCGAGCGGCACCAGCCCCACGGCGATGCCGCACCCGAGCGCGAGCAATGCCGCCACACCGAGTACTGTTCCATTCAGGCCGACCTCGTTCAATCGGGGCAGGGTCTGCGGGTCGAGCACGCGCAACAGCCGCACCATGCCAAAGGCGAGCGCGACCCCGATTCCACCGCCGATGACCCCGAGCACGATGCCCTCGGTGAGGAGCAGCCGACCTAGGCGTGCCTTACCCGCGCCCAGCGCCGCCCGCACAGCGAGCTCCCGGCTGCGCGCGACATTGCGGCCCAGCACCATGGTGGCGACGTTCGCGCAGACGATCAGGAGAACCAGTCCCACCGCGCCGAGCAGTACCCGCACAGCGGAGTGAAATCGCTCACCGATCATCGCGTCGGTGAGGCCGAGGACCGTCACGCTCCAGCCGCTGTTGGTCTCGGGGTACTGGGCCTCGAGCCGTCGGCTGACCAGTCCGAGTTCCTGCCGAGCGTCGTCCAAGCTCACGCCCGGCCGCAGACGACCGAGCACGCGGAGAAATCGCCGCCCTCTAGCCTGGTTGTCCACCGCCGCGCCGAGCGGAAACCAGAGTTCCGCCGGGTTGCCGGGCAGAATGAAACGACGCGGCATAACTCCGATCACCGTCGCCGGCTCGCCGTTCAGCGTGAGAACCGACCCCACAGCTTCGTGGCTGGCACCGAAGTGGCGCTGCCAGAAGCCATAGCTCAGGATCACGGGTCGGCCTGGAGCGCCGGGAAGGTCTTCCTGTGCGAAGAAAGTGCGCCCCAAGACGGGAGTGGCCCCCAGCAGGGCGAAGACCGCGGCCGACACCCGGGCGCCCTCGATCTGCTCCGGGTCGGCGCCATCGCCACCCGTGAGGGTCCAGTTCTGCTGGCGTTCATAAGCTGCGAGGCCCGCGAACGACCGATTGGCCGCTTTCCAGTCGTTGAAATCCGGAAGGGAGACCGAGAAGAAGCGCATTCCGCGGTCCAACTTGTTGCTCCATACCCGTACTACGCGGTCCGGCTCAGCAAAGGGGAAGGGTCGCAGGATCACGCCGTCGTACACCGAGAAGATCCCGGTATTGAGCCCGATGCCAAGGCCGAGGGTCAGGACGGTCCCGACGGCAAAGCCGGGGTTACGGCGCAGCCCCCGGAGGGTCTGCCGCAGATCTCCGAGAAGGGAGTCGAGACGCTCGGCGCGACGGGTGGCGTACTCCGCACCACGATCGATCTTATGCAGAGAACGTTGAATGGCAGCGGGATCGCCGAAGCGGCGCAACGCTTCCGCGCGCGCAGCCTCGGGAGCCATGCCCTCTGCGATGAGCTCCTCGGCGCGAAGTTCCAGATGCAGACGCAGCTCTTCGGCGGCATCAGCCCGAGCGGTCGAGCGCCCGGCGGCGAGTCGGAAAATCCGGCGTAGTCCGGGAATGGCCATCAGGCGGGTGCCTTGGCCGCAGCCATGATTTTGGAGACCGCGGCGACGTAACGGGTCCAGCTGGTTTCCTCACGGCGCAGCTGATCGCGCCCAAGCCGGGTGATCTGATAGTACTTGGCCCGGCGATTGTTCTCGCTGACACCCCATTCGGCTTCGATCCAGTCCCGCCGCTCCATCCGGTGCAGCGCGGGATACAGCGCGCCTTCCTCGATCTCGAGCGCGTCATCCGTCTGCTTGCGGATCCAGCGCCCGATGGCGAACCCATGCATCGGACCCCAAGAGAGTGTCTTGAGGATGAGGAACTCGAGCGTCCCCTGCAGCACGTCGAGCTGCGGTACCGCCATGCTGCACTCCACCTAAATGGTTTAGGGAAGCTAGGCGGTTCTCACCTAAACAGTCAAGGGGAGCGATCTACTCCCACTCCTTGGGCGCGTCCTGCAGCTCGTGGAGCAGGGCGAGGTAACTCGCGTAGCGCTCGGGATGGATACTCCCACGCGCTACCGCTTCGCGGACCGCGCAGCCCGGCTCAGCCCGGTGCCAGCAGTCGGCGAACTTGCAGCGCTCGAGCGGCTCGCGCAGCTCGGGAAAGCAGCGGGCCAGCTCGCGGGGCTCGATGCCCCAGAGTCCGACTTCGCTGAAGCCGGGCGTATCCACCAGCCAGCCGCCACCGTCGAGCGGCACCAGTACCGCGGCGACCGTGGTGTTTTTCCCCCGGCGGATCCGCTCGCTGATCTCGCGGGTGCGCAGCGCCAGGCCGGGCTGCAGCCGGTTGAGCAGGGTCGACTTCCCCACGCCCGACGCGCCGGTCAGCAGGGATTCTTTCCCGCGCAGCTCGGCGAACAGCGGCTCGAGCCCGAGGCTGCTCTTGGCGCTGATGCGATGAACGGCATACCCCGCGCGGAGGTAGCGTTCCGCCAGCGCAGTGCCCGGATCGAGATCGATCTTGTTGAGCACAATGGCCACGGGGATCTCGTTGGCCTCGGCGATGGCGCAGAGCCGGTCGATGAGCTGCGGCACCGGCGCGGGATCGGCGACCGCCGTGACGACGAAGACGCGATCGAGATTCGCGGCGACCGGACGATTACCGCGGCCGAGCGGGGTACGTCGCTCCAGCAGGTTGCGGCGGGGCTCCACCCCGGTAATACCGTAGATGCCGCGCTCTCCGCCGTCGTCCAGGGTCACGCGGTCGCCCACTACCACGCGATCATAGGCATCCCGCCGGGCCTTGCCGCGCAATACGGCGGCCACCTCGCCGCGCTCGGTGGCGATCCTGAACCGGCCCCCTTCGCGCGCCAGCACCAGGCCGTTCAGCGGGCTCACCAATCTTCCGGACGCGCTGCGATGGCGGCATCGAGCGCGGCCTTCACGTCGTAGAGCGAAAGCCGCCGCACCCGCTCGTCCGCCTCCTCGGGCGAGCGGCCCCACGCAAGCGTGGGCGATTCGACTGTGCCCATGGGGCGATCACCGCTCGTGTTCCAGCGTACGAAGAGCAGCGACGCACCGTAGCGGCCTCGCTCGTCGGGCGCGTCATCTACCCAGATGGCGACGGAATAGGCTTCGCCGTCGCTGCCGCCGAACGCCGGCGCGCGCTCGTGCTTCAGCAGATAGCCGCCGAGGGTCACCTCGGGATCCACTACGCCTCCCTGGGCAGCCGCAGTCGAGCCACGCAGCCCTTGCGATCGCTGCGATTGCGCAGCGTGATCCCCCCGCCGTGTGCCTCGACGACCTGGCGGCAGAACACCAGGCCGATGCCCGATCCGCTCGGCTTGGTGGTGAAGAACGGTACAAAGAGGTTGCCGGGCGACGGCAGTCCGGGACCCTCGTCGCGGACTTCGACCTCCACCGTGCCATCCTGGGCCGTCCAGGAGACTTCGACGCCCCCGCCGGTTTCCTGCGCCGCTTCCACCGCGTTGGTCAGCAGGTTGATGAGCACCTGATCGAGCTGATCGCCGTCGGCCCGGATGGACAGCGAGGGTCCTTCGATCAGCCGTACCGGGATCCGGCTCTCCAATTGGATCGCGCGCCGCACCCAGTCGCCCACGTCGAGTGGAGCGAGCGTCGGCGGCGGCAGCTTGGCCAGCCGCGCGTAGGACGCCATGAAACGGTTGAGCGCATCGGCCCGTGCGCCGATCACCTCGAGCCCCTTGCGGAGGTCGCTCTCCCAGTCCGCGGCCCGCGGCACGCGGTCCAGCAGGCTGGTCATGGTCCCGGAGAGCGACTTGATCGGCGCAAGCGAGTTATTGATCTCGTGCGAGAGCACCCGCACCAGGCGCTGCCAGACCTGGCGCTCCTCCGACCGTAACACGCGGCTGATATCGGCGAGCACCACCATGTCGAGCGGCAGGCCGCCCTGGCGAAAAGGCCGCCGGCGCACTTCCCACTTCCCGGTAGCCGCGCCCGGCACCACCAGCTCGAGAATGCGCGGCGTCTCACCTTCGAGGGTCTGCTCGAGCCCGAGCTGCACCGCGGTCCGGCCGATCAGCCGCTCAGCCGGCTGGCCCAGCAGACGCTCACCCGCGCGATTGACCAGCCGGAGCGCCCGCCCGGCGTCGAACGCGAAGACCGCGACGTCGATCTCCTCCATGACGCGGCGGAGCAACGCGTCCGCTTCGAGGGCGCCGAGGCGCTGTTCCTTGAGGGTCTCCTGCAGGGTGTTGACCTCGCGGCGCACCGCGCCCAGCACATCGTCGCTCTCCTCTTCGCGGGCGCGCAGGGTGAAATGTCCCTCGCGCAACCCGGCCAGCAGATTGGCAATGACCTGGAGGGGGCGAATGACCCGGAGCTGCGCGGCGCGCGCGACGCTCAGCCAGGCAATGACCAGGCCGCCGAGGATGGTGCCGCGCAGGAGATCGGAGATCGGCGCGAGCCAGAGCAGCACCGTGGTAGCGAGCAGCGCCGGCAGCCCCGCGAGCAGCGCGAGGAGGAGGATGCGACGGTCGTGGGAAAGCTTCATCTCTTGAAAGGTAAGAAGTGAGAGGTAAGAAGTGAGAGGGTGTTTCCCTCTTACCTCTCACTCTCACCTCCCTCTGTTACAGCCCATAGCGCTGAAGCCGGCGGTACAACGCACTCCGGGAGAGGCCCAGCGCCTTGGCGGCGAGGCTCACGTTGCCGTCGTTGCGGGCCAGGGCCTGGCGGATCGCCTCGCGCTCCAGCGCTTCCAGGCTCGTATCGGAAAGTGCCGCCGGCCCGCGGACCACAGGGGCGGCGAGTCCGAGATCTTCGGCCTGCAGCGTCGGCAGCCGCGCGAGCAGCACCGCGCGCTCGACGGCATGATCCAGCTCGCGCACGTTGCCCGGCCAGTCGTAGGCGCGCAGCTCGTGGAGCGCGGCGTCGGAAAAGCCGGAACGATCCATCCCGTAGCGCGTGGCATGGCGTTTCAGGAAATACTGCGCCAGAGGAAGAATGTCTTCCCGGCGCTCCCGCAGCGGCGGGAGCCGGATCTCGATCGTGTTGAGCCGGAACAGCAGATCTTCCCGGAAGCGCCCGGACGCGACCTCCGCGCGCAAGTCGGCATTGGTCGCGGCGATCAGCCGCACGTCCACCCGGCGGGTCTGCGAGGAGCCGACCCGCTCGAGCTCTCCGGTCTGGAGCACCCGGAGCAGCCGGGCCTGCTGCGCCAGGGCGATGTTGGCGATCTCGTCGAGAAAAAGCGTGCCCCCGTCGGCCAGCTCAAACCGCCCCGCGCGATCCGTCTTGGCGTCGGTGAAGGCGCCGCGCACGTGGCCGAAGAGCTCGCTCTCGAACACGCCTTCGGAGAGCCCGCCAACGTTGACCACGACGAGGGATTTTTCGCTCCGGCGGCTCGCGCCGTGAATCCAGCGCGCTACCACTTCCTTTCCCGTGCCGTGCTCTCCGGTGACGAGGACATTGGCGTCGCTCGGCGCGATTCGCTCCATCAGCTCGAGCACGGGACGCATCGCGGGCGACTCCGCGATCAGGTCGGGCAGCCCGCTCTTGCGCAGCAGCTGATTCTCCTGCTCGAGCCGCTGGGTGACCCGGAGCGCGCGGCCGAGCTCCACCTGGGTACGCAGGGTGGTGAGCAGCCGGGCATTGTCCCACGGCTTCTCGATGAAGTCACGCGCACCAAGCCGCATGGCGTCGACCGCCTTCTCGACACTGCCCCAGGCGGTCATCACGATCACGGGAAGGGTCGGGTCCACTGCGCGGACGCGGGAGAGCAGATCCATCCCCTCGCGGCCCGACGTGGTGTCGCGCGTGTAGTTGAGGTCGATCAGCGCCGCGTCGGCCTGTTCCTTCTCGAGCAAGGCGAGCACACCCTCAGGCACGTTTGCCGTCACGGTGCGATAGCCTTCGGCCTTGAGCAACAGGCGAAGGGCTTCGACGATGTCGGCCTGATCGTCGGCGATTACTACGAGCGGCTGGGGCAAGCGATTGGGAGCTGGGGGCTAGTCCGTCACCATCCATCCATCCTTCAGATTCACGATCCTCCGGCTGAACTTCGCGTTCTCTTCGGAATGCGTCACCTGCACGATCGTCGTCCCCTCCCGATTGAGGCCGCGGAAGAGCTCCATGATCTCCCGCGCCTGCGCGGAGTGCAGGTTTCCCGTAGGCTCGTCGGCCAGGATCAGCTTCGGCTTGGCCACCACGGCCCGCGCGACGCCGACCAGCTGCTGCTGTCCGCCCGACAACTGATTGGGATACAAATCCTTCTTGCCCACGATCTGGAAACGGTCGAGGATGTCCGCCACCATCGCCTGGCGCTCACCCTTGGGCACGTCGCGGTAGGAGAGCGGCGTTTCGATGTTCTCGTAGACGGTCAGGTCGTCGATCAGGTGATACTGCTGGAAGACGAACCCGATCGATTGGCGGTTGAGCTCGGCGCGCTGCTTGGCTTTCAGTTGATGCACTGGATAGCCCTGAAACGCATAGCTCCCGCTCCAGCCCGCATCCAACATCCCCAGAATGCCGAGCAAGGTCGACTTCCCCGCCCCGCTCGGCCCCATGATCGTGACGAACTCGCCCTCCGCAATCGAGAGCGTGATCTGGCGCAGGACCCAGGTGCGAGTCGGGCCGGTCTGGAAGAACTTTTCGACGTTCTGGAGTTCGATCATTGGACTAGGAAACCAGAGAGTCAGGGAGCCTGGGAATCAGGGAACTAACCTCCGCGCCGCCATCACGAACAAGGCCCCCCACTAACTCCCTGATCCCCCCGGTGAGCCATCACTCTGCCCGAAGCGCTACCAACGGATCCACCCGCGTCGCCCGCCGCGCCGGAGCCCAGCTGGCGGCCAGCGCAATTCCGGCGAGCAGGACCGCCACCAGGGCGAAAACAAGCGGATCGCTCGGGGTCACCATCGAGAGCACCCGGCGCAGCACACGGGTAAGGCCGAACGCCGCCGGGAGCCCGATCAGCACGCCGAACAGCGCCAGCCGGAGGGCCCGTCGAATGACGTAGCGTCTGAGCTGCGCGGCTTCGGCGCCGAGTGCCATCCGAATGCCCAGCTCCCGGGTGCGACGGGCCACCAGGTAGGACATGACGCCGTAAATGCCGAAGGCGGCGAGGGCAAGCGCGATCCCGCTCAGCACTCCGAGCAGCTGCACCATGAAACGCACCGGTGACACCCAGCGTGCGAGACTCTCCGGCAATGTCATCACGTCCTCGACCGGTTCATCGGCGTCGATGGTACGCGCGACGGCCTTGAGAGTGGTTGCGAGCGAGGTCGGATCGCCGTGATAGCGGATCAGCAGGCGAAACCCCCGTTCCGAGCTTTGCGCGGCGGAGCTGTAGAGCATGGGGGAATTGCCGCGGGCGAAGGGGCTGCCGACCACGTCGCCCACGACTCCAACCACCGTAAGCCAGGGGCCGCCGCCGATGCGCAGCCGCTTGCCAATGGGCTGCTCGGCGGGCCAGAGCAGGCTTCCGGCCTGGCGGTTCACGACCACCACGCCTGGTGCGGCAGGACCGTCCACCGCACTGATCGCTCGGCCGCTCAGCACGGGAATCTCGAGCACGCGGAAGTATTCTGGAGTCACCGCAGCGCCATGTCCGAGACCGCGGTGCAGCGGGACTGCTTCGGCTGCTCCCTCGAGCCGCACGATGGTGGTGTCTCCCCTAAAGCTGTTGAGCAACAGCGAGTGCTCGACCGCAACCGCCTCGACCATCGGCTGCACCGCGAGCCGCTCGAGCAGCTGGTCCGAGAGTTGCCGCACCTCGGCGGGTTCCTGGTAGCGCGGCGCTTGCAGCTCGACCCGAGCGGTGAGCACCCCCCCGGGGTTGTAGCCCAGGTTATCGGTCCGCCGCATGATGAGAAACGATTTGACCAGCACACCGGCGCCGGCCAACAGCACGATGGCGAGCGCGATCTGGGCGACGGCGAGCGCGCCACGGATCCGGCTGTCCCGCCGGCCCGCCGTGGCTCCCAGACTTCCCGTCTTGAGCGTTTCGTTGAGATCGATGCGCGAGGCGCGGATCGCCGGCACGACGCCGAACGCGGCACCGACTGCGAGAGAGAGCAAGAAGGTATAGAGCAAGAGCCGCCAGTCGGCGCCCAGCCGGATCCAGAAGGGAATCTCGGCATTGATGAGCCCGCTCAGCAGGCGCACCCCCCAGAGGGAGAGCACCAGGCCGAAGAGCCCGCCGAGCAGACCCAGCAGCAGGGATTCCGTGAGCACCTGGCCGGCAATCCGGCCCCGGCTCGCACCGAGCGCTACGCGCACCGCGAGCTCGCGTGCCCGCGAGGTGGCCCGCGCGAGGAAGAGATTGGCCAGATTGGCGCAGGCGATCAGCAGCACGAACCCCGATGCCGCGAGCGCCAAGAGAAAGCCCTGGGTGCTGGTATCATCGGCCAGGTCCTGGCGCAGCGGTGAAACCCGATCGGTCCAGCCTTGGTACTCAGCGGGCCGCTCCGCGGCCAATCTTCCGGCAATCCCGCGCATCTCGAGGGCGGCGGCTGCCAGGGTGATGCCGGGCCCCAGCCGGCCGATCGCCCCGAGCGAGCGGTCGCCTACAGGCATGGTCTGCACCTCGGGTGCGAGAGGCAGCCAGAGCGACGCAAACTCGGGGAAGCGGAAGCCCGGAGGCATGAGGCCGACGACGGTGCGAGGCACCCCGTTCACCCGCACCGTCCTGCCCAGCAGGCCACTGTCCCCTCCGAAGCGCCGCATCCAGAGTCCGTGGCCAAGCAGAACCACCGGCGGCGCGCCGGGGCGATCGTCAACTTCTGTCAGCAACCGTCCCAATACGGGATGCACGCCGAGCAGCGGAAAGAGATTCGCGCTGACTAACGCGCCGCCGACCCGCTCGGGTTCCTGCTCCCCAGCCACGGTATAACCACTCTCGCGGTAGGCGCCCAGGGCGCTGAAACTCCCGGCGGCGGCTCGCCACAGCTGCAGCGTTGGCCATGAGGTGCCGACCGCGCAGCCGGCGCAGAGCTGCTCAGGGTTGTGCTCGCTCACGTCGACCAGCTGGTGCGGTTGCTCGAACGGCAGCGGCCGAAAGAGAATGCCGTTGACGAAGCTGAAGATGGTGGCGTTGGCGCCGATCCCGAGCCCCAGCGAGAGCACCGCCACCATCGCGAGGACGGGCGCGCGCGCCAGGGAGCGGGCGGCCTGGTGGAGCTCGGTAAGGAGGCGCATGGTTGCGGTGGGCTATTGGCTATGGGCTATCGGCTATCGGAACGCCTAACCACCAATAGCCAATAGCCAGTAGTCAACCGCCGATAGCCTACCGGGTCGCCGCTTCCTCTTCGACGACCTTGCCATCGAAGAGTTTGACTTCACGGTCCGCCCAGCGCGCGTAACGGGGATCGTGGGTGACCATGCAGATCGTGGCGCCGCCGCGATGCAGCTCGCGGAGCAGCTCCATCACCGCCTCGCCATTCTGGGAATCGAGGTTTCCGGTCGGCTCGTCCGCAAGCAGGATGGCCGGCTCGCCCGCGACAGCGCGTGCCACCGCGACCCGCTGCTGCTGGCCGCCGGAGAGCTGGGAGGGATAGTGCTTCATCCGGTGCGCCATGCCGACCCGCTCGAGCGCGCTGGTCACTCGTTGCTGCCGCTCGGACCCCGGCATCCCGCGATAGGTGAGCGGCAACTCCACGTTCTCATACACCGTGAGGTCGCCGATCAGATTGAAGGCCTGGAAGATGAACCCGATCTGGCGGTTCCTGACCCGGGCGCGCTCCGAAGGCGTCAGGCTCTCCACGGAATGCCCGGCCAGCGTGTAGGTCCCCCCACTCGGCGTGTCGAGCAACCCGAGAATCGAGAGCAAGGTCGTCTTCCCGCAGCCCGAGGGGCCGGAAATCGAGACGTACTCCCCCTTGAGGATCTGCAGGTGGATGTCGGACAGCGCGTGGGTCTCGAGCTCGTCGGTATAGAAGATCTTCTTGATGCCTTCGAGCTTGATGAGGGTTTCGCCGGGGGCGGTAGACATGCTCACGTCCTTGGTTGGTAGTTGCTATTTGATTCGCACACGATCGACGTTTTCCCAGCGCGACATATCCGACAGAATCACCACGTCGCCGGGAGCGAGTCCTTCCTTGATTTCGACGCTCGTCACCGAAGTCCGGCCGAGCCGCACGGTCACCAGCTGCGCGTACTTCCCGTTGTCCACCAGCTTGAAGACGCCGATCGTCGCATCGGGCTGGCCATACGCGGGCCGCCCCGTGAACAGCACATTCTTGAGCCGGGCTATCTCTATGACACCGTCCACACTCAAATCGCTGCGAGCCCCCGCCGGCGGGGTTCCGTCCAGCGCGACGTCGACCTTCACCGTTCCGGCCGAGGAGGCCGGATCGATCCGGCTGACGTGCCCCGGGGCAATGCCGTTGCGGGTGTCGATCATCGCCTTCTGACCGATCACGATGTCCTTGGCTTGATTCTCGGGAACCCGGAGCTCCGCCTTGAGCCGGAGCGGGACCGGATCGATGCGAGCGAGGGTAGTCCCCGCCGTCGCGTATTGACCGCTCTGCAGCGGAACCTCCCGCAGGACGCCATGGATGCCGGCCCGTACCACCATCGAAGCCTTGAGCCCGTGCTGGAACTGCGCGATCGAGCGGAGCCGTCCAACCTGCTCTTCCTGCACCTTGATCTGCTCGTCGATGGTCTGGGTGAGGAGCTTGAGACGCTCTTCCTCGAGCTCGAGGCGCTTTTCGAGCGCATCGGCGCGGTCCTGTGCCTGCTTCTGGTCCAGTGGAATGATGAGCCCCTGTTTGAGCAGCTCAGCGCCCGCCTCGGCTCTCCGCTTCGCATCCAGATACTGGGACCGAATATCCGCAACCGCCGAGGCCTGGGTCAGCCGATTGGTCGCGAGGTTCGTCCGCAGCTGCACCAGCTGCGACTGGGCATCGGTGAGCTGCCGGTCGGCGTTGAGGGTCTGAATCTCGACGTCGGGATTGACCAGCTCGAGAATGATCGTCTCCGGCTCGACGGGGGTGGTGCCGGGAAGCAGGTGGATCTTCTCCACCCGCCCATTGGTGACCGCCGTGATGAACCGGGTGTCCTCCGGAACCAGGGTGCCAGGGCCACGGACCTCGAGCACCATCTCGCCCTGTTCCACGGTATCGGTATAGATGGTGCCGCCATCGACGGTGGGCGCGGCCGGTTTGAGGCTCATCAGCGCGACCGTGATGCCGACCAGGCTCACAACCCCCACCCCGATCAGCACCCACTTCTTGTAGTTCTTCTGCGGTTCGCGCTTGATGTCCATGACGCCACGGATCAGGGGTCAACTTACCACTTCGAGACCCACCCTAAGGGAAGAGTCGTGCCGCAGGATCCTTATCCGTAAATCACGTGGATAGAAGAGGTTACCATGCAGGACCAGGCGAAGGATGTCCGTCCGTGGGATTCTTTCGTCCCACAAACGAACAGTGCTACCGGCCTGGCTCCTGTGAGCTCCGCTGCGCCTTGCCGCACGTCGGCCAACTCCCGGGCTGACCGGTCGCCGTCATGCCCGGAAGCCGGCGTTCCCGGGGAACCGATTCAGGATCCTCGGAGGCGAGATAGGCGAGCATGGCGGTAAGGGTGGCGTTCCGCTTCAGGTTGGGCTCGATCACTTTGTCGTAGGTGTCGCGACCGGTGTGCCAAGTGTACGTGCCGTAGTCGGCGCCCTCGGAGCCCAGTCCGAAACCTGGCGCGCCGGAACACGCGAAGGAGGCGTTGTCAGAGCCGCCGCCCGCGGGTTGGCCAGGGAAGGAGAACTGAACGCCCTGCGTTAGCTCGACGGGCAGTCGGCTGAACCAGGACGCGATATGGGCACCCGCGTCGATGAGCCCTGCCGCCCCCACATTCATGATCCTGCCGGTTCCATTGTCTTGATTGAACTGGGCCTGCAGACCCTGCACGACCTCGGGGTGATCTTCCGCGAAGGCGCGCGATCCAATCAGCCCCAGCTCCTCGCTGTTCCAGTGACCGACCAGGATCGTGCGCTTCGGCGTCGGATAAGTCGCCTTGAGAATCCGCATCGCCTCGAGCATGGTGATCGTGCCGGTTCCGTTGTCAGTCGATCCGGAGCCGCCATCCCAGGAATCGAAGTGGGCGGAGAGCAACACGTACTCATTCGGCTTAGCACTGCCCCTGATTTCCCCGATGACGTTAAAGACCGGGACTTCCCCCAGCGCCTCGGACTCGGCGCTGAGCCGCACGAGCGGTCCCTGGTTTCGCTCGGTGAGCCGATACAGGAGCCCGTAATCTTCGCAGCTCACCCCCACCGTGGGCACCAGCCGCGTTCGAGCCTGGAAGATCCGGGTGACGCCCCAGCCGCCGGTCCATTCCGAGCTGATGACGCCGAGCGCGCCGGCGTCCTCCAAGCGCTTGGCGAGCACTCTCCCCACGGTGCCGGAAGTAGCCGAGCGACCCTGCCAGGCAGTGCGGATTGCGGCGCGCTCCCGGTTCAGCGCCTCGAACGCATCCGCACCGGCCCAGCGCAGGTAGCTCGAATCAGGGCGGCAGACGGGCTGAGGGGGGGACGCCAGCACGTATTTGCCCTTGACCTGGCGCAGCCAGCCCGCGAAGGCGACGGAGTCCCGCGGATCAGCCAGGATCACGGTGCCTCCCTGCACGGGTTTGCCCTTGGTCCCGGGACTCCAGCCCAGCATGGTGGCCTCCAGGCTCCTAACCCGCGGCGCGACCAGTTCGAGCTGGGTCGGGCCGCGCCGCCAGCCGGCCCACGTGCCATACCGCTCGCTGCGCGCGGTCATCCCCCATCGGGCGTAGATGCCCTTGATCCATTCCTGGCCAGCGAGCGAGTTCGGCGTGCCCACCAGGCGCGGACCAATGGAGTCGCTCAGCACCTGCATCAGCGTCATGGCCTGCGAGCGTTCCATGCCCTCGACCCAGATGCTCCGGAGCACGGCGTCGTCGGTGGGAAAGCGAGGATTGAGTCCCGCGCCCTGCGCAGCGAGCGATGAGGCCAGCGCGAGCGCGGCGAGCACGCCAGTCGAAGCAGTTCGACGCATCGGGCGATCTCCTTGGTGTCCCTGAATAGCTGATGGCTTAGTCCGGGTAATAGCGCCCGCCGCTCCGCGCCAGCTCCACCAGCGCCGGCGCCGGCGTAAAGCGCGGCCCGTACGCTTGCTCGAGTGCGGCGAGAGTGCGGACGACCTCGGCCGCGCCGAGAGAATCGAGGTACCGAAGCGGGCCCCCGCGAAAGGGGGGATACCCGATCCCGTAGATCGCGCCGAGATCGCCATCCCGCGGCGAGCGCACCACGGCCTCAGCCAGCGCGAGCGCCGCTTCGTTGAGCAGGATGTACACCAGCCGCCGCTCGACTTCCGCCGGATCCACCGATGCAAGCGGGGTCACGCCGAGCAGCTTGTAGACGGCAGGATCCGGCTCGGTCTTGTGACCTGAGTGGTAGAGATAGAAGCCCTTCCCCACTTTCCGCCCGAGCCGTCCGGCCGCCACCATCTCCGCAACCGCGGTGGCGGGTTGCATCCGCTCGCCGAACGCCGCGAGCATCACCCCGCTCGCCTTATGGGCGACGTCGATGCCCACTTCGTCCAGCAGCGCGATCGGCCCGACTGGAAATCCGAATCGCGTCATACTCCCGTCGATCAGTTCAATCGGGGTGCCTTCAATGAGCAGTAATCCGGCCTCGTTGAGATAGGGCGACAGGATGCGATTGACCCAGAACCCGGGCCGGTCCGCCACGACGATCACGGTCTTGCCCATGCGGCGGCCGAAGCGCACCGCAGTCGCGATGGCTCGCGGTGCGGTATGCGCCGCCGGAATCACCTCGACCAGCGGCATCCGGTCCACCGGCGAGAAGAAATGCATCCCCAGCACGCGCTCGGGATGGTGGGTTCCCTCGGCGATGCTCGCGATGGGGATGGTGGAGGTATTGCTCGCCAGGACGGCTTCGGGCCGCACGATCGCTTCTGTTTCCGCCAGCACCTGGCGCTTCACGGCCAGGTCCTCGAAGACGGCCTCGATCACCAGATCCGCACGCTCGAAGCCCCGCCAGTCTCCGGAGCCGGTGAGCAAGGCGGCCTTGCGCTCGTAGTCGTGCTTCGAGATGCGACGACGGATGAGCTGACCGCGCAGAATGTCGGTCGCCGCATGGAGCCCCTTCCCGACCCTCGCCAGCTCGGCGTCCTTCAGCCGGACTTCGACACCCGCCTGCGTCACCGCGGTCCCCGCGATCCCCGAGCCCATGAAGCCGGACCCGATGATGCCGAGCAGGCGCACCGGATCGGCGGGCTCGCCGCCGGCCACCCCGTCGTCCTTCTTGAGCGCATTGGTCGCGAAGAAGATGCGCACCAGGTTGCGGGAGACCCCTCCCACCGCGAGCTCGCCGAACAGCCTCGCTTCGTGGCGCAGCCCCGCTTCCATCCCCTGCTCCAACCCCGTCCGCACCGCCTCGAGCGCGGCGAGCGGCGCGGGGTAGTTGCCGCCGGTCTTCTTGAGCACCTGTTTGCGGGCTTGTCGGTACACGATGCGGCGGCCGAACGGGTTGCGTTCGAGCAGCAGACTCCCGCGCTTGGGCCGGTCCGCTGGGCCGTGCCGGGCGATGCGGTCCGCCGCGGCGAGCGCCGTACTCCGCAGAATGCTCTGGGGCACGAGCTCGTCCACCAGCCCGAGCTTGAACGCCTTCGCCGCCCGCTCGGTTTTGCCCGCGAGGATGATGTCGAGCGCCGCCCGCACTCCGAGCAGTCGCGGCAGCCGCTGGCACCCGCCCGCTGCCGGCAGGATGCCGAGCTGCACTTCCGGCAGCCCGATCACCGTCTTGGAAGAGTCGCTTGCGACTCGCCAGGCACAGGCGAGAGAGAGCTCGCATCCGAGCCCGACACAGGCACCGTGAATCGCCACCACGATAGGCTTCGGAAAGCGTTCCAGCCGGTTGATCATCTCCTGGCCGGCGCGCGCCATCGCCTCGCCCTGGTCCGCCGTGATGATCTGCTTGAACTCCTCGATGTCCGCACCGGCAACGAAGGTGTCCGGTTTGCCCGAGATGAGCACCACGGCGCGCGCCGCGGGATCCGCTGCGATCTGCGCCAGCAAGGCCTCGAGCTCACCGATGACAGAAGTGCCAAGGGCGTTGACGGGCTCACCCGGGACATCAAGGGTCAGCAGGGCGATTCCGTCGGTTAGACCGAGCGTAAATGCAGGCAAAGTTGCTCCGAGGTGGCAGGTCGCAGGTCGCAGGTCGCAGATAGGTGGTATCGTGACCTGCCACCTATCTGCAACCTGCCCCCTGCCACCTTTTACCGGCTAACGTTCTCCAGAATCATCGCTAAGCCCATCCCCCCCTGCGCACAGATCGAGATCAGCCCGAACTGCACCTGGCGCCGCACCATCTCGTTCGCGAGCGTGGTCACCAGCCGCGCGCCCGTGGCGCCGAAGGGATGCCCGATCGCGATCGAGCCGCCCATCACGTTGGTACGTTCCCAATTCACCTCGCCGAGCGGTCCCGACCTGCCCAGCCGTTCCGCCCAGCTCTTTGACGCCCAGGCCTGCGCATTCGAGAGCACCTGTGCAGCGAAGGCCTCGTGGATTTCCAGCAGCCCGAGCTCACCCCAGCCGATTCCGGCCCGGTCGAGCGCCGTCGGGACTGCATACGCGGGACCCATGAGCAACTGCCAGCCGGGATCCACCGCCGCAACGGCATAACTCCGGATCGCGACGAGCTGTCGGTAGCCGAGCGCGCGCGCCTTCTCCTCCGCCATCAGGAGCACGGCGGCGGCCCCGTCGGTGAGCGGCGAGGAGTTTCCGGCCGTCACCGAGCCGTACCGCCGGTCGAACACCGGCTTGAGTTGCGTCAGGGCGTCGAGACTTGTGTCGGTTCGGATCCCGTTGTCGCTGGTGACGATTTCCTCCATCCCGGCCCCGCCAAACCAGGGCGCGATCTCCGCCGTAAGGCGGAGGTCGGCCGTAGCAGCCGCCGCCCGCTGATGACTCATGAGCGCCAGACGATCCTGCGCGTCGCGCGAGATCCCGTTCTCTTTGGCCATCTTTTCAGCGGACTGGCCCATCGATTCGCCAGTGGAAGGTTCGGCGATCGCGGGTGCTACCGGCACCAGGTCTTTCGGCCGGATGGAGGCGAAGAGGCGGATCCGCTGACCCAGCGACCTCGCTTTACCTGCAGCCACCAGCACCTGGCTCATCCGCTTCGAATGGAGAATCGGGATATCGGAGAGCGATTCTACACCGCCCGCCAGAATCACTCCGGCGTGGCCCAGCAGGATTTGATCGTGGGCATTGGTGATTGCTTGACCAGCCGAGGCGCAGGCGCGGTTCAGGCTATACGCGGGAATAGTCCGCGGAAACTGGGGCAGCAGCGCCACTTCCCGCGCGACGTTGGGCACCAGCACCGACGGGATTACCTGACCGAAGATAACTTCGTCGACGACTTCCCCGGCCAGATTGGAGCGGTAGAGCAGCTCGCGCGCCACCTGGCGAGCCAGCTGGACGGCGGGAACCTCACGGAAGACGGTGCCGCTGCGCGCGAAAGGGGTGCGCAGCCCCGCAACAACCACGGGCCGACGACCGGGAGCGGTACTCGGTCCCGTTGACCGTTCACCGTGCACTGTTCACGCCCTTACTTTCTCTGCGCCAGCACGCTCGCCATCGCGCTCCAGCGTGCGTTGTCCACCGCCTCGATTGCCTCCCGCCCATGGATCACCACAAGCGGCGCCACCAGCGCGTTGAGCTCGCCCGAGCGGAGCAGATGCTCATCGCTGGACGGACCCCAGCCAAACGCCTTCTGGGACTCGAGAAACGTCTCCGCGAGCAGATAGCCCCCGGGCGCGACCGCCGCGAGGATGTTGGGCATCCGCGCGCGATCCAGATAGTTGAATACCAGGACTGCATCGAAGCTCCCCAGCTCGGGCCATTCGCCCTCGAGATCCAGCCGCTTCCAGGCGACTTCCAGCCCGCGCACCTTGGCTTCCTTGCGCCCGATCTCCAGGCTGGCCTCATCCTTGTCGATCGCGGTTACCGACGCTCCGAGCGCCGCGGCGGCCAGCGCGTGCCGGCCGGTGCCGCACGCCAGGTCGAGCACCCGGCTCCCCTGCCGGATCCGGGAAGCGTGCCAGGCAAACCAGCTGCTCGGCCGCTCCAGCTCGGTGGCATCGGACGAGTCGGAGTAGACTCCTAGCACATGACTCCTTGGGTTCGTGCCTCGCTCCGAGACCTGGACACCGAGCACTCCGATCTGTTGGTCATCGGCGGCGGGATCACCGGCGCCGGCATTGCGCGCGACGCCGCGTTGCGGGGGCTCCGGGTCGCGCTGGTGGAGGCGCGCGACTTCGGGTCGGGAACCAGTTCGCGCTCGAGCCGCCTGATTCACGGCGGGCTTCGCTACCTCGAGCAGGGCCAGCTGCGCCTGGTGCTGGAGTCGTTGCGAGAACGCGCGGTGCTGCGCCGCCTCGCCCCCCACCTGGTTCGGCCCCTCCCTTTCGTGCTTCCGTTCTATCGCGGCGACCGGGTCCCAGGCTGGAAAGTCCGTCTCGGTCTGACCCTGTACGACTTGCTCGCCGGAAGGGGTAATGTGCGCCGCCACCACACGCTGGGCAAGCGAGCCCTGCTGGAGCTCGAGCCCCTGCTCCGCGAACCGGGACTGCGCGGCGGCGCGCTGTACTATGACGCGCAGTGCGACGATGCCCGCCTGACCCTCGCCGTCATTCGGGCCGCCGCCGCCGCGGGTGCCAGGGTCGCCAATTATACCCGTGTCACCGCGCTGATTCGCGAGGGAGACCGGGTCAGCGGGGCGCGGCTCCGCGACGAGCACAGCGGAATAGAGGGCGAGACCCGGGCGCGCCTGGTCCTCAACGCCGGCGGACCCTGGAGCGACGCGATCCGGCGTCTCGAGGATCCCGCAGCTGCGCCGCTGCTGCGCCCCACCAAGGGGAGCCACATCGTCGTGCCGCGTCGCCGCATTGGGAATCGCCACGCCGTCATCTTTGCCACACCGCTCGACCGGCGGGTGATGTTCATTCTGCCCTGGGAGCAGTGGACGTACATCGGCACCACCGACACCGACGCCGCGCCCGACCCCGACGCCGCGCAGCCGGATCAGGCGGACTTCCTTTACCTGCTGCGCTCCGCCAACGCGATGTACCCCGGTGCCCGGCTCACCGAAGCGGACGTGGTGGCGAGCTGGGCCGGGCTGCGTCCACTGCTCGCGGACAGCCCCGAGACGTCGCCCTCGCTGCTCTCCCGCGAGCATCGCATCGTGCGGGGCCCCTTGGGCATGCTCAGCATTGCGGGCGGTAAGCTCACCACATTCCGCCTCATGGCCAGGGAGATGGTAGACCGCGCGCTGCGCGAGCTGGGAGCCAGCGGAACGAGCGGGCGCGCCTTGAGCGACAGCACTCCCTTTCCCGGCGGAGAGGCGCTCGCCGACGGATTTCAGGCAGCGGGACTCGAGCTGGGACTCTCCGAGCCAGCGGTGGCTCACTTGCTCAAACAGTACGGCGCCGAGACCCCCGCACTCTACACCCTGTGTCGGCAACGGCCCGAGTTGCTTCGGCCGCTGCATCCGGAGCATCCCGCCATCGCTGCACAGGTCGTCTTTGCGGTCCAGCGCGAGTTTGCCTGCACTACCGCCGACGTGCTGTCTCGCCGGATCCATCTCGACACCGAAACCCGCGACCGGGGCGAAGCGGCTCGGGCCACGGTCGCCGCGCTGCTGGCGGCGGAAGGGCATTGAGCGGTCCTACACGCGGCGTTCTTCGAGCAAGGCGAGAAACTCGGCAGGAGTTTGTACTTGGCTCAGTCGCTCGGGAACACTGGGCTCCTTCACCAATTCCGCGATGCGGCCCAGCACGGGCAGATAATCGTTGGACACTTCAATGGGCGGCGCCGCGAGCAGGAAGATGTACTTGACCGGCTGGCCATCAACGGCATCCCAGGGAATCCCGCCCGCTTGTCTTCCGAACACCACCCGGAGCCGCGACACCAGCTGGGTCCGGCAATGAGGAATGGCGACGCCGCGCCCGATGCCGGTCGAGCCGAGACTTTCCCGCCGCTGCAAGATGCGGAGCAGCAGGCCGCCATTATCGGCGCCCACGCCGAGCCGTGCGATCAGCTCGACGAGGGCATGATCCTTACTGGCCCCTTGCAGGTCCAGCAGAATGTCTGATTCAGCGAGAAAATCGCGCAGCGTCGGCACGTTCTCCTCCTCGAAGGCCAAGCTATCCTGCGCTGCGGTGAAGTGCCAGACACCAGCGGATATTATCTTCGAGCCATGGTGCGCCCGTCCGATCCCAACGTGTTCGAAACCGCCAATGCCGGCTTCGCTCAGGCATTGTATGAGGAGTATCTCCGCGATCCGAATTCGGTGACGCCGGAGTGGCGGGAGCTGTTTGACAGCGGTCGAGTCGGAATCGACCAGGTGGCAGGTGGCAGGTCGCAGGTGGCAGGTGGCCAAGGGCAGGTGGCAGGTGGCAGGTCGCAGGTCGCAGGAAATGGCGGCGATGGTGCTACCGCCACTCCTGCAATCTCACCCGCCACCAGCCACCCGCCACCTGCCACCACTCCGCTCAAGGGACCCGCCGCCCGCCTCGCCCAGAACATGGTGGACAGCCTCAGCGTCCCTACGGCAACCACCTTCCGCGAGATCTCGGTGCACGCCCTCGATGCGGCGCGCACCCGGTTCAATGGCGGGCTCAAGAGCGCGGGCCGGGGCGAGAAGGCATCGTTCACCCACTTCATCGCCTGGGCGCTGGTGCAGGCCGCGAAGCGCCACCCCGTGATGACGCACAGTTTCGCGCTGCTCGACGGCGCCCCCCACCGCGTCATCCCCGACGGTATCAACCTCGGCCTTGCGGTGGATATCGAACGGAAGGACGGCTCGCGCGGCCTCGTCGTGCCGATCCTCAAGCACGCCGAGCGCATGGGATACGCCGAATTCCAGGCGAGCTACGACAGGCTGGTCGAGAAGGCGCGGGGTAACCAGCTCATGCCGGACGATTATGCCGGCGGCAACATGACCCTCACCAACCCCGGCGGGCTGGGCACCGTGGCGTCGGTTCCCCGCCTGATGGCGGGCCAGGCCAGCATCATCGCCGTCGGAGCAATCAGCTATCCACCGGAGTTCGCCGCCACTCCCCGCGAGAAGCTCGCCGAGCTCGGTCTGAGCAAGGTGATGACCATCACCAGCACCTACGATCATCGCATCATTCAAGGCGCGGAATCGGGAGAGTTTCTGCGCACCGTCGAGCTGTTGCTCGCGGGAGGCGAGGGGTTTTACGAGGAGATCATCTCGGCGTTCGGGCTGGCGGACAGAGGGGCAGAGGAGCAGAGGGGCAGTCCGACCGCCACACCGCTGCCCCTCCGCCCCTCCGCCCCGCTGCCCGACTTAGACCACGTCGCCGCCGCGATGGCCTTGATCAAGGCGTATCGCACCCACGGCCACCTCGCGGCCCGGCTCGACCCGCTCGGCACCGAGGCCTCCGGCGACCCGTCCCTGGATCCCACCCCGCTCGGCCTCACTCCCGAGGTCATGGCGGGGATTCCCACCAGCGTGCTCCGCGTCGCGGTGCCCGGCGCCACCCTCGCCGAGGCGCTCCCGAACCTGCAGGCCACCTACTGCGGCACCTGCGCGTACGAGGTGGAGCACGTGAGCGATCATCGCCAGCGGGTCTGGCTGCGCCAACAGATCGAGACCGGCACGCATCGTCGTCCGCTCGCACGGGAAGCCAAGCTGGCCCTGCTCGACCGGCTCATCGCGGTCGAGGCCTTCGAGCGTTTCCTCCACAAGTCCTACCTCGGCCAGAAGCGTTTCTCGATCGAGGGCGTCGACCTGCTGGTTCCCATGCTCGATCTCGTCTTCGAGCTCGCCGCCAACGACGGCGCGCGCGAGGTCGTGGTGGGCATGGCCCACCGCGGCCGACTGAATGTCCTGGTCCACAACGTCGGCCGACCGTACGTCACCATCTTCGCGGAATTCGAGGGCGGCAAGAAGGTCGAGGACGCGGACCAAGCGGCGGAGGAGGATGGCACCGGTGACGTGAAGTATCACCTCGGCGCGGAAGGGGCCTACCTGACGCGCTCCGGCAAGGCCATCACGGTCGCCCTCGCCCACAATCCCAGCCACCTGGAATTCGTGGGGCCGGTGGTCGATGGCAATACCCGCGCCCGGCAGACGCAGCGCCGCGGCCGCGAGGCCCATCACGACCCTTGCTGCGCGCTGCCCGTGGTGATCCACGGCGACGCCGCGTTCGCCGGGCAGGGCGTCGTCGCGGAGACCCTCAACCTCAGCGCGCTCCGGGGCTACCGGGTCGGCGGCACGGTGCACCTGATCACCAACAATCAGGTGGGCTTCACCACGGACATGGCCGACGCACGCTCGACCCGCCATGCGAGCGATCTCGCCAAGGGCTTCGACATCCCCATCATTCACGTCAATGCCGATGATGCCGAGGCCTGTCTCGCCGCGGTGCGCCTCGCGATGCAGTATCGCCAGGAGTTCCGCCGCGATGTGCTCATCGACCTGGTGGGCTACCGCCGCTGGGGGCACAACGAGGGCGACGA
>DASYTT010000146.1:0-25018 GCA_036002045.1 Gemmatimonadales bacterium
TCCTGCCTGCCGACGTAGGCGTTGTCCTTGGCGTGACCCGCATTCATCTCCGCCACGGCTGCCCAGGTGACGCCGGTGATCGGCATACCGCCCGCCAGGGTGGAGGCGAGCTGGATCTCCAGAGGATAGACGCTGGCGACGTGATGCACGATGACACCGACCGTTCGCCCGTCCGGGGGCACCACCTGGCGCCACTGTGCTTCAGTCAGACCCTCGGCATACGTCGCGAGGGACACCGCGCCTTGCTCGATTCGATCCGCAAGCGCATCGCTCCGCTTTCCCATGCCATGCCTCCCGATTCTCGCAATTCCGGGCAGCCCGGCCATGATAAACCGGTGGCGCCCGGGCGTACAGGCTGGAATGTATACATTTACCGGTCCAATGCCCGTTCGCATACTGAGCCAGGCCGAGGTGACCGCACTGCTCCCTATGGGAGAGTGCATTGAGGTCATGGACGCGGTCCTCCGGACCCTGAGCCTGGGCGGTGCACAGCTCCCGCTGCGCAGCGTGCTCCGGCTTCCTCACGGCAAGGGCTTCTTTGGTGTGATGCCGGCCCAGCTCGATGCGCCCGGGGCCCTCGGTCTCAAGGCGATCGCCGTCTTCCCCGGCAACGAGGGCACCCGGCTCGATTCGCATCAGGGTCTTGTGCTGCTCTTCGATCCCGACACCGGCGTGCCGACCGCCGTGCTGGACGCGAGCAGCATCACGGCGATCCGCACCGCGGCGGTGAGCGGCGTCGCCACTCGGGCGCTCGCGCGGGATGCCGCGGGAGACCTCGCGCTGCTCGGGACTGGCGTGCAGGCGCGCAGCCACCTCGAAGCGATGGCGGTAGTCCGGCCGCTCCGCCGGGTCCGCGCCTTTGGTCCTCATCCCGGTCGGCTGGCCGACTTCGTGCGCTGGGCGAACACGCGGCTCGGCATCCTGGTCGAGCCTGCGGCTGGTCCCCGTGAGGCCGTGGAAGGTGCGGACCTCATCTGCACCGTCAGCGCGGCCAAGACGCCGGTGGTGCTGGGCGACTGGGTGAGTGAGGGGGCTCATCTCAACGCCGTTGGCTCGAGCATTCCCACCGCACGGGAGCTGGATACCCGGGCTGTGGTGCGGGGACGCTTGTTCGTGGACCGGCTGGAATCCGCGCGCCACGAGGCGGGAGACTTTCTGATCCCGCGGCAGGAGGGCGCGATTACCGATGCCCACATTCTGGGTGAGCTCGGCGATGTGCTGCTCGGTCGCGTGGCCGGGCGGACTAACCCCTCGGAAGTGACGATCTTCAAATCGCTCGGAATCGCGGTGGAGGATCTGGCCGCCGCGCACCACGTGCTGCGCAAGGCGGAGGCCCAGGGTGTGGGGCTGCTCGCCGAGCTCGGCGGGCTGCGGACCTGATGCGCGCGCGAGTCAACCCTTTCTGCGAACCCGGGTTTCGCCCGCCCGCACCGAATCCCGAGGTCCAGGCCTTTCATCGCTCCCTGCCGGAGTACGCCGCGACTCCCCTTCATGACCTTGCGGAGCTCGCCCGCACACTCGGGCTCGGGTCACTGTATGTGAAGGACGAATCGTGGCGCTTCGGACTCAACGCGTTCAAGGGACTCGGTGCCTCCTGGGCGCTGCACCGGATCCGCGCCCAGCGAAACGGGCCCATGACGGTCGCGACCGCAACCGAAGGCAACCATGGGCGGGCTGTCGCCTGGGCGGCACGCCAGCTGGGATTGGAAGCGGTGATTTTCATTCGCGCCAGCGCCGCACCCGCCCGCATCGAGAAGCTCCGGAAAGCCGGGGCGACAGTCGAGCTGGTGGAGGGGTCCTATGACGATGCGGTGCGCCGCTGCGCGGTAGAGAGCGCGGCGCATGACTGGCAGGTGGTGAGCGATACCGGATATCCGGGATACCTCGAGATTCCGGGCTGGATCGCCGAGGGGTATGTCACGCTCTTCGAGGAGGTGCGCGAGCAACTCGAGGCGGCCGCACTCCCGCGGCCCGATGTGGTGCTGATCCAGGCGGGAGTCGGAGGCCTGCTCCACGCGGGAGTCGCCCACTTCCGGGCTGCTCCGATCCCGCCGATACTGGTGGCGGTCGAGCCGGTCGCCGCGGATGCGCTCACCAGCTCGATCGAGGCTCCTGCGGGCGAGCCGACCGCGGCCCGCGGCAGCTTGGACTCCATTATGGCTGGGCTCAATTGCGGGCAGGTATCGCTCACTGCGTGGCCGGTGGTCCGGCGGGGTGTGGAGCTGTTTGTGACCGTGACCGATCCCTTCGCGGAAGCGGCCATGCGTCAGCTCGCGCAGTCGAGGGGTGCGGATGCGCCGCTCATCGCGGGTGAGAGCGGAGCCGCGGGACTCGCGGGCCTGCTCGCGATCCTGGCGGCCCCGGAGCTCGCCGCAGCGCGGGACTTCCTCCGGCTCGGTCCGGCGAGCCGGGTGCTGCTGATCAACACGGAAGGGGCAACGGATCCGGCCGGATATCGGAGAGTGGTCCCGCGTTAACCGTTCACCAATCGAGGTACAGCCATGGCACTGCTTCCTCCCATCAACCTCAAGTCCTGGATTGAGGAGCATCGCGCGCTCCTCAAGCCCCCCGTCGGGAACAAGATGATCTGGCAGGATTCCGAGTTCATGGTGATGGCCGTGGGCGGCCCCAATCAGCGGAAGGATTTTCACGTCGAGGAAGGCGAGGAGTTCTTCTATCAGGTCGAAGGCGACATCACGCTGCGCATCATCGAGAACGGGAAAACCCGGGACATCCCGATCCGGGAAGGTGAGATGTTCCTGCTCCCGCCGGGCATCCCCCACTCGCCCCAGCGCCCGGCGAACACGGTGGGCCTCGTGATCGAACGCCGCCGCGCCGAGAGCGAGCAGGACCATCTGCGCTGGTTCTGCGAGCAGTGCGGCGAAATGCTCTATGACGCCAACTTCCAGCTGGTGGACCTCGGCAAGCAGCTCAAGCCCATCATCGAGCAGTTCTACGCGGATGAAAAGCTGCGCACGTGCAAGAAGTGCGGCCATGTCATGCCGGTGCCGGCTCCGCCAGCGGCCGCGAAGTAGTGCTGAAGGTCGATCTCCATACCCACATTCTGCCCGAGACGTGGCCGGATCTCGAGGCGCGCTACGGCTACCCTGGCTGGGTTTCGCTGACCCACCACGCCCCCTGCCGCGCGCGGATGATGATCGACGGCACGCTGTTCCGGGAGATCGGCGACAATTGCTGGTCCAGCACGCGCCGGCTGGAAGACTGCGATCGCGATGGCGTCACCGTTCAGGTCCTTTCCACGGTGCCGGTGATGTTCGCCTATTGGGCCAAGCCGGCGGACACCCTCGATCTGTCCCGCATGCTGAACGATCACCTGGCCGGGGTGGTTGCCCAGGCTCCGCGCCGCTTCATCGGGCTGGGGACGGTGCCGCTGCAAGACGCCGAGCTCGCGGTGGGAGAGCTCGAGCGCTGCGTGCGCGAGCTGGGCCTGGCCGGGATCCAGATCGGCACGCACGTCGGCGACCGGAACCTCGATCATCCGGCGTTGTTCCCCGTGTTCGAGGCCGTGGAACGGCTTGGCGCGGCGGTGTTCGTGCATCCCTGGGATATGCTGGCGCCGGAACGGATGACCCGCTATTGGCTCCCCTGGCTGGTGGGGATGCCGACCGAAGCCGCGCTCGCCATCTGCGCGGTGATTTTCGGCGGCGTCCTGGAGCGGCTTCCGCGCCTGCGCATCGGATTTGCGCACGGAGGTGGCTCCTTTCCGGGTATCCTGCGCCGGATCGAGCGAGCCTTTGCCATGCGCCCGGACCTGGTCGCCACCCATAACCCGCATCCGCCCTCAAAGTACCTCAAGCAGTTCTACGTTGACTCGCTCACCCATGACCCCGGCGCGCTCCGGAGGTTGCTCCGTTTGCACGGCCCCGAACGGGTGGCCTTGGGATCCGACTACCCCTTTCCGCTGGGAGAAGCGCATCCGGGGAGCTTGATCGCCTCGATGACGGATCTGGACGAATTGACCAGGGCTCGGCTGCTGCACGGGACCGCACTCGAGTTTCTGGATCGGCGCCTGGAGCAGTTTGCGTGAGCTCGTATCAGCCCGAGGAGGCCTGGGCGCTCGAGCAGGATCGCGCCGATCCGCTTGCCTGGTGTCGCGCCGAGTTTGCGGTTCCTGCCGGAGCTCGCGGGGAACCCCTCGCCTATTTCTCGGGGAACTCGCTCGGCCTCATGCCGAAGGCCGCGAGAGCCGAGGTCACTCAGGAGCTCGACGACTGGGCCCGCCTGGGCGTCGAAGGGCACTTCGCGGGCCGCGCTCCATGGTACAGCTACAGCGAGCGCTTACGGGAACCTCTGGCACGGCTGGTCGGGGCGCTGCCCGGCGAGGTCGTGGCGATGAACTCGCTTACGGTCAACCTGCATCTCATGCTCGTCAGCTTCTACCGCCCGAGCGGCAAGCGTAACAAGGTCCTGCTGGAGCAGACGCCCTTTCCGTCCGACGCCTATGCAGTCGCCAGCCATCTCGCCACGCGGGGAGTCCCAGCCGATGCGGTGTTGCCCGCGCGTCCGCGCGCCGGGGAACGCCTCCTGAGGACGGATGACTTGGAAGCCCTGCTGGCGGAGCGCGGGAACGAGATCGCGCTGGTCTGGCTCGGCGCGGTGGATTACTACACCGGCCAGCTGCTCGAGCTGCAGCGGATTGCTGCGGCGGCACGCCGCGCCGGGTGCCTGGTTGGCTTCGACCTGGCGCACGCGGCGGGCAACGTGCCGCTCCAGCTGCACGACTGGGAAGTCGATTTCGCCGTCTGGTGCTCCTATAAGTATCTGAACGCGGGCCCTGGGGCGGTGGGCGGCTGCTACGTGCACCAGCGCCACGGGCAAGATCCCTCGGTGCCTCGCTACGCAGGTTGGTGGGGCAACGATCCCGAGACTCGCTTTGAGATGCGGATCCCTCCCGAATTCGTCCCGGTCCCCGGGGTCGCCGGGTGGCAGCTGAGCAATCCATCCATTCTTGCGATGGCCCCGCTCGTCGCAGCGCTGGGGATCTTTGAGCGGGCGGGGCTGCCGGCGCTGCGTGCAAAGTCGGAGCGCCTGACGGGATACCTCGAGTTTCTGACGGACCGGATCGGGCCGGAGCGGGTGGAGCTCCTGACGCCGCGTGACCCGACGGCCCGTGGCTGCCAGCTGTCGCTGCTGGTGCCCGGCAAGGCGGCACCCCTGGTGCTGGCGCTGCGGGAGCGCGGCATCGTCACGGATTACCGTGGGCCGGATGTCATTCGAGTCGCCCCCGTTCCGCTGTACAACACCTTTCATGAGGTCTGGCGGTTCGCCCGCGCGCTCCAGGAGTTGCGGCGCGCCGGATGAAGCCCTTCGTCATTGTCGGGGCCGGATTGGGCGGCGCGCTCATGGCAGCGTTGCTGGGGCGCGCGGGGCAGCGCGTGGTCCTCCTGGAGCGCCGGCCAGATCCGCGGCGTAACCCGCTGGATGCCGGCCGCTCGATCAATCTCGCCCTCTCCGCGCGGGGCTTGCATGCGCTTTCGCGGATCGGCTTGCGCGACCAGATCTTGCGGAGCGGCACGCCGCTCTATGGCCGGATGATTCACCCCGTCCGCGGGCCGCTGGCGTACCAGCCGTATGGCGCCAAAGGGCAGGCGATTCACTCGATTTCGCGTGCCGATCTCAACTCCACCTTGCTCGATGCCGCGGAAGCGGCGGGAGCTGTCTCGCTACGCTTCGGGCGCCGAGTGGTGGCGCTCGACGCCGTCAGCGAAGCCGTGACGAGCTTCGATACGGAAACCGGGCTCGACTTGCAGCTCCACTCGGGGAGCGTGATCGGGGCGGATGGCGCCTATTCCGCGATCCGGGGCGAGCTGCAGCGCCGCGAGCGACAAGACTTCTCCCAGGCTTTCCTGGCCCACGGCTACAAAGAGCTCGCTATTCCGCCGGGACCCGATGGTAGCCACCGGCTGGAGCCCCATGCGCTGCACATCTGGCCCCGGGGCGGCTACATGATGATGGCGATGGCCAACCTGGACGGCTCCTTCACGGTGACCCTCTACCTGGCGTTCGAAGGGGGGAACAGCTTTGCGGAGCTCGGCACGGCGGGACAGGTCGAGGCGTTCTTCGAGCGAACCTTCCCGGACGCGCTGGCGCTCCTGCCCGGCCTCGCGGACAGCTTCTTCGCGCATCCGACCGGCACGCTGGTGACGATTCGCACGCGGCCCTGGCAGCAGGACGGCGTGGCGGTCCTGCTGGGAGACGCTGCCCATGCGATCGTCCCATTCTTCGGGCAGGGAGCCAATGCCGCCTTCGAGGATTGCATCGCGCTTGCTGCCGCGCTGGAGCGACATCCGGATGATCGGGCCATCGCCTTCCGGGAATATGAAACAGAGCGGCGTCCCAACGCCGATGCGATCGCCGAGCTGGCGCTGGCAAATTTTCAGGAGATGCGGGACCAAGTCGCCTCGCCGCTCTTCCGACTGGAGAAGCGCGGTGAGGTATTCCTCCATCGGCTCTTTCCGCGCTGGTACTTGCCGCTCTACACCATGATCTCCTTCACCTTGATCCCGTACGAGCAGGCCAGGGCTCGGGCCAGGAGGCAGAAGCAGGTGCTCCGGGTTATTGTGGGGTTGTTCGTGGTCTCGCTGGCTCTGTGGGTGGCGGCTGTGCTGGCTGGATGAGCCGCTCGACGCGGCGGGGCTGGTCCGGTTCACTGTTCACCGTTCACCGTTCACGCTTGCTTCAGTGCTCATGACGCTCACGTATTCCAGCTACCTACGCTTGCCCGAGCTGCTCGAGTTGCAGCAGCCGCGCTCGACGCCGCCGGAGCACGACGAGATGCTCTTCATCGTGATCCACCAGGTGTATGAGCTGTGGTTCAAGCTGGTCTTGCACGAGGCCGAAAAGGTGGAGCGGGATTTTTCTGCCAACGACCTCTACGGCGCCATCGCGACCTGGAAGCGGTTGCGGACCATTCTCAAAACGCTCGTCGGCCAGCTCGACATCCTGGAGACGATGACTCCGCTGTCGTTCGCTTCGTTCCGCGACCGGCTCGACACGGCCTCAGGCTTCCAGTCGTTCCAGTTTCGGGAGATCGAGTTTGCCTTTGGCTACAAGCGGCCCCAGGTCACCGGATCGATTCCGGAGCACGAAGGCCAGCGTACCAGCGCCGCGCGCCGGCTGGAGCAGCGCTCGGTCATGGACCATTTCTACGACTTTCTGGGTCAGCGCGGCGTGCGGATACCGGCGGAGCTGCTCGCCAAAGACGTGACGCAGCCGACGCAGCCCAACGAAGCTCTGCAGGACGAGCTGTTGCGGGTCTATCACGAGCAACCGGAGCTGGTGATCTTGTTCGAGCTGATGACGGATTTCGACGAGGGATTCCAGGAATGGCGCTATCGCCACATCAAGCTGGTGGAGCGCACCATCGGGGCCAAGCGGGGAACCGGCGGGTCGCCGGGAGTCGAGTTCCTGAAGCAATCGCTCTGGAAGCCGTTGTTTCCGGATCTCTGGGCGATCCGCCACCGGATGTGAGCAAGGTGGCTGTGGGCTATGAGCTATGGGCTATCTGCTGGGAGCATGCTGTAGCCGTCGTAGCCCATAGCTCATAGCCAATAGCTCATAGCCATGATCTACGATATTTCGCCGCCGATCACGCCCAAGCTCGCCGTCTGGCCCGGCGACACGCCGCCGTCCCGCGAAGTCCTGCTCGACCTCGCGCGCGGCGACAACGTCACCCTCTCCAGCTTGCACGCGACGGTACATCTGGGAGCCCACGCCGACGCGCCGAGCCACTATGGGAAAGCCGCCGCAGATATCGCGAGCCGCTCGCTCGAACCCTATCTCGGTCCCTGTGAGGTGATGCGGGTGTCGGTGCGGCGAGGCGGCCGGGTTACTCCTGAGCTGCTCACTCGAGGCGTGCGCGCATCCAGAGTGCTGCTAGCTACCGGGACCTATCCCGATCCGCTGGCGTTCAACGAAGATTTTGCCGCGCTGTCGCCCGAGCTGGTGGATCTGTTGCACGAAATCGGGGTGAGGCTGATCGGAATCGACACGCCGAGCGTGGACCTCTTTGCCTCGAAAGAGCTGCCAGCCCACCAGCGCTGCCTCGCGCATGACATCGCCATTCTGGAAGGCTTGGTGCTGGCGCACGTGCCGGATGGCGCCTACGAGCTGATCGCGTTGCCGCTGCGGCTGGAGGGGTTTGACGCAAGTCCGGTGCGGGCAGTGCTCAAACCGTTGCAATGACCTTGAGCTCGATCGCGATCGGTGTCGGCAGCCGCGACACCTCGACCGTGGTGCGGGTCGGCCGGTTGTCGCCAAACGCCTCGGCATAGAGTCGGTTGAACGTGCCGAAGTCCCGGCCGATATCCGTGAGGAAGGCCGTGACGTCGACGATGCGATCCCAGGAGGATCCTGCATCCTCCAGCACCATGCGGACGTTCTCGAAGACCTGCCGGCATTGCGATTCGAAGTCGTAGCTCACCACGCGTCCATCCGGACCCAGGGTTACACCGGGCACGTCGCCCCGGCCTCGAACCCTCGGGCCGATTCCGGCGAGAAAGACCAGGTTGCCAGCACGACGAGCGTGCGAGTAGGGGCCGACCGGTTCGGGGGCGCGGGAGCTCAGGTGCGTCGAGGAGTCCATGGGTCGTTCAGTCAATCTCGGCCCAAGGCCGGCTGGGGTGCGGCCAGGCGAACCGCCCCGGATGAAAGAGATGCGCCAGCAGCTCGACTCCTTCCGCCACGCGCGGACCCGGGCGGGCGAAATACGCGTTCGCATCCACGGCGTAGACCATCGCGTTGCTGATGCTCGGCAAATCGCGAGCGAGCTTGGTCGCTTCCTCGAGCCGGTATCCGCAGGGAGCCACGATCACGATCTCCGGCGCCGTCTCGAGCACTTCCCCGAGGCTCATCCGTATCGAATCGGCTCCCGGCTTGCCGAGCGGATCCTTCCCGCCGGCGAGCGCAATCATTTCCGGGACCCAGTGTCCTCCGCAGAAAACCGGCTCGACCCATTCCAGGAACGCCACGCGCGGCACGCGGGCGCCCCGTACGGCCTTCGCGACCTCGGCGATCCGGGCCCGGTTCTGGGCGACCAGCGCCTCGGCGGCGGCGCGCCGGCCGATGGCGTCGCCTACTTCGAGGATGTTGTCGTAGATCTGCTCGAGATGCTGCGGGGTGAGTCGGAGCACCTTGGGCTCGCCGGGCAGCTCGCGCAGCGCGCGGCTCAGCTCGTTGCCTGAGGGGGCGCAGACCTGGCAGAGATCCTGGGTCAGGATGACCTCGGGCGAGAGCTGCCGCAGCAGTACCTCGTCGACTTCGTAGAGACTGTCGCCGCTCCTCAAGCGGTCGGCAACGGCCCGGTCCACCTCCTGCGGTCGCATCCCGGCGAGCTGGAGCGCGGGGCGGCTCACGACTGGCAGCGCGCTGACTTCCGCGGGATAGTCGCACTCGTGCGAGCGTCCGAGGAGCTCGGAGCCGCCGCCGAGCGCCGAGACGATCTCGGTGCCGGCGGGTAGGAACGAAACGATTCTCATAGCTTGACGCACACGTTCTTGATGTCTGTAAAGAACCGCATGGCTTCCTCTCCGCCTTCCGCACCCAGGCCGCTCTGTCCCATGCCGCCAAAGGGTACCCGGAGATCGCGCAGCAGCCAGCAATTCACCCAGACGGTGCCACAGGCGATCTGGTCCGCCACTCGATGGGCGCGGGCCAGATTACTGGTCCAGAGCGAGGCAGCCAGGCCGTAGGGGCTCTGATTCGCCAGCGCCACGGCCTCGGCCTCGTCCGTGAAGGGCGTCACGGTCACCACCGGGCCGAAGATCTCTTCCTGATTGACGCGACAATTCATGGGGAGCCCGCTGATGACCGTCGGCTCCAGGAAGAATCCGTCGCGACAGCGCCCGGGCAGCTTCCTCGGCCTCGCCCCGCCGCAATGAATGGTGGCGCCATCGGCCCGCGCGAGCTCCAAATACGATTCGATCTTGCTCCGGTGCGCCGCGGAGACCACTGCCCCAATATCGGTGTCCGGCTCCAGGGGATCGCCCACCTGCAACGCCTGCACGGCCGGGATGAATCGCCGCATGAAGTCAGCGTAGGCGGACGCCTCGACCAGAATCCGAGAGCCGCACAAACAGATTTGGCCCTGATTGGTGAACGCCGCGCGCAGAACTCCCGGCAAGGCAGCCTCCCAGTCCGCGTCCGCAAAGACGACGGCCGGATTCTTGCCCCCCATCTCGAGCGTGAGCTTCTTGAATTGCTTCGCAGTCGCACCGGCGATTGCCGCGCCCGTCGCGGTTCCCCCAGTAAAAGAGATGGTGCGGACCTCGTCGTGCGTTACCAGCGCCGCACCTGCCGCGGCGCCGGTGCCGTGCACGATGTTGAGCACGCCCGGCGGGAGGCCGGCCTCGCGGCAGAGCTCCGCCAGGCGAAAAGCGGTGAGCGGGGCGAGCTCAGAAGGCTTGGCCACGGCGGTGTTTCCCACCGCAAGGGCCGGAGCCACCTTCCAGGAGAGGAGATAAAGCGGCAGGTTCCAGGGCGAAATCAGCCCGCACACTCCACGGGGGCGCCGCAGCGTGTAATTCAGCGCGGCATGGTCGGTGGGGTGCGCCTCGGAGTGCCCGTGTAGAATCGCGGTTGCGAAAAAGCGGAAATTGAGCGCCGCCCGCGGAATGTCGAGTGAGCGCGCGAGCGCAATCGGCTTACCGGTGTCGAGGGATTCGTCGCGCGCCAGGTCTTCCTGATGCGCCTCGATCAAATCCGCGATACGCAACAGGACGCGCGAGCGTTCGGCGGCCGGCGTCCGGCTCCAGGTGGCAAAGGCCAGAGTGGCCGCCGCGACCGCGCGGGCCACGTCTTCCCCGTCGCTGTCGGGGATTCTCGCCAACCCAGCCCCGCTGGCCGGCTCGAAGTCTTCGATATACTTCCCGGCGCTCGCGGGGACCAGCGCTCCGGCAACGTAGTTCAGCAGCGTAATCACTGCTTAGATCGACGCCATTCTGCCGCCATCCACCGGCAGACTCACGCCGTTGATATAACTCGCCGCGGGGGACGCGAGAAACGCCACCGCAGCGGCAATCTCTTCCGGTTCCGCAAAGCGGCCGATGGGGATCTCTCCCGTCATCGACGCTTCGATCGCGTCAATGCTGGTGGCGGCGGTCTTGGCCCGGCCCGCGAGAAGCGTGGCGAGGCGTCCGGTGCGGGTGGAGCCGGGCAGAATGTTGTTGACCGTGATGCCGAAGGGACTGAGCTCCTTGGAGAGTGTCTTGGCCCAGCCGGCCGTCGCCGCACGCACGGTGTTGGAGACTCCCAAACCCTTGATCGGCTCGCGCACCGAGGTCGACACAATGTTGATGATTCGCCCGTAGCCGGCCGCGCGCATCCCCGGCACCAGCGCTTGCACGAGCACGTGATTGCAGAGCAGATGCATCGCAAACGCGGCGCGGAACGCGTCCAGGCTGGCCTCGAGGGCGGCGCCTGGGGGAGGACCACCCGTGTTGTTGATCAGGATGTGAAGGGGCGAGTGAGCCGCGAGATATTCCGTCACCGCCTCGCGCACCGTTTCGGGCTCGGCGAAGTCCGCCACCAGGAAACCATGGGTGACGCCAGAGCTCACCGGAAGGGCGGCGCACACGCTGCGGAGCTGCTCGGCACTGCGAGCCAGCAACACCACCTCGGCGCCGGCGGCCGCCAGCGCTTCGGCGCTGGCGCGGCCGATCCCCTGGGTGCTGCCACAGACGAGGGCGCGGCGCCCTGCAAGCGAGGTCATGTCGGAGCAAGCTACCCCCGCCGTTAATGGGGCGGGAGTGGCCTGTCAGATCGGGTCAGGCGGCGAGGCGGGACCCGCGCAGGGAAAGCTGGGAGCTGACCTGATTCAAGGCGACGCGCACCTCATGGACACGCTCTGCGGCGGTACGCAGCACCTCTTCCAGGCCGCTTTGCTCCGCGAGTCGGTGCTCCGATGCCTCCGCGTACCCGCGTCCGCCGAGGCTCTCGTAATACGTCACATCGGGACCGCCCCGGCGGAGCCGCTGGGCCGCAATACGCTCCGGGAAGATGCCCGAGAGCCAGAGGGCATAGTTGCCCAGATGAATGGACACTTTGAATTGTCTGGCGCCCCTGGCTGAGGACAGGTCGGCCAGGATGTCGACTAGGTAGTGATGATCCTGATCGTCCACGTCCTCGACTCGGGTCGACCGATTGCGGATCCCGAATTCCCGCAGCACGGCGGCGAAGTAGTCGGCGACACTCTTGTCTTCGATACCGACCTCGAGGAGGGAATGGCGCACCAGCACGTAGAAGAGCAGGGAAGGCGATGGCCCGGGGAGCGTGGCGCTGAGGAGAAAGCCCGCCACTTCCCGCCGGTCCAGCAGGGCGTCCAAGCTGGTCAGCCGCGCCGGTTCCATGCCCAGGCACCCGGCCAGCAGTTCCACATCGTGGGCGGTGATGCGACTTCTCGCGTCGGCAGTGATCACCTGTTGCCGCCTCCTCGATACGAATCAGGGCCGAGCGGTGCAAACGCCGTACCGCAACCGGCCCTTGGGGCTCCCATCTTCCAGACGTATTGGTAGCTTTCCACTTACACGTCGCCCTTAGCACTCCTTGGAGGAGTCTGCCAGTCATGCAGGGTCTCATGATGCGGTGGCCGCTGGTGCTGACCCATTTTCTCGAACGGGCCCGCCGGCTCCATCCTGCTCGTCCCATCGCGAGCCGTCATGCGGGCGGAGTGTTCCGCTATACCTTCGGCGACTGGGCGGCCCGAATAGACCGGCTTGCCGGGGCCCTCACCGCACTCGGCATTCGGCGAGGAGATCGCGTCGCCACGTTCGGCTGGAATTCTCACCGGCATTACGAAGCCTATTTTGCGATTCCCTGCATGGGCGCGGTGCTCCACACCATGAACGTGCGGCTGTTTCCCGAGCAGCTCGCCTGGGTCCTCAACCACGCCGGCGATCGCGCAATTCTGGTGGACGCCTCGCTACTCCCACTCTTCGAGAAGATTCGCTCCGAGCTCACGACCATCGAGCACGTGATCGTGATGGGTGATGCCGGAGCCGCCGCAGGCACCAATTATCTGGACTATGAGACGCTGCTTGCTGGAGCCGCCGAATCGTTCAGCTGGCCGGAGCTCGAGGAAGACGAAGCGGCGGCGCTGTGCTACACCTCGGGGACGACGGGGAATCCGAAGGGAGTGCTCTACTCGCACCGTGCGCTCGTGCTGCACACCCTCACGATTTCGCTGGCCGACGCATTTCTGCTGCGCGAACGGGACGTCCTCCTCTCGATCGTGCCGATGTTTCACGCGAATGCCTGGGGACTTCCCTTCGCCGCGGCCATGCTGGGCTGCGCGGTCGTGCTGCCAGGACCGCATCTTCAGCCGAAGGATCTCGCCGAGCTGATCGAGAGCGAAGGCGTCACCTTCATCGGCGGAGTGCCCACCATCGTGGCCGGGCTCTATCAGTATCTCCGACAGGAGGGCCGTCGCCCGGCGACCCTGCGCCAGATCATCGTGGGGGGGTCGGCCCTCCCTCGGGTATTGCTGGAGGGCTTTGAGCGCGAGCTGGGTATCGAGGTGGTGCATGCCTGGGGCATGACCGAGCTGGCCCCGGCAGGGTCGGTTTCGCGGCTGCGTGCCGAGATGGAAGCGTGGCCCGCCGAGGAGCAGACCAGGGTCAAGCTGATGCAGGGAAGCCCCTTTCCGCTGGTCGAGCTCCGGGTCGTCCAGGAAAACGGTCAGGAGGCACCCTGGGATGGGGTCACCGCCGGCGAGCTCCAGGCCCGGGGGCCCTGGGTCGTGCGCGAGTACTACCACGACCCCGACAGCGCCGAGCGCTTCGACGCCGGCTGGTTCAAGACCGGCGACGTCGCCACCATCGATTCCCGCGGCTTTGTCCGGCTGGTCGACCGCACCAAGGACCTGGTGAAGAGCGGCGGCGAATGGATCTCCAGCGTGGATCTGGAGAATGCGATCATGGGACACCCCCATGTGGCGGAGGCCGCGGTGGTGGCGATTGCGCACCCCAGGTGGACCGAGCGTCCGCTCGCCTGCGTGGTGGCGAAGGCCGGCAGGGAAGGGGAGATCACCCGAGACATCATCCGGGATTTTCTCAAGGGACGCGTGGCCGATTGGTGGCTGCCGGATGATGTGGTGGTGCTCGACGCGGTTCCCAAGACCAGCGTCGGCAAATTCGACAAGAAGGTGTTGCGCGAGCGATTCCAGAATTATCCCTGGCCGGAGGTTCCGTGAGGCTCCTACTGCTCGTGGCGTTCGGCGCGGCGCCGCTCGCCGCGCAACAGCCCGATTCTGCCCTTGCGCTGGCCCGGCGCGTCTTGCGCACGACGCCGCTAGTCGACGGGCACAATGATCTTCCCTGGCGGATCCGGGAGGATTCGCTGGTGCCCCGTGACGTCGAAGCGTATGACCTCCGCAAGCGGACACCGGGACACACGGACATCGCCCGGCTGCGCTTGGGGCTGGTGGGGGCGCAGTTCTGGTCCATCTACATCCCCGGCGAGATCAAAGACTCCGGCTTCGCTCGCGTCCAGCTCGAACAATTCGATATCGCGCGGCGAGTCATCGCCCGGTATCCCGAGGCCCTGGAACTGGTCACCACCGCCGCAGGCATCCGGCGGGCCTTCGCGGGGCGTCGGATCGGCTCGCTGCTGGGACTCGAGGGCGGGCACGCCATTGAGAATTCACTCGGCGCGCTCCGGGTGTACTACGCGCTGGGTGCCCGCTACATGACGCTGACCCACAACGTCACGCTGGACTGGGCCGACGCCGCGCTGGACGAGGCGAAGCACGGCGGGCTTACGCCGTTCGGCGAAGAGGTCGTGCGCGAGATGAACCGGCTGGGCATGCTGGTGGACCTCGCGCACGTCTCGCCCGGCGTCATGAGCGATGCGCTCAATCTGAGCGAAGCCCCGGTCATTTTCTCGCACTCGGCCGCGCGCGCTTTGGTGGACCACCGGCGCAACGTGCCCGATTCGATCCTGGCACGGCTGCCGCGGAACGGCGGGATCGTGATGGTGCCGTTCGTCACCTCGTTCGTCTCCGCGGCGCTGCACGCCTGGGAGGATTCCCTTGTTGCGATCAGGCGGATGGCGCAACAGCAGCTCGGCGGCGACTCCGCGGCGGTGCGGCGCGAGGTCGATGCGTGGAGCGCCCGGATCCCGCGGCCCCGGGTGACCATCGCCGATGTGGTGGCGCACATCGAGCACATCCGGAAGGTCGCCGGAATCGATCACGTGGGGATCGGCTCCGACTTCGACGGCATTACGGAAACCGTCGAAGGGCTCGAGGATGTCTCCAAGTTTCCCGCGCTGTTCAGCGAGCTGGCCCGACGGGGATGGAAGGAAGCCGAGCTGCGCAAGCTCGCGGGAGAGAACATCCTCCGCGTGCTCGCGCAAGCGGAGCGAGTCGGGGCACGACTCCGGCGGACGCACGCGCCGAGTCTCAAGACGATCCAGCAGCTCGACGGGCTACCCGCGCGCTAACCCGCGTGGACGCCCTGCTGGAGCGCCTGGCCGCGCTCTATTATGCGCTGGCTGGGCTGGTGGTCCTGTTGCCCTCACCACGCGCCCGTGCGCTGGGCGCCTCCGGGGTTGCGCTGGTCGGTTTGGCTGCGGCGGCGGACGCTGCGGCTTCCCCGGGGGGCGGCGCGTTCACCACGGTCAATGAGAGCATCGGCTTCGCGGGGATGCTGGTCGTCGCGGTCGCGCTGCGGCTCGCGCTGCGGCGGACCGAAGCCGATCCCGTACCACTTCCTGACTTGCCGCCCGCGCCAGCCGCTGCTCCGCTCGATCCCTGGCTGTTTGGCGGGCTGGTGCTTGCCGCGGCGGCGCCCCACCTGCTGCTGCTCGGGCTCGGCGCCGCGCTGGGGCTCGGGTTCGCCGCGCGGGCCAGCATCCGCGCCGCGCGGCCCCTAGCGGTGGTGGTGTTGGTGGCCGGGGGGCTGAGCCTTGGAACCGGGCTTGGCTTGCTGCTCACCATTCTGGGGACTCTGGACGCCAACGTCGCGGGGGTTGCCGAAGGACCGATCAGCCTCGCGGCCGAGCGTCTGCTCACTATCCTCCTGGGTGGGGGCTCGCTCTTGCTCACCGGACTGCCGCCCCTGCATCGCGTCCCCTGGGGACGCCAACTCGCTCCGCTGACGGCCATTCTGCTGTCGCGAGTCGTGGTTCCCGGATTTCCTGCCGGGCTGGTCACCTGGCAGGTACCCGCGATGCTGGTCCTGACCCTTGGCACGGTGTGGGCAGCGGTCGCTGGACGCTGGGGACAGGTGGCCGTGGGCGGGGGTTTGCTGGCGTTGTGGAGCGGAGCGGATGGGGCAACCGCCGGTGCTGTGCTGGTCGCGTGGGGTTGGCTCGTCGAAATCGGTACTGCGATCGCGGCGCGGCGCGGTGTACGGCTCCTGGCGCGCTGGCGGAGCATCCTGGCGCTGCCGGCTGTGCTCGCCGCGCTTCCGGCGCTGAGGTCCACCCTCCAAGCGCAGGTGCTTTTGTCGGTGGTGGCCGTCGTGGGATGCGTGGTGGGCCTGCTCGCGCGATGGAAGCGCCGCCCTGACCAACTGCAGGCGCCGTTATATTAGCGCCGGCAACATCCGCGCAGTCGGCGGCTCACGCACCTGGAGGCCATCATGCCGTTCACGCTCCCTCCCCTTCCTTTCGAGTACAACGCCCTGGAGCCGCACATCGACGAACAGACCATGCGGATCCATCACGGCAAGCATCACCAGACCTATGTGACCAATCTCAACGCGGCGCTGGAGAATCAACCCGAGTTGCAGCAGTTGTCCGTCGAGGCGCTGCTTCAAGATCTGAACAAAGTGCCCGAAGCCGTTCGCACTGCTGTGCGGAACAACGGCGGTGGCCATCACAATCACACGCTCTTCTGGGAGTGGATGAAGCCAGGTGGGGCCAAGGCGCCTGAGGGTGGACTCTCCAAAGAGCTCGACGCTGGCTTTGGCGGCCTGGCCGGATTCAAAGAACAGTTTCAAAAGGCGGGACTGGGCCGCTTCGGCAGCGGCTGGGCCTGGCTGGTGCGGCAGAAGAGCGGCAAGCTGGCGATCGTCAGCACGCCGAACCAGGACAGCCCACTCATGGACGGGGAGCATCCGGTGTTGGGATGCGACGTGTGGGAGCACGCCTATTACCTCAAGTATCAGAACCGGCGGGCGGACTATCTGAGCGCCTGGTGGAATGTGGTCAACTGGAGCGTGGTGGCCGACCGCTACAAGGCGTGAGCCGGATGCCGCTTCCCGCTGTCGGTGCTCCCGCTCCGGACTTCACGCTGCCCTCGACCTCGGGGAGCCCCGTCAGCCTCTCCGCGCTCAAAGGCAAGAACGTGTTGCTGGCATTCTTCCCGCTCGCGTTCACCGGCACCTGCACGGCCGAGCTGTGCGCTTTTTCGACCGACTACTCGAAGTTCCAGAACGAGAATACCGTCGTGCTGCCGATCAGCGTGGACTCGGTCCCTGCGCTCAAGGAGTTCAAGGCCAAAGAGCATATGACGGTCGATCTGCTCAGCGATTTCAAGCGAGAGGTGTCGCGGCGGTACGGCGTACTGAACGAGGCGAAGTTCTTTAGCAACCGCGCCTACGTCCTGCTCGACCAGGACGGCGCCGTGCGCTGGACTCATCTGGAGGCGGATAACAGTCAGCGCCGCGAGAACGACCAACTGCTGGCCCAGCTCGCGGCCCTCCGTTGAGCGTCTGAAGCGCGCCCCTCTCCTCGATACCCCCGACACCGCGCTCAACCAGGCATTCGCCTGGGCGGTGCAGCGCGATCCCGCCGGGGTGCGCGCCGATCCCGGACCTGGGCTTCCTGAGTGGGATGAGGCGGACTTTGAGGAGTTGCTCGAGCGCGCCCGCAACTTTCGCCGAGTCGGGGCGAAGGCGCTGCTCGAGCCGGAGTCCCTCTTGCGCGAAGTCGTGGCCGGGCTGTTCGGGCTCCGCTCCGATGGCGAGGGTGGTCGATTCGAGCTGATGCCCTGGTTGCCCGCCGGCTGGCGCTCCCTGGCGCTACGCAGGCTGCGCTGCCACCGTACGGTGCTGAGTGTCGAAGTGAAGCCCCGCTCGGAGTGGGCGACGGTCAGGCTCGAGCTGAATTTTGGACCGCCGATCGCCCTCGCGCTCGGACTCCGCAATGTCGGCGCGATCGAGCGGATCACGGTCGACGAGATTGCCCTGGAAGGGCAACGGGCGATCTTTACGCTGCAGGGCCAGCACGAAGCGGTATTCTTCTTTAATCCCTAACCAACAGCAGCCGGGGCTCGCTCATCGCCTCCATCGCGCTCACCACACCTTCGCGCCCGAATCCGGAACCCTTGACTCCACCGTAAGGCAAATGGTCCAGGCGGAGCGTGGGAATGTCGTTCACCACGACGCCACCGACCTCGAGGCCCCTGAACGCTGCAGTGATCCGGCGGCTATCGTGGGTGAACACGCCCGCCTGCAGCCCGTATTCGGAGTTGTTGGCGAACCCGATGGCTTCCTGCCAGCCGCGATACGGCGTCACCGTAAGGACGGGACCGAACACTTCCTCGCGCCAGACTCTCATCTCGGGTCGGACCTCGCTCAGGATCGTCGCCCCCAACACCGAACCGCGCCGCCGTCCGCGGAGCAGGGGCTTGGCGCCTGCGGCCACCGCTTCCGCAATCCACGCCTGGACCCGCACGATCGCCGCCTCGTCAATCAGTGGCCCGATCACGGTGTCGGGGCGGCGCGGATCGCCGCTCGGCAGCCGGCGAGTCGCGGCCACCAGCAGGCGGCAGAAGCGCCGGAAGAGCGGTGCGTGGACGTAGAGGCGCTGGACTTTGATGCAGATCTGCCCGCTATAGGCAAAGGCGCCCCAGGCGATCCGCGCCGCGAGCTCAGCGAGATTTCCCGCGTCCGAGTGGATGAGCACCGCGGCGTTGCCGCCCAGCTCCAGCAGCACCCGCTTGCGCCCGGCCACGGACTTGAGATGCCACCCGACCCGTGCGCTCCCCGTAAAGCTGAGCATCGCAAAGGCCGGATCGGTTGCCAGCCGCTCAGCGAGCGGAATCGGGAGATGCAATACCTGAAGCCCTCCGGGTGGGAGGCCGGCGGCGGTGAGCAGCTCGGCCAGGCGAAAGGATGCCAGCGGCGCCTGCGGTGGCGGCTTGAGCACCACCGCGTTTCCCGCCGCGATTGCCGGAGCCACCTTATGGGCCACGAGATTGAGCGGGAAGTTGAACGGGGAGATTGCCGCGATGATTCCGATCGGGAAGCGTTCGACCAAGGCGTGCATGCCGTCGCCGCGCGGATCGGCGTCGGCCGGCAGTGCAGAGACGCCGAACCGGCGCGCTTCCTCCGCCGCGAGCCGGAACACCGTCACCGCGCGATCCACTTCGGCAGCCGCCAGTGCCAGCGGTTTACCCGCGTCCTGCGCCATCAGCCGAGCCAGCTCGGCCCGCTCGGAGTGGAGGAGCCGCGACACCTGCTCCAGGATCGCCCCACGGGCATGGCGCGAGAGCCGGGCGAGCGCGTGCTGGGCGCGGCGAGCTCCCGCGACGGCCTTCGCAAAATCCTCTGCGTCGCCGGGCACGAGCTCGGCAAGGGTTCGCCCGCTGAACGGCGCGGTTACCGGCTCGGCGGCACGGCGGCGCCTGGGAACCCAGTCACCATTCACGTAGGGGGTCAGGACTCGGCGGCTCATCGAGGTTAAACTTACTTCCTCCACATGATCGCTATGATCGCTCCATGACGGATGGCTCCAGCGGCTATTCCGCGCTCGCGCTGGTTGGCCAGGTTGCGCGAGTGCTCAACAGCGGGCTCGCACCCGACGAAACCCTGCGGGTCTGCGTCGCGACGATGCAGCGAGGGCTTGCCGCCAAGCGGGTTATGGTCTGGCGACGGCGGGCCAGGGGGTCGAGCTTCGCGGGCGTCACGCCGCATACCGGGGAGCACGAAGCGGTCTCCCTTGACGAGCTGCCGGCGCCGACCGCCGGCGTCCGCCGCTACCCCCTCGTGCATGGCGGCGGCAGGCTCGGAGTGCTCGAGCTGGAGCTCGAGTCGCCCGAGGCCCTCCCCGACGCGTCGCTGCTGCAGATTCTCTGCGATCTGCTAGCCCCCTTCCTGGATGCCATGACGGTGTCGGAAGACCTCGCCCTGGAAGTGGCGGATCGCTCCCGCGAAATCGAGGAGCAGCGCCGCTTCACCAGCCTGATCATCGACAGCCTGCCGGTGGGTCTCTACGTGATCGACCGGGACTACCGGATTCAGGTCTGGAACCGCAAGCGGGAGACCGGCACGCAGGGCCTGCGGCGTTCCGAGGTTATGGGCCGCCAGGTCTTCGATGTTCTCACCCGGCAGCCCGCCGCACAGCTGCGCGCGGAATTCGATCGGGTGTTCCGCGCCGGGGAAGTGCAGCAGATGGAGGTCGAGCTCGAGGGTCCGGAGCAAACCAGCTACTACCGGATCAGCCGGATTCCGATGCGGCTCGACGCCGATGTGATCACGCATGTCATCACGATCGGGGAGGACGTCACCGAATCGCGCGAAGTCCAGCTCCGCATCCTGCAGAGCGAGAAGCTCGCGGCCGTGGGGCAGCTCGCGGCGGGGGTCATGCACGAGATCAACAACCCGCTCGCCACCATCGGGGCGTGTGTCGCGGCGATCGAGGCACGCCTGGGAGAGAGCGCCGACAGCACGGTGCGCGAATACCTGGAGATCATCGACAAGGAAGTGGACCGCTGCACCCGCATTGTGGACGGCTTGCTGGACTTCAGCCGCCCGAAGGAGTCCGCGCCCAAGCGGCCGGCCGACGCGAACGCGCTGGTCGAGCGGACGCTCTTTCTGCTCAAGCACCATCAGCGCTTTCGCCGCATCAACGTCGCCAGGGAGCTTACCAGCGGGCTGCCCCCGGTGCTGGTGAATGACGAGCAGATGATTCAGGTGCTCATGGCGCTGATGCTCAACGGCGTGGATGCAATGGAAGACGGGGGAGTGCTTACGGTGCGGTCCCGGCCACACTCCCAGCGCTCGGATGAGGTGCTGATCGAGGTGGCTGACACCGGACATGGCATTCCCGCGGCGGATTTGCAGAAGATCTTCGAGCCCTTCTATACCACCAAGCCCCCGGGTCGCGGCACCGGCCTTGGCCTGTCGATCTGTTATGGTATCGTGGAACAGCACATGGGCCGGCTCGAAGTAGAGTCGCTGCCCGGGTTCGGCAGCACCTTCCGGGTCTACCTCCCTGTCGCCATCGGAGGCTGAGGGATGAAGATCCTCGTCGTCGAGGATGACCGGACCGTGGGCCAGTACATCCGCCGCGGGCTGGAAGAGGCTCAGTACCATGCCGACCTGGTCGTCGACGGGCTCGAAGGCCTGCGGCTCATTTCGGGCGGTTTGTATGACCTGGTCATCCTCGACCTCCGGCTTCCCGGTCTGCCGGGCCTCGAAGTGCTCCGCACCCTGCGCGACCGCGGCATCACGACGCCCATTCTCGTGCTCACCGCGCAGGACGCGGTGGGCCAGAAGGTCGAGGCCTTGCGCGCCGGCGCCGACGACTATGTCACCAAGCCGTTCTCCTTCGAGGAAGTGCTCGCCCGGGTCGAAGCGCTGTCCCGCCGGCCCAAGCAGCTCAGCTCGCCCAAGCTCAGCGTGGCGGATCTCGAGCTGGACCAGGCCAGCCGCGAGGTGCGCCGGGGCGACCGCCTGATCGAGCTCACTCCGAAGGAATACGCCGTGCTCGAGTATCTCATGCGTCACCCGGGCCGGGTGATGTCCCGTACGCTCATTACCGAATACGCCTGGGACTATCACTTCGACCCGGGGACCAACATCGTCGACGTGGTGATCAATCGGTTGCGCAAGAAGCTCGACGCCGGGCACGAGAAGAAGCTCCTGCACACCGTGCGCGGCGTAGGGTACGTGATTCGGTCCTGACGTGTGGTCCATCCGCTGGCGGCTCACCTTCGGCTATGCCATCGCGCTGCTCGTGACGCTGGTGGCGTTCGGCGCCACGCTCTATGTCGTGCAGGAGCGGGCCAGCTTGCGGAGCTTCGATCAGCGGCTGCAGCAGCGGCTTCAGCTGGAGGCGGAGCTCTCCGCCCGCTACCTCGATGAATCGCATCGGGTCCTGGGGCGGCTGGTCACCCAGATCGACACGATTTCCACGCTCGAGCCGAGCATCGCCCCATACTTCGAAAGCATCCAGGACTATCTGGTGCTGGTGGACCGCACGGGGCGGGTCCTGCTGACGAGCGACATCGCCTCGGACCTGCCCATCGCATCCTACGAACGCTTGCTGGCCCCGCTGCTCCCGCCGCCCAGGGTGCCGAAGAGCGGTACCTACACCTTCGACTCCCAAACCGGGCCGGCGCGCTTTCTGGTCTTGCCTATCACCGGGGCGGGACCGGAGATCGCCGCCGTGCTGGTGGCCGCGCCCAGCACCACGACGCTGCTCGAGGTGGAGACGCTGCTCTCCAGTATGCTGTTCATCGCTCCACTCATCCTGTTGACCTCGCTGCTGCTGGGGTACTGGCTGGCCGGGCGCGGCCTCCGGCCGCTGGGTGCCATGGTGCGGGAAGTCGAGGCGATCACCGACGGGCGAAGCCTGCACCGGCGGCTGGCGTTCGAGCGTGGCGGCGACGAGGTCGCCCGACTCGGCGCGGCGGTCAATCGCATGATCGAACGGCTGGAGAAGAGCTTCTCCGCGCTGCATCGCTTCACGGCCGAGGCCAGTCACGAGCTCAAGACACCGCTCATGGTGCTGCGGGCCGGCGTCGAGCGCGCCTTGCGGAACCCGGGTACGCCGCCCGAGAGCCTCCAAGCCCTGGATGAGTCGCTGGATCAGATCAACTGGATGGCGGAGCTGATGGACAGCCTGCTCACGCTGGCGCGCGCCGACGAAGGCCGCTTGCCGCTCGCGATGGAGGACTGCGATCTGCGCGAGCTGGTGGCCGAGGCCGCCGAGACGGCGAGCATGCTCGCCGAGAGCGCGGGTCTCTCGGTGGTCACCACGATGCCGTCGACCCCGGTTCCCCTGCGGGCGGACCGCAACCGGATCCGCCAGTTGCTGCTCAATCTCGTCACCAATGCGGTGAAGTACACCGCGGCGGGCGGCGAAGTATCCCTTGGTCTCGAGGAGCAACCGGGGCACGCCGTGCTCACAGTCGGGGATACCGGAATCGGCATTGCGGCAGGCGACCTGCCGCATATATTCGACCGCTTCTGGCGCGCGGACCCTGCCCGCTCCCGGGTGGGTGAAAGCCCGGGGACCGGCCTCGGACTCGCCATCACCAAATGGGTGGCTGAGGCGCATGGCGGGACGATCTCGGTACAGAGTCGTCCCGGGCGCGGTACCTTATTCACGGTGACGTTGCCGCGGCAGCCGCCGCCCGCGGTTCCCTAATCGACTTGTCATCGAATTGTCATGTGGCGGTCAGCCCGATGCCACTTGATTCGACTTGATTATCCCGGGTAGTGTCCGTCCCGTGGAGGCCTACGATGTTCGAGAATCTGATCGAATCAAAACCCAAGCGGCAGAAGACCACCAAGCAGGTCATTGTGTCGGCGATTCTGCACGTGGCCCTCGGCTATGGCGCGATCATTGCCACGGCGAATGCGGCGGAGCAGATCAAGGCGATCAATGCCGATACAACGCTGGTGTTCCTGAAGGCGCCTGAGCCGCCGCCCCCGCCGCCCCCGGAAACTCCACCGCCCGAAGCGATCGTCACCGCCAATCCGCCGCCGCTCGGCTTCCAAACGGTCATGCCGCCAACGGAAATCCCCAAAGACATTCCGCCGGTCAATCTGAACGAGCGGTTCAATGCGGCTGATTTCAGCGGCAAGGGTGTGGAGGGCGGCATTGCGGCCGGAGTGACCGGAGGCACTGGTCCGGTGACCGGCGAGACCTTCCTGCAGGAGCAGGTAGACGACCCGGTGCAGCCCATCAACATTCCGAAGCCGCGCTATCCTCCGGTGCTGCAGCAGGCCGGCGTGTCGGGGTTCGTCGACGTGACGTATGTTGTCGATACGCTGGGCCATGCCGAGCCGAACAGCTGGCGGGTGCTCAAGAGCACCAATGCGCAATTCGAGGCGCCGGCCCGCGAGGCGATCATGAAGGGAGTCTTCAAGCCAGCGCGCATCAAGGGCGCGGCGGTTCGGCAGCTAGTGCAGCAGTCCATCAGGTTCAATATCGGCCAATAGCGATTCCTATCGTCCAAGGAGCTGTCCCATGGGAGTAGATATTCTCCAACTGTGGCGCGATGCCGGGCCGTTCGCCAAGGGCGTCGTGATCGTGCTGTTGATCATGTCGTTCCTTTCGCTGACGATCGCGCTCAACAAGCTGTGGCAGGTGCACAAGAGCGCCAAGGCCACCCGGAAATTCGCGCCGCAATTCTCTCGCGCGATTCAGGAGGAGCAGCTCGATCAGGCCATTACGCTGGCCGAGAAGAACCAGGGCAGCCACGTAGCCATGGTCCTCGGGGGCGCGCTCCAGGAGGTGAAGCCCTTGCTGCGCGATCGCGCCACGATCACCGCGGCCGACATCAACTCGGCCGAGCGGGCGGTCGAGCGCCAGATGCTGATCAAGCTTTCCGAATTCAAGCGCGGGCTCGGTATTCTGGCCACCGTGGGATCGACCGCTCCGTTCGTCGGTCTGCTCGGCACCACGATGGGTATCGTGACCGCGTTCGCGGCTATCAACGCCGGGGGCGCCTCGGGCGGATTGGCCGGCATCTCGAAGGGTATTTCGGAGGCGCTGATCACCACGGCGCTCGGACTCTTCGTGGCGATCCCAGCGGTGTGGTTCTACAACTACTTCACCACCAAGATCGAGAATCTCACGGTCGAGATGACCTACACGTCGAAGGAGCTCATCGACTACCTCATCAAGAGCGTCGGGAGCGAGTTCGGCCGCTCGATCTTCACCAAGGAGTTCCAGGCCCAGAAGGCGGTGAGCGGCAGTGGCCACATCAGTTAGTACCGCCGGTCAGACGGCGATCAAGTCGGAACCGAACGTGATTCCGATGATCGACATTATGCTCGTCCTGTTGATCATCTTCATGATCGTGACCCCGCTGATCGCGAAC
>DASYTT010000147.1:0-17253 GCA_036002045.1 Gemmatimonadales bacterium
GCCGCGCCGCATAACGGGTCAGCCAGGCACGCATTGCCTCGGAGCTACTCCCGACCGTCGCAGCTGGACCATCCACGCGATACTCACACAGGCGCCGAAAGAACTGGGTATAGTCGAGCCGCTCTCTTTGCAGCACCTCCAGTACATCAGTGACCAGCCTCATATCATCTGTGTAATCTGTGGAATCTGTAGTTCTGCAGTTGAGCCCAAGCTTGGCATGCATCAGCCGCTCGTAGTGGTCCAGGAATGCTGGCCAGTAGCTCTCGAGCGTTGCCTGCCATGCATCCGGCTCACCACCGAGAACCATGAGGGCGTCACCGAGGCGCGCGCAGTTCCACATCCCCACCGCGGGTTGCTGGTCGAAAGCGTAGCGTCCCTCGCTGTCCGTGTGATTGCAGATGAACCCCGCATCGTACCTGTCGAGAAAGCCATAGGGACCGTAGTCGAGCGTTACTCCCAGCACCGACATGTTGTCGGTATTCATGACACCGTGCGCGAATCCCGCAGCCATCCACTCTGCCATCAGCCTGGCCGTGCGGCGGCAGACCTCGCCGAAGAACGTGAGGTAGCGGGTATCGTCTGGCTCGATGCTCTCGAAGTGCTGCTCGATCACGTGTCCCGCAAGCTCGCGAAGCCGTTCCGCTTCGCCGCGCGCCGCGAAGTACTCGAACGTCCCGAAACGCACGTGGCTCGGGCTCAGCCGGAGCAGGATTGCGGCGGTCTCGAGCCGCTCGCGTTGAACCGGCAGCTCGCTCCCGACGATGCTGAGTGCGCGCGTGGTGGGAATCCCCAGACCGAAGAGCGCTTCGGAGGCCAGGTACTCGCGCACCACCGAGCGCAGCACGGAGCGCCCATCGCCGGAGCGTGAGAAGCGGGTGCGGCCGGCGCCCTTGAGCTGGAGGTCCCATTTCTCGCCACGCTCGTTGCGGACTTCACCGAGCAGCACGGCCCGCCCGTCACCCAGTTGGGGTACCCAGACCCCAAACTGGTGGCCGGCGTAGACCTGCGCGATCGGCTCCGCACCGGGGAGTCGCCGATTGCCGCTCAGATACTGGGCCAGCTCCGGACTGGCTGCTTCCGCCCGGTCGAGTTCGAGCAGTTCCGCGGCGGCCGGGTTGAAGGCCACGAGATACGGGTCCGGGAGCGGGGTCGGATCCACCACCTCGTAGAACCCCGGGTGGAGGCGGGCATAGCTGTTTTGCAACGGAAGGCGGTCGAGGCTGGCCACGCCGAAAGATAGAACCGGGCGACTACCTTTCGGCGCCGTCCGTCACGCGGAGCTCTCCATGGATTCGATCGTCCTGCGGCCCCCCGGCCAATTCCGACGGGCCATTGGCGCCTTCGGTATTGTCGCAGCCGCCGTCACCATTCCCGTTTGGCTCCTCGCCTTCCCGCTCAGTGCGCAATTCGATGCAGCAGCCGGCCTCCTGGAGGGGACAACCCTGCTTGCCGCCATCGTGGGTTATTCCTGCTGTGCCCGACTCGGCGCGCGCCTCCTGGAAGCTGGCTGGTTCTTCTTCGGCTACTCCGCCCTGCTGGCGCTGCTCGCTGGCTTCACGATCCAGTCCAGTACGTGGGAACGCTGGCCGGCGATACTGACTCGCCTGGGAGCAACGCTGCTCATCGTAGTGGGCGGGGTCCGGTTCATGACGCGCCGCCCCCGAGGGAGAGCCCATCCTCCCGCCACGGTGGTCCGCCCCGGCTCCGATCTGCGACCCCACTCTCCTGGCGCGTGAGCCACCGGCGGAGCGCTATCTTCGTCCTCGTCGTCACCCGCGGATAGGACCGTCACCCATGGCCTCTTTCGCCCGGAACGTCCTCCTTCGGATGTCCAAGAGCTCCTGGCTCGCGAACCACGTGATGACCCGGCCCTTCGCGAAGCGAGCGGTCAAGCGCTTCATGCCGGGCGAGGAGGTGTCCGACGCCCTCGACGCGGCGCAAGAGCTGGCCCCGGACGGCATCGGCGCGGTCCTCACCAAGCTCGGGGAAAACCTCACCGCGGAATCCGAGGCGGGTGCGGTGCGCGACCATTACCTCGGGGTGTTCGACCAGATCAAAGCGCGCAAGCTCCACGCGCACGTCTCCGTGAAGCCCACGCAGCTCGGGCTCGATTTCTCCCAGGCCCATTGCGCTGACCACCTCGGCGTGCTCGCCCAGAAAGCCGAGTCGGTCGGTACCTACTTCTGGCTCGACATGGAGGATTCGAGCTACGTGGACCGCACGCTCGAGCTGTACCGGGGTCTCCGCGCGAAGCATGAAAGGGTCGGCGTCGCCATGCAGGCCTATCTGCGCCGAACTCCCGACGATCTCCGCCAACTGCTCGCCCACCGTCCCGCGGTCCGGCTGGTCAAAGGGGCTTATGCGGAGCCCCCTCACGTGGCATTTCCCGCTAAACGAGATGTGGATCTGGCGTACTATGACCTCTCGGTCGAGCTGCTCAATGCGGCCGCCAAAGCACAAGCCTTTCCCATCCTCGGCACGCATGACATGACGCTGCTCGACCGGCTGGTGAGCAAAGCTGCGTCCCTTGGCGTCGAGAACGGCGGCTACGAGATCCACATGCTCTACGGCATCCGCATGGCCGAGCAAAAGGCCCTGGCGGCAAAGGGCCGTACCATCAAGACCCTGATCAGCTACGGCAGCTCATGGTTCCCCTGGTACATGCGGCGGCTGGCCGAGCGCCCGGCGAATGTCTGGTTCGTGGCGAAGAGCATGCTCGCCCGGTAGGGATCCCTGATATTCGCGGCGCAACCCCTTTCAGGCGATATTCGTATGTCTCGTAGCCTCCCTTCGGAGCAGTCATGTCAGACCAGGTTTCCCGTCGCGCCTTCCTCGCCGCCGCCGGCGCCGCTGGCGCCACTTGGCTCTTCGCCGACCCGGAGCGGCTGCAGGCGGCTCTTGCGCATGCGCGAAAAGCAGTCCTGCAACCTCCGCCCTACCGGTTCGACGTACTGACTCCGGAGCAGGCGGCGGATCTCGAGGCGATCTGCATGCGGATCTTTCCCTCCGACGGCACCCCGGGAGCGAAGGAGGCGGGAGTCATCCACTTCATCGACAAAGCGCTTGGCAGCTTCGCGGCACCGCAGAAGGACTTCGTGCTCAACGGCCTCGCCGACGTGAATAAGAAGGTGGTGGCGAAGTGGCCGGGAACGAAATCCTTCTCGGCGCTCAAGCCCGAGCAGCAGGACGAGTATCTCAAATCCATCGAGCAGACGCCTTTCTTCGGCCAGACCCGCTTCGCGACCTGCGTCGGGATGTTCGGCAACCCTTCCTATGGCGGCAATCAAGCTGAGGTGGGGTGGAAGCTTCTCGGCTTCGAGTCGCACGGCATCTATCAGCCACCCTTTGGCTTCTACGATGCCGAAGTCCGGAAGGGAGGCTGACCCATGCAAGCCCGGCCCGTCGCGAAATACCCGCTCACCGAGACCGTCGATTTCGTGATTGTCGGCTCCGGCGCCGCTGGCGGAGTCCTCGCGAAACAGCTCTCCACCCGGGGCTATTCCGTCGTCGTGCTCGAGGCGGGGCCCCGCCTGGGGCCGACCGATTTCAAACACGATGAATTCAGCTACTGGTTGAATGGCGACCTCGGCCCCAAGACGCCGGTCACCTGGCGGCAGACCGACAAGCAGGAAGCTCGTGTCGGCCAGGGTGGCATCTTCCGCGCAAGCCTGGTCGGCGGCAGCAGCGTGCACTTCACCGCGAATTTCTGGCGCCTCCACGACATCGACTTCAACGAGCGGAGTAAGCTCGGAGCGATCCCCGGCGCGAACCTCGCCGACTGGCCCATCAGCTACGCCGATCTCGAGCCCTATTACACCATGGTGGACTGGGAGGTCGGGGTCTCCGGAGCACCGGGACCCTTCGATCCGCCGAGGTCGAAGCCCTATCCCCAGCCGCCGCTGCCGGTCAAGTCGTCCGGCGTGTTATTCGAGCGCGGCGCCCTCAAGCTCGGCCTGCATCCCCAGCCGGCGCCGATGGCGATCCTCTCCCAGCCGATGAACGGGCGCAATGCCTGCCAGCACTGCGGCTATTGCATCGGCTTCGGCTGCGAGTTCAACGCCAAGAGCTCCTCGCTCGCGTCCGTCATCCCGGTGGCGGAAGCGACCGGCAAGTGCGAAATCCGCCCGAACAGCTATGCCGCAAAGGTGGAGCTCGATGCCAAGGGTCGGGCGACGGGAGTGCTGTACTTCGACGCCGACAAGAAAGAGCAGCTCCAGCGCGCGCGCGCGGTGATCCTGTCCGCCAATGGCGCCGAAACCTCGAAGCTGTTGCTCATGTCGACCTCGAGCAGCTTTCCTGACGGACTCGCCAACTCGAGCGGCTACGTCGGGAAGCACCTGATGTTCAACGGCAACACGGGGACGATGGCGCTTTTCGAGCACCCGCTCAACGAGTACAAGAGTGTTCAAGTAACCCGCATCCTGCATGACTTCTACGACAGCGATCCCAAGCGCGGCTTCTACGGTGGTGGCGGGATGGACGGGCGCTACCAGCAATACCCGATTGTCTTCAGTCTCGGTGCGCTGCCGGCGGACGCGCCCACCTGGGGCAGCGAGTACAAGCGGCTGCTGAGCGAGTACTTCAATCGCACCATGATGATCGCAGGACACACCACCTCGCTGCCGGTGGAAAGCAATAACGTCACCCTCCATCCCACGGTAAAGGACGACTGGGGTCTGCCCGCCCTGCGGATCACCTACAAGGACCACGACGACGACCTCAAGATCATGCAGTTCATGGTCGACCGGTCGAAGGAGATCGCGGATGCCGCGGGGGCGCAGAAGGTCTGGAACTTCCCGGTGCAAGTCTCGGGCGGGACGGCGCATCTGCTGGGCACCTGCCGCATGGGCAAGGATCCCAAGACGTCGGTGATCGACAGCGATCACCGCACTCACGACGTGCCCAACCTGTTCCTCTGTGACGGCAGCAGCATGGTGACGTCAGGTCGGGGGCAGCCCACCATGACGATCATGGCCCTGGCGTTTAGAGCAGGGGAAAGAATCGCGGACCTGGCGAAGCGCGGCGAAATCTGAACGATCGCTGGCGTAACAGACAGGTGGCCGGCATGTTCTAGCGGCTTTACCATGAGTAACCCAACCCGCCTGGCCACGGCGCTCTCCGGCCGCTACGCGATCGAGCGTGAGCTCGGTGCCGGCGGGATGGCCACGGTCTATCTCGCCCGGGACCTGAAGCACGATCGCGAAGTCGCTCTCAAGGTGTTGCGGCCTGAGCTCGCCGCGGTACTCGGCACCGAACGATTCTTGCAGGAAATCCGCATCAGCGCCCGGCTCGACCACCCCCACATCCTCACCCTCATCGATTCCGGTGAGACTGACGGCTTCCTCTGGTATGTCCTGCCTTACGTGCGCGGGGAATCGCTGCGCGACAAGCTGACTCGCGAAAAGCAGCTCGCTATCGAGGAGGCGCTCCGTATCGCGGTCCAGGTTGCGAGCGCTCTGGACCACGCTCACCGTCACGGGATTGTCCACCGAGACATCAAGCCGGAGAACATCCTGCTGCACGAGGGCGAGGCGATGGTCGCGGACTTCGGAATCGCGCTAGCCGCGCGGGAAGCTGGGGGTTCGCGCCTCACCCAGAGCGGCCTGTCCCTGGGTACGCCGCAGTACATGAGCCCAGAGCAGGCGACCGGGGCGGAGGAGATCGACGCGCGCTCGGACGTGTACTCCCTCGGGGCGGTGGTCTACGAGATGCTCGCCGGAGAGCCACCGCATACCGGCCCGACCGTCCAGGCGGTGGTCGCCAAGCTGCTGACCGAGCGCCCGACCGCGCTGCGAACGGTGCGCAACACTATTCCCGAGAGCATCGATGCGGCCGTGGCCAAAGCCCTGGCCAAGGTGCCAGCGGATCGGTTCAAGAGCGCGGCGGAGTTCGCGGCTGCACTCCGGGCGCCAGTTACACCGCCGCGTCCACGCGGCCGTCGCCGCATGGCGATCGGCAGCATCGCGGGTATGGCGGCCCTCGCGGCTATTGTCGCGATCTGGCGTCCCTGGCGCTCCCCGTCCAACGCTGCGGCGCCAGCGTCCAATGTCGCGTCGGTCGCGGTGCTTCCGTTCGACAATCTCACCGGGAATCCGAGCGATCAGTATCTGAGCGACGGCATGACCGATGAAGTCATCGGGCAGTTGGCGCGCGTGCGGGGGCTCAAAGTCATCTCGCGGACCTCGAGCGAGGCGCTCAAGGGCACCCGCCTCACGTTGCGCCAGATCGCGGATACCCTGGGTGTGCGACATATCCTCGAGGGGTCAGTCCGTCACGCCGGCAACCGGGTCCGGGTGGGGGTTGATCTGATCGATGCAAAGTCGGACGCCCACGTCTGGGTCTCCAGCTACGATCGCGACCTCACCGATGTGTTCGCGCTGCAAGAGGAGATCGCACGGCACGTCGCCGATTCGCTGGGGAACATGGTAGGGATCCGGCCGGCTATCGGTCGGGTTGCGCGCACGGAGAACCCGGGCGCCTACGAGGCGTTTCTGGCGGGGCGTTACCTGGTGTACCGGCGCACCCGGGAAGGGTTGATGGGTGCGCTGGAACAGTTTCAGCAGGCCATTGCGAAGGACTCGACCTATGCCCCCGGCTTCGCTGGTCTCGCCTCCGTGTACTTCCTCTGGGTCTCTTATGGCTATCGTGGCATCGACTTCTACCAGGCCTATGGCCGGGCGTGGGCGCTGGCCGAGCGGGCCATCGCGCTCGATCCGGATCTCGCCGAGGGCTACGCTGCCCGCGGCTACGTCATGGCCCGGTCATCGGGGCCTGCGGAGCCTATCGCAGCCGACTTCAAGCGGGCGGTCGAGCTTCGGCCCAACTCCGCGGACGTCCATCAGTGGTACGCCGGATTCCTGGCTCGGGAAGGCCGCTATGATGAAGCGTTCGCCGAGGCGGAGCGAGCCGTCGCCCTTGATCCGCTGGCTTTGGGCACCCGTATTACCCTCTCGTCCTTGGGTCTGGCGGCACGCCGCTATGTTGTGGCTGAGCGAGAGGCGGCACGGACGACAGCGCTCGAACCCAGCCTCACGCGGGTGAGCGCATTGCAAGGCTTAGGCAATCTTCTGTCCGGCCGCCCCGACCGCTGCGCCGCGCTGCCGCTCGGACCCTACGTCGGCGTGCGGGCGTTGTGCCTGCACTCCCTTGGCAGGGTGCGGGAGGCGTCCCAGATCGCCGACTCGTTGCGTGCAAGGTTTACTGCCGGAACGCGAGGTGACTCCGTCGTGAATCCCGTCCTCGCCGCGTGGGGACTGGCCGACTACTACGCCTGGACCGGAAACGCCGAGGAATCGCTCGCCTGGCTCGAGCGAGCCTACGGCATCTCACCGCTGGGGGAGGATCCGCTGATCGCGTCAGGCCTTTACGATAAAGTACTGGACGACCCTCGGTTCAAGTCCGGGCTTCAGCGCTTACGCGCCCAAGTCTGGGATCGGGTCCAACAGGCGAGGGTCGAGGCCGGGCGGAAGTGAGCTGGCTGAAAGCTCACCGGTCGACGTAGTCCTGATAGGCCGACTGCAGGATAGCCTGCCCCAACCGCAGATCCCCTAGGGAAACCGCACCCAGCGATGAGGTCACCGCGTTCGGCGCCCGCTCCCATACCAAGCTTCCGGTTTGCGTGACCAGCCCGAACCCCTCGTCGAAGCCGTAGAACGCAAACTCGCGTGCCTGGGGCACGAAGAGATCCCGGCCGAAGCGGTAGTGCTCGGCACCGGGAAGTCCGAGACGGCCGAGCAGCGTGGGAGCAAGATCGGTTTGGCCGCCGATCACTCCGAGTTCGCCGCGCCGTGCGAGCGTTCCACCGGTCCATAACATCGGGATGTGAGCCCAGCTCTCGGCCGACTTATAGGGCGCTGTCCTGTCTGTTTGCTCGAGGAGCTTCGAGTGATCGGCCACGATCACCACCAGCGTATTACGCCACCACGGTTCGCCGGCCGCCTTTCGGAGCAGGTCGCCGATCACGCGATCGGTATACGCGAGCGAATTGAGGAAGCGGGATTCAGCGTCCTGGCCGGGAATCCGCGTGGGTCCGGGGACGTCGAACGGCTCGTGACTGCTCAGGGTGAGCCAGGTCGCGAAAAACGGCGCGCGCGTGTTGCGCAAATCAGCGAGCAGCCGCTCCGCGACCGCTTTGTCGTGGGCGCCCCATTTGGAGCTCCAGGCGGAACGCGGAAAGTCGTGCTTGCCGAGCACCCGCTCGAAGCCACCCTCGGTGACAAAGCTCTGCAGGCCGCCGAAGCCGAGCTCGCCGCCATAATAGAACGCCGTGGAGTAACCCGCGGCGGCAAACTCCCGCGACAGCATGGGCAACCCGGCCGCTTTGCCGGGAACCCGGAGGATCGACGCATTGGGCAAGCTTGGCGCGCCGGCCAGCAGGGCCGCGATGCCTTTCTCCGTGTGATCCCCCGCGGCGTAGAAGCGCCGGAACAGCAGACCTTCTTGGCAGAGGGAGTCGAATGCCGGGGTCACTCCCGGAATGCCACCCAGCCGCTCGACCACGCGGGCGGGGAAACTCTCCCACACGATCAGCAGAACATTCGGCCGCTCGGTGTTGAAGAGCGTACTGTCACGCGGAGCGGGTGGGTGAGCCTGAGTCGCTCGCGCGGTGTTCACGAGCGCCCGGGCAGAGTCGGCCGGCATGCTCAGATAGGGATTGCTGCGGTGAGCGAGCCCTCTGCGCCAGGAATCGAAGAAATTCCAGCCCACATTGAGCGCAGCCTGGTTCGCGAAACGCATGGGCGAGAAATACGCGCTGCTCTGGTTGATGGGGATGAGCTGGAGGCCGCCTCGGGCGGGAATCACCAAGAGCAGCGCGCTACCGGCGAGCGGTACTCCTGCGCTTGGCCTGAGCGGCGGCAGCGCCGCCAGGCGCGCGCGGAGGAGGCGCCACACTACCCGGAGGCTTCCCGCGGCGAGCGCAAGCCAGAGTCCCAGGAGCAGCCAGCGCGGTTGGCCTCCTGCGGAGGCCCAGACCTCGCGCGGGTAGGCGAGGTAGGACAGGACGCTGGCGTCGATCCGCTGCCCCCATCCGCGAAACACGCCGAGGTCCGCCACGCCTAGCAGGGTGAGGACGGCTACCGCGAAGGCGGTGTAGGGTAGCAACAGCGCGCCACTCCAGCGCAAGCGAGGAAACGCCGCGAGCGCGAGGAGCAGGAGGACCGGAAGCGTGAGGTAGGCCGCGGCGGAGAGATCGAGCCGGAATCCGTGCACGAAGCTGCCGAGCAGCGTGCCCGCGGGAAGGGCCAAAGCCTGATCGGCCGACGCGACCAGGAACACCGTGCGCAGCAAGCAGAAGAACGCCAGCCAGAACAGCAGGTAAACCGCCAAGAATCGGAGTCGGGCCAGCATCGCGAAACAGGAAGAGAGAAGAGTGAAGAGGGAAGAGGGAAGAGGGAAGAACTCTTCTCGGAAAGATAAGGGGGGCAACCTCTGCCCCCCTCTTCCCGCTTCCCTCTTCCCTCTTCTCTCTTCCCTCTTCTCTCTTCCCTCTTCCCTCTTCCCTGCAGTTACGGTCTTCCCGGTCCACGATGCCGGGTCGTCAGATCGATGTCGAAGGTTCGGTCGCCTACCCTGACCGTGGCGGTTGCCGTGCCGTTGAAAGTGACGATTGCGGTTCGTTCCACGGTCTGCCCGTCACGCGGGCCGCCCTCGAAGGTGATGATACAATGATGCGTGATCGTTCCGCTGATCGGAAAACGCGGAGTTCCATTGGGTACCGGGACGACCACGTCGACCACCGTAAGGTCGCAGCTGATTGTGTATGAGCGCTCCTCCCCGCTGTCGTTGTGGCGGCTGCGGCTCGCTTCGCTCGTCCCGGTGCCGTTCCAGGTGCGCTCAGTCTCCGTTCCCAGAAGGCCTGTCACCGTCATGTCGCGGTCCCGCTCGATACTGGCGCTCCAGCCATCGCCGCTCCGCTCACCCTCGATATGGGTCTGGATGTTCGCTTTCGCGGTGAGCAGCGCGTCGTAGTGATCCTGCGGAACGTTGTTCGCATCCCAGAAGGCATAGGAGCGGGTGATCGTCAACGTTCCCGCTCGGGTCACGACAGGACACTCGAGCCGCTGGGTGCTTGCGTTGTAGGTGCAGCTCGTCGGATTGAGGTCTCCCGTCCCGGGACCGAGCACCGGACCGCCCAGCGGCATGGCGACGAAGAAGACCGGCTCCCGCATGATGTCCACGTCATCGCCGGTATTGTCGGCGACCACCGTGGCGATATCGGCGTTGAGCAGCGGCGTCGCCAGGGTTCCTGTCGAATCCTGGCTACAAGCCCCCAGGATCACGGCCGAAACCAGCGCGCCGCAACGAATTAGGGTTTTCATAACGACCTCAGTGAATGGTGGCGTTCAGGGTCAAGCTCCCAGTGGCCACCGGGAAAGACGCGCCCCGATCCGTGGCGTTAACCCTAGGATTGCCTGCGGGTTATCGCTGTGATCCGCATCACGTTCTGGAGCTCCTTTCGGCCGAACCCGAGACCCCACCGGAGACGATGAACGCCATGATTTCCGCGGCGTCTCCCTCCACCGACTCAACGTGGTTCCCCGGGACAATGATCAGATTGCCGGCGAAGTTGTAGGCTTGCGGGAGATATACCGCCACGAAACCGGGCATTCCCAGCCGTTCGGCTCCCTCCGCCGTGACGAAGCCGAGCGTCCAGATGTGGCCCGCCTGATCGAGCTGGGCGCGCACCGGGCGGTTGAAGCGGCGTTGTTCGCCGACGAAGGCGTTCAGCAGATCTTTCGTGGAGGAATAGAGCAGCCGCACGAAGGGCAATCGCGCCAGCAGCCGGTCGACCAGTCCAACAACCCCGCGGGTGAGCAGGTTTGACGCCAGCGCTCCCACCACGGTGATGCCGAGGATGGTGACGATGATGCCGGCACCGGGGACGCCCACGTCCACCACGCTGTCCACCTTGCTGACGACCCACCAGCAGACCCACACGGTGAGTGCCACGGGCGTGATCACCACGAGTCCGCGGAGGAAATACTGCGCGAAGCGTTTCATGCGATCAGCTCGCTGAGATGGTCGAGGAGCGTGGCCAGGTGCTGCGGCTCGAGGTCGCCCATGTGGCCGATGCGGAGCACCGACCCCTGCCGCCGATCCAGCGGGGCTCCGACCAGAAACCCCAAGAGCTCGAGCGCATCGATCACTTCTGCGGCCCGGCGTCCCCCCGGCAGCACGAGGGCGGAGATCGCCGGAGAGCGCGCACCTTCGCGGGCGAGGAGGCGCACGCCAGGGCGCGCGGCGACCCAGCGCTCCAGCAGCTCGAGCATCGCGCGGTGGCGCGCCCAGCGGGCGGGCCAGCCCCCCGCCTGCCCGATCCGCTTGAGCTGGCACTCCAAGGCGAGGAACAGCGACATGGCCGGCGTCCAGAAGGGAAGATTGTCCCGGGCGATCGAGACGAGCTTCTTCACCGAGAGATAGAACCCCGCGTCCTCCTGTGATTCGGCCCGGGCCAGGAACCGCTCGCTCGCGGCACCGAGCGCGAGTCCCGGCGGCAGGGCCAGCGCCTTCTGCGAGCCGGTGCAGTAATAGTCCACTCCCCAGCGGTCCATCTCGATCGGCATCGCGCCCACGGATGATACCCCGTCCACCAGGAGGAGCAGATCCTGGCGGGCGCGCACGACCCGCGCGAGCGCGGGGATGTCTGCCAGCGCGCCGGTGGAAGACTCGGAGTGCACCACGGCCACCGCGTCCACGCTCGGACCCTCCAGAAACTGCTCCAGCTGTTCGGGGGTGATGGCCGTGCCGGGATGGACCTCGACGCGGAGCGCTTGCTTCCCGCACGACTCGGCCACCCGCGCGAAGTACTCCCCGAAATAGCCGCCCACCGCGACCAGCACGCGCTCCCGCACCCCGCTCCGTATCGCGGCCTCGAGCAGCCCGGTCCCCGAGCAGGTTGCGACGAAGACCGGCTGCCGGGTGCCGAAGCACTCCTGCAGGGCAGGCTGCATCTCCGCCAGCATGGTTCGCATGCGCGGGCTGCGGTGGGAGAAGAGCGGTTGCTGCAGCGCCGCGAGCACCTCGGCGCGAATATCGGTGGGGCCGGGGAGAAAGTTGCGGCCGAACGGGCTCATGCGGTCAGAATGTCCGCGCTGCTCGCGAGCCGCACCCCGCGCCTGCCCCAGTCCTCGAGCAGCGCCACGCCCGTCGCCGGATGGATGGCACGCACCGCATCGGTCAGCACCGTCAGCGCGATCCCCGGCCGGAGCCGGAGCAGGCCTTCCACCGCGTATTTGTCGCAGACGTCGAGCGCGACGCCGTAGAGCACGATGCGCTCGGGCGCCAGGGCGTCCACGACGGGAAGCACATTCGGGTTGGTGAACACGTCGAACCAGTGCTTGTGAAAGAGGATGTCCCCATCGTGCGCCCGTACCCGCGCGGCGAGCGCAATGGGATCCTGCGGCTCCGGCTCAATCACCAGCGGGTTGCGCGGGGTGGTCTCCTCGATTTTGCGCTGGCCCGGAGTGCCGCGCATGCAATGCTCCGGGAAGGTCTCGCGCCAGTCGGGCGTCGCGGAGAGCTCACGATGCCCGGGCACGTGGTCGTCCGCGCTGGCGACGATGCGGATCCCGCGCGCATGGGCGTGTTCGGTGAGCTTCCGAAGCACGGGAATGATTTCCTCGCTGCCGGGGACGTACAGCTTGCCGGAGCTCCGCATGAAGTCCTGCTGCGTGTCGACATCCCAGAACACCGTGCCCATGCTACTCCCCCTCTCACTTCTCACCCGTCACCCCTCACCGCACCTGCTCCAGCCGTGCGTTGGGTCGATATTCCCGGCCGACCTTTGCACACGGCTTGCCTTCCAGCCGCACCACATCGGCGGTGAAGTCGAAGCGGCCCTGAAACAGCGAGCTGCCCACCCCGTAGGCGTCCACCGGGACACCCAGCCGGGTGAATTCCTGGATCTTCTCGACGTTGAAGCCGCCGGAGACCACGATCTTGACCCAGTCATAACCCGCTTGGTCGAGCGCCTTCCGCACGTTCCAGACGAGCTGCGGACAGACTCCCGTGGGCCGGAAGCGCCCCATTTGGGGGATCACCGATTCGTCGACCAGCATTTCGCTGGTGTCGATCCGTACGCCGTACAGCCGTTTCCCCATCGCCTCGGCTACCCGGAGCGAGGTGCCGACACAGTCGTTCTCGAAATCGACCAGGGTCACCAGCCGCACGCCGGGATCGATGTGCTCGGCGAATTTCCGGGTGGCCAGCGCGGTGTCGCCGCCGTAGGCGGCGATCAGGGCATGCGGCACGGTGCCCACGCCCTCGGTGCCCCACCAGGATGCCTGGGCGTCGGTCGAGACGCCGATCGCCCCGGCGATGTGCGCGGCGTATCCGTCTCCCGTCTGCACCAGCCAGTGATCATGCCGCGCCGGAAAGAACATCACTTCCTTGGGCCGGGCTGCCTCCACCACGCGCCGGGTATTGGTGCCCACGCGGGTCCGCCGCGCCAGCACCCCCAGATAGAGCGTCTCGAGGTGCGCGATGGCGTCGTAGGGCCCCTCGATGAGGAGTACCGTTTCCCACGGCTCGATCGCGTCGCCGTCATGGAGTGCCCATACCTCGAGCTCGGTCCATTCGATGGCGCAGAGCTTGAGGATCGCGATCGCCTCGTCGATGCCGCCCAGAAACGCGGGCGCCTTGCCGAACACCTGCATAGTAACCCGCGGCCGGCTTCCGTCGGCCAGCAGAATCTCGCGCGCCCGGGTGAAATACTTGTCGGAGTAATAGCCGGCCCGCATTTTCTCGACCGGAAGATGGAAAACGCCGGGGTCGAGCCGGGGACGGCGACTCACGGGGCGCTGTGAGCGAAATGCTCGGCGCGCAGCTCCGCGAGCAACCCGCGCAGCTGCACCGTCTCCCGCAGGTGAGGGTGCCGGTCGATCAGCCGGCGCAGCTCGCCCAGCGCGCGCCCCGGATCCTGCAGGTGACGCTCGTAGAGCTCGGCGAGCGCCAGACCGACGCGGATATCGTCCTGAGGATCCAGCTTTCGCGCGCCCCGGCGCACCGCCTCGAGCTCGCGCGCGGCGGCTTCCGGCTGGTCGAGCGGGCCGGCGAGCTCCTGCGCACGCTGCAGCGCGCTGGCCAGCCGGTCCGCTCGAACGGGCGCCGATGAGCTGATGCTGGCGAACAGCCCGCCGAGGAGCTCGGCCAAGGGGTCGAGCAGGTAGTCGACGATCCCGGTGAGAATGCCGAAGACCGCCCAGAGCAGCCCGGCGAGCAACAGGGCTTCGGGCGCCAGGCCGGTGAGCGCGAGGATCAGGGCGAGCAGCGTTCCCAGGACGAGAAAGAACACGAGCACGCCGCGGAGATACCGCAGCGGATCGGCATCGGAGGACCTGGCGCGCTGGCGCGGGGAATTTGGCAGGGCCGGCACGATCCGAAGGTAGAGGTGAGTCTGGGGCCCGGCAAGTTGACAGGAATGGCGCCCGGCGGCTGATTCCAGCCTGCCAATGACGCCCCGAGTGCGGGGCTCAGCGATCAATTACCAGGAGCGTGCCGTGTCCGACTCCGTCACCCGCCGCCGCTTCCTCGGCACTGCCGCGCTGGCGGTCGCCGGCAGCTCGCTTCCCGAGGCAACGCTCGCAGCCGCCCCCGAGGCGGCCTGGGTGAAGCGCAGCCGCGCGGCCAAGTTTGCCGCCGTCGGCTCCGCGAACGGCATCCGCGGGGTCAAGCTGGCCCTGGAGTTGATGAGCAAAGGCGCCGACACGCTCGATGCCGGGGTGGAGGGGGTGAAGATCCAGGAGCTCGACCCCGAGGACACCTCGGTCGGCTACGGCGGACTCCCCAATGAAGCCGGCGTAGTTCAGCTCGATGCCAGTTGCGTCCACGGACCCACCCGGCGCGCGGGTGCGGTGGCGGCGCTCGAAGGCATCAAGACCCCCAGTGAGATCGCGCGGCTCGTACTCAAGTACACCAATCACATCTTGCTGGTGGGTGAAGGCGCCAAGCGGTTCGCCCTCTCCTATGGGTACCAGGAGGAAGATCTGCTGACTCCCAAGTCGCGCGAGGCCTGGCTGCGCTGGCGCGCCAACCGCGGCAAGTCGGACGATTGGAAGGACATCCCCGAGGGCGACCCCGTGGGTCTGCGGCCCACCGGGACGATCAACCTGAATTGCATTAACGACAAAGGCGAGATTTCCTCGATCACCACCACCAGCGGCCTGGCCTGGAAGATCCCGGGCCGTGCGGGAGACTCGCCGATCGTCGGGGCAGGGCAGTACACCGATAACTTGATCGGCGCCGCGGGATCCACCGGTCTGGGAGAGCTCAACATCATGGTCTGCGGCGGCTTTCTGACGGTCGAGCACATGCGCCAGGGCATGAGTCCCACCGATGCCTGCCTGGCCACGCTGAAGCGCGTGGTGGCGATGTGCCCCGACTCCCTCCGCGATGCACAGGGTCGCCCGCCTGCGCTCAACTTTTACGCTCTGAACAAGCGGGGAGAGTATGGCGCCGCTTCCATCTTTCCGTCGCAGTACGCAGCATGCGATGAGAACAACGGCGCGCGAACGCTGGACACGGCCTACCTCTACCGAAAGAACTAGCATGCCGCGTTCCCTCCTGGTGCCGGTTCTCGCGGTCGCGGCGCTCCTGGCGCCGGCACCGCTCGTGGCGCAGGAAGAGACCTTACCCTGGCGTGTTAGTGACTTCCCCTATCTGATGGGAGATCCGACCAACGGGCTCCTGATCATCGGCCATATCCAGTATGCTCGCGAGGCCGACTACGACGCGCGGATACCCTTCGACGGATACATCGGGCTCGAGGCGGCGTGGGGAACCCGGAGCAGCCGGTTTCTCGCCGCGAAATTTCGCGCGCCGGCCCTCTTCCCGGGCTGGCGATTAGCCGGAGACGTGGGCGCCGTGCGAGAGGGCAGGTTCGGATACTACGGCCAGGGTCCGGAAGGCGAGGGCGCGTTGACCGACCCCGACGGCGGCAATTTCTTCCGGGTGGTCCGGACCCGATACTATGGGCGCGCCGAAATCAGCCGGAAGCTGAGGGGGCCGTTGTACGCCGCCGCGGCTGCCGGCATCGTGTCGTATCGCTACAGCAGCCTCGCCGACGGTGATGCGTTCCGCACCGATTTCTTCGACGCGCCGCTGACCGGCACCGACGCGACGGGGCGGCTCTCGCTGATTCTCGACACCCGGAACAGCGAGATCGTTCCGACCAAAGGTCTCTTCCTCGAGGCCGGGGTGTACGCGGGCAGCGGTCGCTTCGAATCGCGCGTGCTGGCTCCGGGTGGTGGCGGGCCGACGACCTCGTTCAGCGACAAGGGATACACCGGCGCCTATGCCCATCTGCGCGGCTTTGTCTCGCCGCTCAGGAGCACCGTGCTCGGCGGCCGCTTCGCGATCCGCACGCTCGGTGCCAACGCGCCGCTCGATGCGCGCTACCAGATGCCCGGCTGGGAAGACGACGCCACGGTGTACGGTGGCGCGGACAGCCACCGCAGCTTCGTGCGCGGACGCTTTGTGGGCCGGGGAGTCTTGTTCAGCAGCTTCGATGTCCGCCACACGCTCATCGATGTGGGCGACTATGGCGCCGTCTCCCTCGTGGCGTTTCTGGATGCCGGACGGGCCTTCGGTGGCACCCCGGAGCTGACCCTGAAGCGCTGGAAGGTCGGCGGCGGCGGCGGGCTCGCGATCAAGGTGATCCGCTCGGCGCTTCTGTCGATCAACTTCGCCGGCGGGCCCGACGGGTTCACGTTCTCGATGGGGAACGGTTGGGCGTTCTGAACTGCGGTGAGGGGTGAGAAGTGAGAGGTGAGAGGTGAGAGGAGGCCTTCACGGTAGCGCTTGATCAGCCCGAGCAGAAGTGCCCGGCACCGGTTGGCGCTTTGTAGCGCAGGGTTCGCCAAGTCTGTCGGCAGGAATCCCTCTTCAATCCCCAACTCCAAAACCTCAACGCTCTCCACGGCCGATCCATGCGCAATCTGCAAGTGATTCACAAATCGGCGCTTGCTGGCAAACGCGTATCCCTCCGCAATATTGAGCTGGGTTGAGAGAGCGGCACGCTGGAGTTGATCAAAAACGCCTCCGGCATACGCCTTCCAGTGGAAGCGGCACGCTGCCAAGGCCGCAAGCGTCACCTGACGAGCTTCCTTCCAGGCTTCGAGGGAGCGGTGGTCTCGCACTCCCCAAGATCCGTGCTTGGCGAGCTATGACAGGGATCGGATTCGTTCGGCAGTGGTACGATCCATTGCGTGCCCCCTCACCCCTCACCCCTCACCCCTCACTTCTCACCTCTCACCC
>DASYTT010000148.1:0-14647 GCA_036002045.1 Gemmatimonadales bacterium
CAGCAAGCGGCCCAGCGGCGCGTTCAGGGCCGCATTCGCTTCGGCCATCTGCTGGAGATTGCCGCTCTGCACCGCGCCGGCGAGCCGGCTGCGCGCCTCGGTCACCCGGATGAAGACGGTGGTTTCCTGCTTGGCGAATCCCTTCACCGTTTCGACCAGATTGGGAATCAGGTCGGCGCGGCGCTGCAGCTGGGTCTTGATCTGCGAGGCCGCGGCGTTCACCGCCTCGTCCTTGGTCTGGATCGTGTTGTACCCGCAGCCGGCCGCGAGCAGCGACAGCGCCGCGAGCGCCGGGAGCAGTGAGCGGCGACCAAGCCTCTGCATCAGTTGCCTCCTGGAGTGAATTGATCGGTGACGCGGACGGCGGCTGCGACCGCCGCGAGATAACCTTCGAATTCGGTGGCACTGCAGCTCGCGCCCGTCGTCTGGCGGGCGCGCCAGAGCGCGATGACCGGAGCAGTCGTCACGCCCATCGCGGTGCCCGCCGCGGCAAGACACTCCGGCGTCGTCGCGGGAACCGGGCGACCGTGGAGCGCGAGCGCGACGCGAAAGAGCGCGGCGACCGAGGCAACGCTGCGCGAGGCGACTTCGCCCAGTGCCTGTGGATCGGCCGACTGGAGTGCGAACGCCTGGCGCAGCCGCAGCAGCTTGGCGCGAAACTCCTGCTCCAGCGCGCGCCGCAGGTCAGCCCGGTCGACCCGCATTCCGCTGAGCGGGTCGGCGCCGCGCAGCACCTGGTGCGCGAGCTGCATATCGGTGACCTCGATTGGGAAGACATCTTCCGCGCGGGCCCATTCGTCCCGCTCGAGCAACAAAGGGGGCGATTGCTGCTGCTTCCGCAGGCTCTCGAGCGCTGCGCTCAGCCGCCGCAGAGTCTCCGGGCGCAGGGAATCGCACACCAGCAGCAGATTCACATCGGAGATGCCGGGCTGGAACTCCCCCCGCGCGGCGGAGCCGTAGAGCACGGCTGCGTAGCTTGTGCCAAGCTCGCGGTCGATAGCTTCGAGCAGGGGAGTGACGGTCTGGGTGACCAGTTCGTGCATCAGAACCTCCCGCCGGCGCCACCGCCGCTGAACCCGCCGCCACCGCCGAAGCCGCCGAACCCGCCACCTCCAAAGCCGCCGCCGCCGCCAAATCCGCCGAACCCGCCGCCACCGCCGAGTCCGCCGCCACCGCCACCCCAGAAGATCCAGGGACCGGGACCTCTGGGGCGACGGCCTCTCCCACCGCGAGTGGAGCGCGCCAGGCGGGCAAAGATAAAGATGATGACGATGAGCCAGAACAGCGTCACGACAAGTCGCGGCCGCTGGGAAGCACTCGGAGGCGGGCGCTCGAGCTCGCGTCCGCCCGCGGTCAGCGCGGAATCGCTGACGCCCATCGCGCGCGCGATGAGTCCCGCCAGCGCGCGAACCCCTTCTTCGAGTCCCCGTCCATATTCGCCACGCCGGAAGAAGGGGGTCATGAGATCGCGCACGCGGCCGGCCTGCAGGTCGGTGACGATGCCTTCGAGACCCTGCCCGCTCGCGATGAAAATGTGACCGGAGTTGGGATCACCCTCGCGGCGGGGCACCAGCAGAATGACCAGACCCGCGTTACGGCGCGGGTCGCCCAGCTCCGCTTTCGCCCCCACTCCCCAGGCGCGGCCGATGGCCACGGCCACATCCACCGGGGCACGATCGCCGATGGTCGGCAGCACGACGACCGCGAGCTCCGCTCCCGTTGCGCCGCGCAGCCGTTCCGCGAGGTCGTTGATGCGCTGGGTGCTGCCGGCGTCCAGCACAGCGGGGACATCGGTGACGTAGCCGGCCGGTCGCGCAGGAAACAGCCGAGCGATCTCGTCGCTCCGCTGTGCCAGCACGGGGAACGGCGCGGCTTGGAGCGCCGCAAGCAGCAGGATAGCTTTGGCCAATGTCACGCGTGGCAACACTCGCGCTCCTCTTCCTGCTCGGTTGTGACGGTCCCCGCCAGCTGGCGGTCCAGGTCCTGGTTCCCGATCTCCGCGGTGTCGCCACGCCGCTTCCCGGCGTCGAGGTGGCGGCGCTTCCCTATGATCGCGACAGCGTGCTCCGCGCGCTCGAGAGCCGGGCACCCACCGGGCGACCCCATACGCGCGAGCTCGACAGTCTGTTTCAGGCGTTTCGAGAACCGTTTCTCGCGTTTGCGCGAGCGGCCTGGGACGTGGAGCAGGCGCGCCGCCTGCGCGACAGCCTGGCAGCGCGGCGCGGCGCGGCTTCGCCCGGGACGCCGGGCGCGCGCGAGCTCGACCTCATGCTCCAGCACGCCGAGGATTCCCTCCGTCGCCTGACCCCGCGTCTCGAAGGTGCTCGCAGTGCGCTGAGCGCGGCGCGGGACACGCTGTGGCCGCGCATCGAGCGGCTGCAGGCGGAGGTGCGGCGCTGGGAACTTAGTGCGTATGCCGGTTACGACACCATCGTGCGCGGGTTCGCGCGGGATCGCCTGAAGCTCGGCATTGCCGATACGACCGACACCGGCGGCTGGGCTTCGCTGAGCCTCAACTCCGGACGCTGGTGGATTTACGCCCGTTCGCCGGATCCGCGGGATCCCAATGCGCAGTGGTACTGGAACGTACCGGCCACCGGGGATACGCTTCGGCTGAATCCGGCCACTGGCCGCCACCTCCCGAGGTACTGAACGATGCGCCGCTGGATGCACGCCACCGTGCTCTCGCTGCTCAGCCTGCCCGTGCTTGCGGCGCAAACGCAGTCCGATCCGTTCGCTGCGCGCAGCAAGGGCTCGGCTTCCGCGCCCGTCACGGTGTATGAGATGTCCGACTTCCAGTGTCCCTACTGCCGGCGGCATGCCGTGGAGTACTTCCCCGCGCTCGAGCGGGAATACGTCGCGACGGGCAAGGTGCGCTGGATCTTCATCAACCTGCCACTCACCTCGCTGCACGCCAACGCGGTCGCCGCGGCGGAATTTGCGATGTGCGCCGCCCAGCACGGCAAGTTCTGGCCCGCGCACGATCTGCTCTACCGGTTGCAGTCCGCCTGGGCGCCGCTCCAGAATCCCGAGCCCTACCTGCTGGGATTGGCAGATTCGCTCAGGCTGCCCAAGGCCAAGCTCACCGCCTGCGTCGTCACCAACGCCACCCGCGCTGAAGTGCGCGACGACTCGGAAGGCGCGGTGAAAGCGGGAGCCAGCAGCACCCCGACTTTCTATATCGAGGGCGGCTTGCTGCGCGGCGCGCTTCCCCCCGAGATCTGGCGGCCGATCCTCGACTCCATCTATCTCGCCAAGACCCGGAAGCCGTAGGCTCCGCCCCGGTGCCCGAGCCAGTCGATCAGCTGTTCCTGGATTTCCAGACGGTTCTGGCTGGGCGCTACTCGCTCGAGCGGGAGCTCGGACGCGGCGGCATGGGCGTCGTCTATCTTGCTCGCGAGGTGGCGCTCGACCGACTGGTCGCGATCAAGCTGCTCCCGCCGAAGCTCGCCGCTGATCCCGCGCTGCGCGAGCGCTTTCAGCGCGAGGCCCGCACCGCCGCCCGGCTCTCCCAACCCAACATCGTGCCCATCCACGTGGTGGATGAGGCCGCGGGCTTCGTGTGGTTCGTCATGGCGTTCATCGAGGGGCAGACGCTGGGCGAGCGGGTGCGCACGCGGGGCCCGCTCACCGCGGGCGAGACGACACGCATGCTGCGGGAGATCGCCTGGGCCCTCGCCTACGCCCACGCGCAGGGTGTGATCCATCGCGACCTCAAGCCCGACAATATCCTGATCGAGCGGGCCACCGGCCGCGCCGTGCTCACCGATTTCGGGATCGCCCGACGGCTCGAGGCGAGCGGGCTCACCGCGGGCGGCGAGCTGATCGGCACACCCGAATTCATGAGTCCCGAGCAGGTCGAGGGCAACGCGCTCGACGGTCGCTCGGATCTTTATTCGCTCGGCATCGTCGGCTTTTACTGCCTGAGCGGCCGGCTCCCCTTCGAGGCCGGCAGCCTCCCCGCGCTGCTGGTCCAGCAGGCGACCGAGGCGCCACCCGCGCTCGGACGGCTCGCGGGTACGGCGCCGCGCGAGCTGACTCAGGCGGTCATGCGCTGCCTCGAGAAGGAGCCGGCCGATCGTTTCCCCGATGCGAAAGGGTTTGCGGACGCCCTCTCCATCGCGCTGGAGACCCGGCGGGAGACGCCGGCGACGGTCCGAGTCTTCGTCAACAACAGCCTCGAGCTCAAGGCAGGCGGCTGCCTGTATACCTTCGTGGTGTTCTCCTCGATGTCGTTCGTCCTCCGACTCCTTCCGGCGGCCCCGGCGATGCTGGGATACTTTTTTCTGACCCTCTTGGGCGTTCCTTTCGCGGCTCATATCTGGCGGACCAGGCGGCTGCTCCGCGCGGGTTATGATCTCGACGATGTCCTGCTCGGCGTCCGCGCGGAGATGGAGCGCAAGCGCGAAGAGCTGGTCGCGACGGTGGGGCATCGCAGGCCGGTGCGGGAACGGCTGCTCCGCTTCGTCGGCTGGACGCTCGGGGGACTCGGCCTGCTGGTGTCGCTCTCGGGCTCGTGGCTGGGCACCGGGTTACTCGGCTTCGGCGGCGCCGCCGCAATGCTGACCGGTCTCGTGACTCTGTACGTGGCCCAGTCGCGTCGCGACGTGATCGGTGAACGCCGGCTCCGTTATTTCGGCGGCCGACTGGGGCGCTGGATCTTCAAGCTGGCCGGGCTCGGACTTGGCCCCCGTCCCGGAATCGCGGCAGGAAGCCACCGGCCGACCGAGCTCGCGATTGCGTTCGCGGCCGAGGATCTTTTCGAGGAGCTCCCCAAGGAGATCCGGGCCGCGATCCCCGGAGTGCCGGAAACCCTGCAGCGGCTGGAGCAGCACGCCCGGGCAATCCGCACCCGGATGGACGGCCTGGAGCAGTCACTGATGGATGCCGGCCGGCACGCGCCGCCGGGAGCTCAGGTTCAACGGGACGCGCTGCTCGCCGACTTGACCGCGGCGCGCGATGCGGCGCGCACCCGGCTCAGCGACACCGTCGCCGCGCTCGAGAGCATTCGGCTGGATCTGCTCCGCCTGCGCGCCGGCTCGGGCAATCTTGGCCGGGTCACGGCCGATTTGCAGCTGGCGAACGAGGTTGGCGCTTCGGTGGACCGGCTGCTAGCCGGGCAGGAAGAAATCGAGCGCTCGCTACGCGGCAAGGAAGAGCAGGACGTCGTAGAGCGCGTGACTCCAGGCCGTGATGCCGAATCCCCGCAATAGATAGAGCCCGCTGAAGAGCAGGCCGGCGACCGCCCGGAACGTAAATGAGCCGAGCGTGAACTCATCACCGAACGGGCCGAGGTAGTGAAAGAGCGAGAAGATGAGGGCGCCGCTGATCGCCGCGAACACGCCCGCGGCAGTCAGGCTCCAGCCCAGAACCGCTCGCGCCAGGGCAGCGAGGCCGGACACCAGGAGCACCCGGAAGAGCAACTCCTCGTAGATGCCCGCGCCCAGGGAAATCATGAGCTGGGTCGGCAAGCCTAACCCGGTAACGCCCTGCGCCAGCGAGAGCCCCGAGCCGGCCAGTGCCAGCCGGCCGTGCAGCAGCAGCGATGTGAGCGCGCTCGCGACCCCGCCAAGCAGCACCGCGTAGAGGACGGCTTCCAGCAGCATGCCCGCGAAGAGCCGGGGCCGGATCGCGCCATTGGCTCGGCGGTCCCGCCACACCAGCAACGCCCCGGTGCAGAGCAACACCACGCTGAAGGCGGTGAGCCCGTAGCGGCCGCCCAGCGCCACGAACACGCTCTTGAGCAGCACGTCGGCGCCGTTCCGCACCTGGCTCAGCTCGCTCCGACTGAGCAGGAGGGCGAGCGACTCGTAAAGCAGCAGCAGCGGCAGCGCGAAGAGCAGACTGTGGCGGGGGGCGCGGGAGGCCTGCAGGTAGCCGGTGACAGGCATGGTCAAAGCTAAGGCTATTGGCTATGGGCTACTGGCTACTGGTCACTGCCTTACGTTTGGGGCCGTGCCATCAACTTCCCTGCTCTATCGCGCGCTGATCCGCTGCGGCATCGCCCTCGCACCCCTGCTCGCCAGGGGACGGCCCAAGCTGCAGGCCGGTCTCGCCGGGCGGGACGGTCTCCTGGAACGCCTGGAGTCCTGGGCGCGCGCCCAGCGCGATCCGGCGCGGCCGCTCCTCTGGATGCACGCCGCCTCGAGGGGCGAGGCCTTGCAGGCCGAAGCGGTTCTCCGGCAGCTCCGTCGCTCGCACCCCGAGTGGCAATTCGTGTTCACCTATTTCAGCCCGTCCGCCGCTCCCCTCGCCGCGGAGCTTCCGGTCGATCTCGCGGATTATCTCCCCTGGGATCGTCGCGCCGACGTGGACGCGGCGCTGGCGTCGTTGCAGCCGACCGCCCTCGTCTTCAGCAAGCTCGACCTCTGGCCCGAGCTCGCCACCCGCGCCGCCGCGCGCGGCGTTCCGGTGGGGATCATCGGCGCCGCGGTGAGCGAACGCGCGCGGCGGCTGCGCTGGCCGGCGCGGTCCCTGAGTCGCGCAGGCTACCAGGCGGTGACGGCTGCGGGCGCGGTGCGCGAGGGGGATGCAGTCCGGCTCGCCGCCCTCGGCGTGGCCAGGGAGCGCATCGAGCTCACCGGTGATCCCCGCTTCGACAGCGTGTTGGAGCGCGCCCGCGCCGTCCGCTCCGACGATCCCCGCCCAGGACGCGCCATCGGCGCAGGCTCTGCGACCCTGGTCGCGGGATCGACCTGGCCGGCCGATGAGGACGTGCTCCTCACGGCATTCCGCGTCCTGCAGAATGCTCAGGAGGACGTCCGGCTGGTGCTGGTGCCGCATGAGCCAACCGCTGAGCATCTCGAGCGACTCGACCACGCCGCGCGGCAGCGGGGGCTCGAGCCGACGCGCTGGAGCCCCACAGTCGGTCCTCAGCGTCTGCTGGTCGTCGACCGAGTCGGGATGCTCGCCACGCTCTACTCGGGCGCCGGCCTGGCCTACGTCGGGGGAGGCTTCGGCACCGCGGGACTCCACTCGGTGCTGGAGCCGGCGGCGTGCGGCGTCGTGGTGCTCTTCGGCCCCCGGGGCCGTGACAATCCTGATGCGGAGGCGCTGCTCCAGCGGCGGGCAGCCGCCGTCGTGTCCCCGGAGTTCCCCGATTGGCTCGACCTGGACAGCCAGGCGACCCACGCCGGGAGCCCGCTCGCCGCGCTCTGGCTCGCGCTGCTGCGGCATCCGGCCCACTTGCGCGCCGCCGGCCGCCGCGCGCTCGAATACGTCGAGGCCGGCGCTGGGGCAGCTGCCCGGAACGCCGGCCTGGTCGAACGACTGATGCGCGAGCGCGCCGCCGTTAGCGTCCGATGATCACGCCTTCGTAGATCACGGTTCGGGGCACCAGTAACCCGGCGGTCAGCACGGTGAACAACACATCGCTCCAACGGCTGGTGCTCTTGATCCTGAGCTGGGCGACCTGCTGGCCGCCCACCAGTTGGCGTGCGAGCGCTTTCTGCAGGCTGGCCTGCGAGAGGGTGATGAGGCCGAACAAGGCGTGCATAGTGTGGGAGCGGGTCTTGAACTGCTGCCCGCTCACCGCCTCACCGGGCGCGGCCGCCATGGTGACCGGCACACCGAGCGTGGTGCTGTCAAAGCTCTGGGTGCAGGCTGGAGCGGCAAGGAGCAGCAGCAACGCCAACTGACGCTGCCTCACGTGCCCACTCGGAAGCCGACGCCGATGCTCAACACGGACGGATGCACGCCGTCACCGGCCATCACCCGGTCGTACATCACCCGCACCGAGAGGCCGCTCAGGAAGCCGAGGTCCACGCCGCCGCTGATGCCGAAATTTGTGTCGGTATGCGTCTCCGCGGGGGTGTCGCTCTCGATCGTGATGCGGGCTAGGTCGAGCCGAGGTGCGAGCCAGGGCTTGATGGCGAAGACCGGGTTAGGAATCGTAAGGGCGACCCCGACGCCGACCGGAACGTGCCAGGTGCGAATGCTAACCGGAAAGTTTGGGGCGCCCGTGTCCTGACTGGTGCGCCCCGCGCCGGCTTGGACGGTGACCGAGAGGGGGATGAGCGGTCCGCCAAAGACCTTGAGATTCGCCGTGCCGCCCGCTGACCAGACCGCCTCAGCGGCTTTGGGATCGTAGCGCGACAGGCTCGCGGTCACGCCCAGCGGCCCCAGCCCCAGCGCACCCGTCGCCCCCAGGGCAAAGCCCTTGCCCGCGTCGGCGTTGGGAAAGCCCGCATCGAGCGAGATGCCGATTCCCGTGCCGACCCCGGCGTTCCGTACCGGGAGCCCGGCGACCTGTGCAGCCAAGCCGGTGGTCACACCGGCGGACCCCAGCGCGACGAGCGCGAGAAGGCGAAACCCAGACGTCATGTGGAGCTCCCGGGCGCGGGGCCCGAAGGAGAAGCGATCAGCGGGCGACGGAGAAGCCGATCGAGAAGTGCTCGATGTCTCCAACGCCGATGGCCGCGCGTAGCTCAAAACGCCGGTTGAAGCGGAGGTCCGCGCCGAGCCCAAGTGCGACCAGCACATCACTGTCTCCGCTCCCGAAGGTCGGCACCAGGACCGGCTCCGCGTACGGCACGATGCTCGCCGTGGAATTGCTGAAGTTCACCCGCCGGCCCAGCGAGATCCCGATCGGAATAAAGAGCCGGGATCCTTCGCTCCGGAGGTGCGCTCCGACGCCGCTGATGAGCGCGCCGTCCAGGGGGAAGTCCTCGTTCTGGTCGATCACCCGGAACCGCGCATCGAGACCGACGAGCAGCGCGGTACAGCAGCTGCTCTCGTTGTCCTGCACGCCGGCCCGCAGCGCGAGATCCCAGCGAGCCCGCGAGGGACTCCAGCCGTAGAACCCCTCGATCGCGATGTTCCCGGCATCCGAGACATTGGCGCCGATTTCATAGCGATCGAAGACGCGATAGGGAGCGTGAAAGACCGGCGTGCCGGTGGACTGCGCGGCCAGCGGTGCGGCCAGGATGAACAGGAGCGACAGAGTAAGCGGGCTACGCTGCATGGGCCCCTTCCTGTACGTGTTCGGCGACCACGCGAACGGTGTTGGAGACGACCTGCAGAAATCCCCCCTGCACACGAAAACGACTCGTGCTGCCGGCCGCGCGAATCGACAAGACGCCCTGGCCCAGCAACGCCATGAACGGCGCGTGCCGGGGCAGAATGCCGACTTGGCCGTCGTAGGTCGGCGCGATGAGGCTCTCCGCCTCGCCGTCGAAGACCGCGCGCTCGGGACTGATCACCAGAACCCGCATCACGAGCTCGCCAGCTCCTTGGCGCGCGCGATCACGTCGTCAATCCCTCCCTGCATGTAGAACGCCTGCTCGGGCAGGTGATCCAGCTCGCCGGAAAGTACCCGCTCGAAGCTCGCGATGGTATCCTCGAGCTTGACGTACTTGCCCTTGAAGCCGGTGAACTGCTCGGCCACGTGGAACGGCTGGGAGAGAAAGCGCTGCAGCCGGCGCGCCCGCCCCACGATGAGCTTGTCGTCCTCGGACAGCTCGTCCATGCCGAGAATCGCGATGATGTCCTGCAGGGCCTTGTAGCGCTGCAGGGTGCGCTGCACCGCGACTGCGACGTTGTAATGCCGCTCGCCGACGTACTGGGGATCCAGGATCCGGCTTGCGCTGTCGAGCGGGTCGACCGCCGGATAGATGCCCAGCTCCGCGATCGCGCGCGAAAGCACGACCGTCGCATCGAGGTGCGCAAATGCGGTGGCCGGCGCCGGATCGGTGAGATCGTCCGCGGGAACGTAGATGGCCTGCACCGAGGTAATGGAGCCCTTCTTGGTCGAGGTGATCCGCTCCTGCAGGTCGCCCATCTCCGTCCCCAGCGTCGGCTGATAGCCGACGGCACTCGGCATGCGGCCGAGCAGCGCCGACACTTCCGAGCCCGCCTGGGTAAAGCGGAAGATATTGTCGATGAAGAGCAGCACGTCCTGCCCTTCCATGTCACGGAAATACTCGGCGACCGTGAGACCCGAGAGCCCCACCCGAAGCCGGGCGCCGGGCGGCTCGTTCATCTGCCCGTAGATCAGCGCGCAGGAGGGCAGCACGCCCCCCTCCTTCATCTCGAGGTACAGGTCGTTGCCCTCGCGGGTCCGCTCGCCCACGCCGCAGAAGACGGACTTCCCACCGTGGCCCTTCTGCACGTTGTTGATGAGCTCCATGATCACCACGGTCTTGCCGACGCCGGCTCCGCCGAAGAGGCCGATCTTGCCGCCCTTCACGAACGGCGCAATCAGATCGATGACCTTGATGCCAGTCTCGAAGATGGTGGTCTTGGGCTCGAGGTCGACGAACTTGGGCGTCTCGCGGTGGATGGCCCAGCGCTCGTTGTCGGCGGGGATCGGCTCCCCGCCGTCCACCGGCTCACCCAGCACATTGAGGATGCGTCCGAGCGCCGCCGCTCCGACCGGCACGGTGATCGGGCCGCCGGTATCGTGCGCTTGCATGCCGCGTACCACCCCGTCGGTCGAGCTCATCGCCACCGCCCGCACCTGATTCTGCCCGATGTGCTGCTGCACCTCGGCCACCAGCCGCACCGGCATCCGGCCGGAGCTGTCCTCGACCTTGAGCGCGGAGTAAATCTCCGGCAGGTGGTCGGGAGCGAACTCTACGTCGAGCACCGGGCCGATGATCTGGACGATGGTGCCGACGTTCTTTTCCGTAGCCGTCTGCCTTGCCATGAGCTGAATTCCTCTAGACCTTTGAGTTCCTTGTCAGTGAAGGGAGAAGAGCGAAGAGGGAAGAGTACTCTTCCCTCTTCTCGCTTCCCTCTTCTCTATCCCTGCAACGCTGCCGCCCCTCCGACGATCTCGCTGATTTCTTGCGTGATCGCCGCCTGCCGCTGGCGGTTGTAGGTACGAGTGAGATACTCGATCAGCTCGCCAGCGTTGTCCGTCGCGTTTTTCATCGCGGTCCGCCGCGCGCCCTGCTCGCCCGCCGCCGTTTCCACCAGGCCGCGATAGACCATGTTGCGCACGTAGAGCGGCAGCAGCTGCTCCAGGATCGCGGCGGGATCAGGCTTGAAGATGTAGTTGGGCGCGCGGGCACGGCCGGCCGGCGCCTCGACGGGAAGCACCCGGGTGGTGACCGGAGGGGTGGTGAGCGGGGTCACGAACTTGGCGTGGACCAGGTCCACGCTCGCGAGCTCCCCGCGCGCGTACGCTTCCATCAGCGGCTCCACCAGGCTCGCAGCGTGCTCCGCCGTCGGCCGGTCGCCGATGTCCTGCCGGTCGGCGGCAAGCGGCCGGTGGAGATACTTGAAGAATCCCGCGCCTTTCTTGCCCACGGCGTACAGCTCCACCTCATACCCCGCTGCTTCGAGCTTCTCGATCTGGCGCCGCGCTTCCTTGATCAGGTTGCTGTTGAAAGCGCCGGCCAGGCCCCGGTTCGAGGTCACCAGAATCACGGCCGCCTTCTTGGGACCACCCTTGGCGGGCGGCGCCGGCGCCTTGAGCAGCGGGAACTGCTCGGCGAGCTCCCGCGTCACCAGGTCGGCCAGGACCTGCCGCAGCGCCTCGGCGTAGGGTCGCGCAGCGATGACGCGGTCCTGCGCGCGCTTGAGCTTGCTCGTGGCCACGAGCTCCATGGTGCGCGTGATCTTCCGGGTGTTCTGCACCGACTTGATGCGCCCGCGGAGCTGCCGCCCCTTCCCCGCCATGTTACTCGGCCTGGAAAAGCGGCTTGAACGCCTCGATCGCCGCCTTGAGGTTGGCCGTCAGCGCATCATCGAGCGTCTTCTTGCTGCGGATGCCGTCGAAGACCGCACCGGGCGCGCTGGCGAGATACTCGAGGAAATCGCGCTCCCACTTCCGGATGTGCTTGACCTCGACGTCGTCGAGGTACCCGTTGGTCACCGCGAAGATGATCGCGACCTGGCGTTCCACCGGCACCGGCTGATACTGGGGCTGCTTGAGCACCTCGACCAGCCGCGCCCCGCGCGCGAGCTGCTTCTGGGTCGCCGCATCGAGATCCGAGCCGAATTGCGCAAAGGCCTCGAGCTCGCGGTACTGCGCCAAAGAGAGCCGGAGCGGACCGGCTACCTGCTTCATCGCCTTGATTTGCGCGTTCCCCCCGACCCGGCTCACGCTGATGCCGGCGTCCACCGCGGGGCGCACATTCGAGTAGAAGAGATCGGTCGTGAGAAAGATCTGGCCGTCGGTGATCGAGATGACGTTGGTCGGGATGTAGGCCGAGACGTCGCCCGCCTGGGTCTCGATGATGGGAAGCGCGGTGAGCGAGCCGCCTGGCTTCTTGATCCGGGGATCCTGCTTTATTGCGCCGGCATCCTCGGAGATCTTCGCGGCCCGCTCGAGCAGCCGGCTGTGCAGGTAGAAGATGTCGCCCGGGTAGGCCTCGCGTCCTGGCGGCCGCCGCAGCACCAGCGACATCTGCCGGTAGGCGGCGGCCTGCTTGGTGAGGTCGTCGTAAATGCAGAGCGTCGCCTTCCCCTCCATGTACATGAAGTGTTCGGCGATGGCGCAGCCGGCATAGGGGGCGATGAACTGGAGCGGCGCGGGTTCGGACGCGGAAGCGACCACCACGATGGTGTAGTCCATCGCCCCGGCTTCTTTAAGCCGTTCCACCACCGTGGCGACCGTCGAGCGCTTCTGCCCGATCGCCACGTACACGCAAATGACGCCGGTCCCCTTCTGGTTCAGAATCGTGTCCACCGCGATGGCCGTCTTGCCGGTGCCGCGGTCGCCGATGATCAGCTCGCGCTGGCCCCGCCCGATCGGGATCATCGAGTCGATGGCCTTGATCCCGGTCTGCAGTGGCTCCTTCACCGGCTGCCTGACGATGATGCCGGGCGCGATGATCTCCACCGGCCGGCGGGCTTCTGCCTGGATCGGTCCCCGCCCGTCGACCGGCGCTCCCAGCGCATCCACCACGCGGCCGAGCATGCCGGAACCCACGGGCACCTCAAGCAGCCGGCCGGTGCAGCGCACCTCGTCGCCTTCCTTGAGCTTGAGGTAGTCGCCCATGATCGCGGCGCCGACGTTGTCCTGCTCGAGGTTCAGGACCAGGCCGTTAATGACCTCGCCGGTTTCCGAGGAGCTGAATTCCAGCATCTCGCCGGCCAGCGCGGCCTTGAGGCCGTAGATCCGTGCGACCCCGTCCCGGACTTCCAGCGTCGTGCCGACTTCGGCCGTATCGGCCTGGGCGAGGTTGGCGGCCTCGATCTCCTTGAGGAGAATGTCCTTGAGCTCACCGGGGCGGAGAATCGAGTCGGTCGCCATGAGATAGGGGCTTAGAGAGCCAGGGAACTAGGGTTTAGGGGACAGCTAATGTAGTGGCGCTGTTGCTTGTGAAATTTATCACAATGTCCCGGAGAAGCAAGCAGCGGGGGGTGAGCCCCTACCTTCGCGTCCGCGCGCTCATGCGCAGAAATCGACCCAGCACGTCCCGCTCTCCCAGCCCGCGTGCCTCCTCGACCCCGAGCCCGGTGATCCGCTTCACCACCAGGCGGAGGTGGCTCGGCGTGCCAAAGTCCAGCAACCCTGCTACGGCGGGCACCGAGTAGCCGGGGTTACCCAGCAGGCTGAGCGCCGCGTGGACCGTCAGGAGGTCGGCGACGCGCTTGAGGTTGGGCGCGCCGCCTGCACCGAACTGCCGGGAGAGATGCTCGCGCGAAAGACGCAGGCTGCGCGCGAGAGTTGCCGTGCGCGGAGGCCGGCCGAATTCGGCCACCAGGAGCTCCCAGGTCTTCCGCTGCAGCGGCTCGCTGAGTCGGAGCAGCCGGGGAACTTCGGCGAGCGCCGCGGCGCGGCGGGCCGAAACTGATTCCCGCACCACCAGATCGCCGATGACCGGGTCGTCCACGCCTTCGATCGCCACGGCCGCGACCGCCAGCCGTTGCCAGCTCAGCAGCAGCTCGGCGTCCTCCGATCGCAATACGCCGAACACCACGATCGGGATATTGGGAAACCGGGTGCGGAGGGCTTCGAGGGAAAGTTGCCGGGCGACAGCTGCTCCGAGGACGATCGCTTCGAGGAGCCTGGTCCGGAGCGCGAGCTCCAGTCCCTTGACCGACCGGCAGGCAGCGACGGGGGCGGCCCCGCGTGGCAGGGTACGTCGCAGTGCGCCGAGCGCGGCCCGGCTATCCAGCAGAGCGGCGACGGCGCGCATCGGCTCAGCTGGGCGCGATGGGCTTCGGGCGGGGCCGCGCGCGGCCCGCCCCCATGGCCACGAGCGTGCGAGCCATGTCGCCGGCCCGGCGCAGCACGCCGCGGGCATTTTCGTAGCTCAGCTCCTGCAGGGCTTCTTCGAGCGTGCACCAGTGGCAGTCGGTGATGCCCTCGTCTTCCTGCGGGACCGGCTCGCCGTCCTCCGACTCGAACAGAAAAAAGTGACAGTACTTGTGGATGAAGCGCCCGCGAAAGCGGAAGTGCCAGTCGATGACCCGGATCGGACCGTGGAGCCGCAGCCCGCGCAGCCCCGTCTCCTCTTCGGTTTCCCGAAGGGCGGCGGCAGCCGGTGACTCGTCCTCTTCGAGATGGCCTTTGGGAAAGCCCCAATTGGCGTAGGAATCCTTGATCAGCAGGAAGCGGATCACCCCACCGGCATCCCGCCGGAACACGATCCCGCCAGCCGACACTTCCCGCTCGGGCCGCCGCTTCCCCATCAGAACACCGAGAAGCGGAAGTAGCGCCGCGGATTCGCCTGGATGTCCGCCAGCAGCGTGC
>DASYTT010000149.1:0-10211 GCA_036002045.1 Gemmatimonadales bacterium
TCGGTGTGTGGGTCGCGGTGCTGGGCTTCCTTGCCTGGGTCGGGATCGGCTCAGCCACCACCCTGAACAAGGTGGAGACCAAGCTGATCGCGGCACGCTCCGAAAACGTGCGCTTCCGGGCGCTGATCGCGGAGCGGCGGCGCGCGGAGGCGGCCAAGGACTCGGTCATCACCCAGATCGCCACGATCCGGGCCGTGGATGGCGACCGCTACGTGTGGCCGCACATCCTCGACGAGGTGACCCGTGCGATGCCCGGGTATACCTGGCTCACGGACCTTGCCGCGCTCGCGCAGCCCGGGCCCACCGACAGCTCGGCCACGATGCCGCCGCCCGTGGGAGTCCAAATGAACGGAAAGACGATGGACATTCAGGGCTTCACGGCTTTCATGCGGCAGCTCGAGGATTCCCCCTGGCTGCGCGATGTGACGCTGATCTCCACCGGCACCGACATCGACCACGGGCGCGCCGTGACCGTCTTTACGGTCAAGGCGAGCTACGTGCGGCGGGGAGGCTGAGCCATGGCGCTGCTCGATAGTCCCCGCAAGAAGTCCATCGCCGCGATCCTGGTCGCGCTGCTGGTCGGCTACATGGTGTACTCGGGCGAAGGGCTGGCCCTGGTGGGATTCAAGGGGCTCAAGGTGGGCCGGGAGCACGCGAAGGCCGTGCAGGATTCGCTCACCGTAGTGACCCTGCAAACCGACAGCGTCAAGCGCGAGCTGGCCAGCGGAACGCCTGAGGATCTCAAGCGGATCACCGAGGCCTACCGCGAGACGCTGGATACCCTGCGCCTGCTGGTGCCCGAAAAGGGCGAGGTGCCGGGGCTGATCGACGCGATCTCGAGCCGCGCGAAGATCCGCGGCGTGCATCTGGCTGTGTTCACGCCGGAGCCGGTGGAAAACGGGCCGGCGCCCTTCGACACCTATCGCTACCGCATGTCGGTGATCGGGCGCTACGACCGGATCGGGGAATTCCTCACCGATGTGGCAGGGCTGCGCCGGATCATCGTGCCGATCGGCATGCAGATGGGGGCGGCGAATCCCGCGTCCGCGAAGGCGCTGGGCGACACCTCGAAGGCCATGCTGGAAGCGAAATTCCAGGTGAAGACGTTCGTCAAGCAGGTCGGGACGGAAGGAGGAGCGCGTGAGTAAATCGCTCGCAAGCGCCACGCTGCTGCTCGCCGTGCTGGCCGGCTGCGGTGGTGGCTCGGACGGGGCCGCGCAGAACGCGCCGGCCGCGGCGGCTGCGGGGCTCGAAGAGGAGTCCACTGCCCCCGCCGGCGCGACCACGACCGCGGCGGTGAGCGCCAAACCGAAGATCGACCCCTCGCTGATTCCGGAGCCGGGCGCCCCGCTGGTGCGGGAGACCTACTCCTATCTGGGTGGCAGCCGGGATCCGTTCGCGTCGGTGCTGGAAGGCGCCCTAATCGGACCGGAGCTGGCCGACCTCGATGTGGCGGCGGTCTACTACCAGGAGCGCGATCAGGCGCAGAGCGTCGCGGTGCTGCGCGACCGAACCAACGGGAAACGCTATACCGTCCGTGAAGGCGAGCGGGTCGGGCGGGCACGAGTAGTCGGCATCCGGCCCAAGGACGTGAGCTTCACCATCGATGACTACGGAACCCAGCGTCGGGTGACGCTGTCGCTCCGCAAGCGAGAGGACACTACCCCATGATCCGTCGTTCCTGGTCGCTCTTCGCGGGCGCGCTGCTCTTCGTCCCCCCGGGGGGAAATCCCCTCCCGGCGCTGCGCGACGGGGAGGTTCGCGCCGTGAGTCTGGTGCCTGCGTCGGGCCGCGCCGAGCTGGTCATTCAGGTGGAAGGGGCGGTGGAGGTTGCCGACCGGACGCTATCGGACCCGAATCGCATCGTGCTGGATTTGAGCGGCGCCACGCTTTCCCCGGAAGTCGGGCGGTACGACGGGGTGCGGCGGGCCGGCGTGCTCAACGTCCGGGTGAGCCAGTACACGCCGCAAGTCGTGCGCGTGGTGCTCGACGTCGAGCGCCTGGTCCCTTATCGGATCGAGCGGGATCCCGGCGCCATCCGGGTGTCGTTCGGCAGCGAGCAGGAGTTCGCGGCCTGGAACGGCGGAGGGAGGGGGGTGGGGGTGGCTGCACGCGCTGTGGCCGCAGATGAAGGAGCCGACGTGGTCGTACGGTCGCCGGCCGTCTCCAAGGCCGCCGAGCGCGCCACGAACAGCCTGGCGGCGCAGCAGCGGGGCATCCCGCGGATCACGGTGAGCTGGTACAACGCCGACATCGACGACGTGATCGCCGGCTTCCAGAAGGTCAGCGGCAAGTCCATCATCCTGGGCAAAGGCATCAAAGGCACCGTCACGGCCGAGATCATCGATCAGCCGTGGACCGAAGCCTTCTTCGGGATTCTCTCCGCGCAGGGCCTTTCCATCCAGGAAATGCCGGGCGGCATTCTGCGGGTCGATGCGCCGGCCAACCTGGCGGAGATCGATTCGCTCGAGCCCAAGGAGACCCGGCTGGTGCGGGTCAACTATGCCCGGGTGGGTGAGCTGGTCAACTCGGTGAAGGGCGTGCTCACCAAGCGGGGCTCGGCCACGCCGGATACGGCCACCAATACCATCATCCTGACCGACACCAAGACCAACATCGACAACGTGGTCGACTTCGTCACGCTGCTCGACCTCAGGCCGAAGCTGGTCTCGATCCAGGCGAAAATCATCTTCGTCGACCGGACCGATCTCGAGCAGCTCGGCTTCAAATACGATATCGGAAGCCGGAATCAATTCTACAACCGGCTGATTCAGCGCCCCGACCCGCTCAAGGGCGGGAACCCCTATGAGCCGGGCGTCAACGTGGTGAATCTCGGGGGCAACGAGGTGGCCGCGATCGGCAACGCCGAGGCGGTGCTGCGGAACCCGGCGCTCGACCTGATGTTCTCGACGGCGATCGGCGGCTTCTCAATCACCAGCTTCCTGCAGGCGCTGGAGCAGGTGGACCTCTCCGACGTGCAGGCGGAGCCCACCATCACCACGCAAGACAACAAGCAGGCGACCATCCGGGTGGGCGAGGACATCCCGGTCCGGGTCATCGACGCGAACGCGCCGACGGCCGCGGGTCAGGCGGTGCGCGCCAACGTGCAATTCCGCGAGACCGGCATCAAGCTGCTGGTCACGCCCCACGTGACGAATGACGGGCAGATCTCGCTCGATCTCGCCACCGAACGCTCCAGCCTGCAAACGCTGGCCGCGGCGGACCTCGGCTTCATCATCGCCAAGCAGGAAACCAAGAACCAGCTGCTGGTGGCGGACGGGGAGACGGCGGTGATCGGCGGGCTCACGGTGACGACGGTGGAGAAGTCCCGCTCGGGGATCCCGCTGCTCTCGTCGCTTCCTCTGATCGGCAGCCTGTTCAGCTTCTCCAGCACGCGAGAGAACCGGAAGGATCTCATCATCCTGGTGACCCCCCGAGTACTGAGCGAAGCCGCGGTGCCGCCGGGTCTGTAAGCGCGCGGGCAGCAAACGATGATATACTGGAGCCCGGTGAGAGCCGGGCTTCTTTATTAGGTGGCAGGTGGCAGGTGGCAGGTGGCAGGTGACAGGTAAAGGCATTTCCAGATGAGGCTCAAGTTCACGACTGCGGGCGAATCGCATGGGAAGGCCCTCGTCGTCATCGTCGAGGGCCTGCCTGCGGGTCTGCCGGTTGCTGCCGCCCAGGTCGATGCGCAGCTCGTCCGCCGGATGCAGGGTTACGGGCGCGGCGCCCGGATGAAGCTGGAGCAGGATCGGATCGAATGGCTCGCGGGGGTGCGCGCCGGGGAGACGCTGGGCTCGCCGGTCGCCATGCTGGTGAAGAACCTCGATTGGGCCAACTGGGAAGACGTGATGGCGGCGGAAGGCGCTCCGGGAGACCTGCGCCGGCGGCGGGTAACCCGCCCCCGGCCGGGTCATGCGGACCTGGTGGGCGTGCTCAAGTATGACCGGCTCGATGCGCGGGACATTCTCGAGCGCGCCAGCGCGCGGGAGACCGCGGCACGGGTCGCGGCTGGCGCGCTGGCGCGGAGGCTGCTCGAGGAGTTCGGCGTCGAAATCGGGAGCCACGTGGTTTCGCTCGGCGGGATTCGCTGCGCTGCAGGCGCCGCGCTGCCGACCCCGCTCAACGAGGCGGCGGACCGCTCGGAGGTCCGGGTGCTGGACCAGGCCGCCGAGCAGCGGATCATCGCGCGGATCGATGAGGCCAAGAAGGCCGGCGATACGCTCGGCGGCGAGATCGAAGTCGTCGCGCGCGGCGTGGTGCTCGGGCTGGGCAGCCACACCAGCTGGGATCGCAAGCTCGATGGGCGGCTCGCGGGGATGCTGATGTCGATCCCCGCAGTGAAAGGCGTCGAGCTCGGGATGGGATTCGAGGCGGCGCGGGTGCCGGGCTCGCAGGTCCACGACGCGATCGAAACAGAGGGGCAGAGCGGCAGTGCGGCAGTGGGGCAGAAAGGAGGATTCCGGCGGCGCAGCAACAACGCGGGCGGGCTAGAGGGGGGGATGACGACCGGGGAGCCGCTGGTGGTGCGGGTGGCGATGAAGCCGATCTCGACGCTGATGGCTCCCTTGAAGACCGTCGATCTTGCGACCGGCGAGTCCGCCAACGCCCAGAGCGAGCGCTCGGACGTCACCGCGGTGCCCGCGATGGGAGTCATCGCCGAGGCGCTGGTGGCGCTGGTGCTGGCCGACGCGATGCTGGAAAAGTTCGGGAGCGATTCGCTGGGCGAGCTGCGCCGCAACTACGACGGCTACGTCGCCGGGTTAGGGCGACGCTGGAGCGAGCTCAAGAGCGGCGGCCCGCCGGCAGAGGCGTGAAGCGGCACGTCATCCTGGTCGGGCTGCCCGGCTCGGGAAAAACCACAGTAGGCCGGCGGGCGGTGGAACTGCTCTCCACGGACTTCGCGGATTTCACAGATATAGATGAGGCGGTGGAGTCGGAGACGGGGCGCTCCATCGCGCGGATCTTCGCGGACTCGGGTGAAGCGGAGTTTCGGCGGCTGGAACGCGCGGCGATGGACCGTGCGCTGGAGCAACCGCCGCACCTGATCGCGGCCGGCGCGGGGTGGATCGCGCAGCCGGGGAATCTCGATGCGGCTCTGGCCGCGGGCGCCGCAGTGGTGCACTTGAAGGTGAGTCCGGCTACAGCCGCGGCCCGCATCGGCGATGACCAGGCCCGGCCACTGCTGGAACGCGGATTACGCGAAGGTATGGCGGAGAGAATCGGGCAACTGCTGGCCGAGCGTGAGCAATGGTACCGGCAGTCGACGTTCGAGGTGGATGCGGAAAGGGACGTCGAGTCCGTTGCCCGCGAAGTGGCGAGAGCGATGAGCGATGAGCGGTGAGAGGTGAGAAGTGAGAGGTAACCGCGCCATCATCATCGGCGGCGTCGCCGTATTGCTCTGCGGATGTTCCGACACCGGTCCGTTCAGCGGACTCTTCCGATCCGAATCGCCCTACGAGCAGTATCTCACCACCCTGCGAGCCGCGGGGCTGGATTCGACCGCCCTGGGACGCGACTGGCTGAAGGCAGGAGAGTCCGCCCTAACCCGCGCGCTCACCGCCAGGCTGCCCTTTCGCGAAACCGGCTACTTCCCGCCGCACGAGCCGCAGGCGGTCGCGTACCAGCTCGAGCTCCGGCGCGGCCGCACGCTCCGTATCGAGGTCGGCTTCGATTCGGGACGGCCGGCGCGGCTATTCGTCGATCTCTTCGAACGCCGCAGCGGCGAGGATCCCCGCCGCGTCGCCAGCCTGGCGGCCGATACCACTCTGCTCGAGTACCGGGTCCGGCGCGACGGCACCTATCTCTTGCGCCTGCAGCCGGAGCTCTTGCGCGGAGGACGTTACACCCTCATCGAGCGCACGCTGGCCTCGCTGCGATTTCCCATCCCCGGGCTCGATACGCGGGCCGTGAAGAGCAGCTTCGGAGCGGTCCGGGACGCCGGAGCGCGCGAGCACCACGGGGTCGACATCTTCGCGCCGAGGGGAACGCCCGCCATCGCGGTGGCCGCAGGAACCGCCGTCGCCAGCACCAACGAGCTGGGCGGCCTCGTCGTCTGGCTGCGCGACTCCGAGCGCGGCGCGACGTATTACTACGCGCATCTCGACCGCTGGGCCATCGACGGCCGCGCTGCGGTACGGGCCGGCGACACCGTGGGCTTCATCGGAAATACCGGCAACGCCCGCACGACCGGTCCGCATCTGCATTTCGGGATCTACGAGGATGGGCCGATCGACCCGCTGCCGTTCCTGGCGCCGGATGATCCCATCCCAGCCGAGCCGGCTGCGCCGGCGGAGCGCTTGGAGGAATGGGTGCGGGTGACTGCGAGGGCGGCCACGCTGTATCGCGGTCCGGACAAGGGCGCTGATTCGCTGGGCCGGCTGGAGCGAGGCTGGATCGCCCGGGTCAGCGGCGTCTCGCAGCGGGCGTTCCGAGTCAGCCTGCCGGACGAGTCGATCGGATATCTGGATGCCAACTTGGTGGTGTCGGCTGAGCGGCCGCCGCGGCGCGAAGCGCTCACCGCGGGCAGCGTGTTACGCGAGTCGCCCAACGCGGCGGCACCAGCCATCGAGATTCTCAGCTCGGCTACGGCGGCGGAACTGCTGGGTCGCTTTGGAGATTTCGAGCTGGCCCGCTTGCCCGACGCGCGGCTGGGGTGGGTGTCTAAGGTGAGAGGTGAGAGGTGAGAGGTGAGAGGTAAGAAGTTGGTTCCAGGGAAGGGGCGGAATTCGCGGGGCGGGGATTCAGTTGGCGTCGACCGTGATTCCGATGAAGGGGATCGCACCTCGTCGCGATTCGGGGCGAGGCAGGCGAACACCTTAGCTTAACGGCCCGTGGCTCAGGCGAACAATTGCGGAACTGAAATAACCAGAGGATCCTGACGGGTTGGCGGGAGCCAGGTCACGCTCGCCGCCTGAGGCTGGTCAAGCTGGCCGAGGTGCGAAACGAACACCAGCCGCTCGCGCAGGTCCACCCGCCAGACTTCGCGAACGCCGAGGTTCAGATAGGCGGGAGTCTTGTGATCGCGATCATAGATCTTGGATTTGCCGGAGACCTCCACCGCCAGCCACCACTGTCGAATGCCGGTCCAGCGTTGTTCCACATCGAGCTCGGCCGGGAGCGCGGTAGCCGGTACGACCAGAAGGTCCGGTTCGAGATGGATGTTCGGCTCGACCTCCACGGAACCCGGGGAAAACACCTCAGCACTCCGATCGGAAGCCAAGTAGGCGGAGAGCAGCCCTAAAAGCCGCCATACCACGCGCTGGTGGGGCAGCTCGGGCGCCGGGGTCACCAGCAGGATCCCGTCGAGCAGCTCGTAGCGGTTGCCGTCGTCGGGGAAGGAGTTGAGATCCTGGAGCGTGTATCGCGGTACGGTGACCGGCATGGCCATAAGGTATTGACTCGGCTGGAAGGTCCGCAATCCGGCATCACCCATATTTGAGGGTTGCAGAAGCGGATGCGTCATCGATTGCTCGCAATTCCAGCCTGAAAACGCTCGTGGCGGCAGGCGGCGATGGCAGCTTCAATCCGGCTTCCAGAACTTCGCCCAAGCCAGCGCGATCCGGTACAAGTCCGCTGTGCTCTTGATGCCCAGCACCTTCCGCACGCGGCGGCGATGCGACTCCACGGTCCGCTCGCTGATACCGAGCTGCTTGCCGATCTCGGCGTTGGTGGATCCGTTGCCGATGAGGGCGAGCACTTCCCGCTGCCGCGGGGACAGTGCATGCACCAGAAGCTCGATCGCGCGCTCCGGATCTGAATTGCGAGAGTTCGCTGGCATCAGAGTTCGTTCGTTTCCTGTGCGGCGCGACAAGCTGGGGAGACGGCGAAGCCGGCAGAACGGAGCACGAGCGGTACTGCGTAGTAGTACGAATTGCGCTAATGCCCGGCGGATCCGAGCTTGCAAGAAGTTGCAGTCGCGCTTGAGGAAGGCAGCAGAGGTAGTAAGGTGCAGTCCGCAGTCCCGCTTCAAATCATCGGCGAGGACCCGTCAGTTCGGGCCGCTCTCGTGGATGCCAGGCAGTTCGCCACCAGGCCGCTTCCGATCCTGCTGATCGGCGCGACCGGAACCGGCAAGGAAGTCTTCGCCCAAGCGATCTATCGCTGGAGCGGCCGCAGTGGTCCTTTGGTCGCCCTGAACTGTGCGGGATTCCCGGCTGAGCTCCTGGAATCCGAGCTGTTCGGCCATGAAAAGGGCGCCTTCACCGGTGCGGTAGCAGGCCGTGCGGGGCTGATCCGGGCCGCCGATGGCGGCATGCTCTTTCTGGACCAACTCGAGATCCTTCCTTTGGCGGCTCAAACCAAGCTGCTTCGAGTGCTGGAGGACGGCATGGTGCGTTGTGTCGGAGCCGTGGACTCGAGCCAGGTTGACCTCCGGGTGGTTTGCGCGGCTCAGCCAGAACTCTTTGCAACGGCTCGGAGCGGTGGTTTTCGGAAGGACCTGCTGTATCGGCTCGCCGGGGCGGTCATCGAGCTGCCGGAATTGAAGCGACGTGGCGAGGATGTCGTGCTGCTGGCGCGTGCGTTCGCTGGGGAACTCGAGCGGGAGCTCGGGCCCGGGGTCGAGCATCTGTTGCGAGCTCAGGAATGGCCAGGAAACGTTCGCGAGCTCCGGGGGGTGATCCAGCGAGCTGCCTATTCGAGCGAATCGCGCCTGCTGGACTTCAGCGCGGTCGGAGAGGCGCTCCGGGTTACGCAACTGATCGATGGCCCGCCAGCTTCCGGAGGGGTCAGGAGTGGTTTCGCGCTTAGCCGAGCGCAGTTGATGGAGCTGGGTTCGAGATACGATTGGAGGATCGCGCAGATGCGCGCCGCTGCGGGGGTCTCACAGGCTACACTCTATCGCTGGCTCAAGCACGCGGGACTTTCGGCCGCATCCCTGCGATCACCGGCAGCATCCTAGTGCTCCGCCTTCAAGGATGGTCAGAAGATCTTCAACACCTGGAAAGAAGCTTACACACTGAATGGCCTAACAGCAGCTTGCTCAATCTGCCTTGATCCCTTCGAAGTCCAGAATCGCTACGTATAACAGGTTCAAGAAGTGGTGGAGTTCTCCCGGGTCAACTCGACACCAGCCACCGGAACCGTCCGGGGGACTCCCGCTACGTACATCTTGGGGACGACGTTCAGATCTATCATCCACTCGTATAGCTCAGGCTGTGACTCGTGCACGTCACGAATTCTCGAGGTAAGTCCGCTTGTAGGATCCGATTACAATTAGGACACATCCTAACGCTGCTACTACGGCCAGACCATATACCAACCAAGTCATGAAGACATCAGGGAAAATGGCCCCGAACGCGGCGCAACATGCCAGGACCTTAATGCCTTTAATCTGGGTCTCCTCTGCTGAGAATATTGCCTTCTCCCTCTCAGTTGTCCCGGGGGATCTTTCACGGTGTAACCGAATGCGGCGCCAAACCAGCCAGGCGGAGCCCAGGAACATACTCCCGCGAAAGATCCACTCTTCAATTCTCAAGATGCCCTAGCCAACGCTAAGCTCCTTCATACACTGATACCGAGTTCTAGCCGCCGACCTCCATCAAGGGGCTCCCGCACGACATGAAGCGAAACGCCCGACAGCTTCGGGAAGGAAGAAAGGACTCGGGAGGCCTCCTGATGAGAGGTCTTGCGGCTGATTCACGGCCCTCTGCATCATGGCCGTGGCATCCGCAACGGCCGCTGCAGACCCGAACGTAAAGGTAGCAGCTCCCCCTCGCCGAAGCATGTACGACGCGGCCGTGGGAACGATAGCCCGGGCTGTCATTCCCATCCTCATGCTCGTGCCAAGGTATGTCGAGGCTCCACCTGCCATTAACCGCAGCCCCGCGACGGCACCACCAACCATCTCGCTTAAACCAGCGAGCGTGGTAGCGTCGGCGACAACCGCCCCTAATACAGCGAACCTTTCGCCCCAACAGAAGGGCTTATTCGGAGGTAATACAATGCCTGTGCTGGTCTTTGCTGGCTCGAGGCGAGGATAATAGACTTCGCTCCCGCTCCCGCCTCCCCCGCCTCCCCAGGCTTCGGGCGCGCCCTGTTTTCTTAAGTCCCCAGTACAGAACCAGCCAAGGTACACATTGCCTACGGGTACGCCGTTAAGGCTTATGAATAAGTAGTAGTGGTCACACCCGAGCCCGGTGGGATCGCTTCCGTTCACTGGATCGTTACCCGCATACCCGTACAAGTTCATTCCACCAGTGAGTCCGATG
>DASYTT010000150.1:0-17103 GCA_036002045.1 Gemmatimonadales bacterium
CCTCGGAATCCGTTGGAGAATTCCTGATGGCCCAGTTCGCTCACTCCAGCGTCGCACTTGCGCTCGTCGTCTTTGCGACCGTCGGTTCCGGCGCCGCACAAGGCCGCCCCCTCGCCATCGAGGACTACTACCGCATCAAGACCCTCGGCGCGCCGCAGCTCTCCCCCGATGGGCAATGGGTGGCCTTCACCGTGAGTACCCGCATCGAAGCCACCAACGGCGACAGCAGCGAGGTTTGGCTGGTGGCGGCCGACGGCAGTGCGCCCGCCCGCAAGGTGGGTCCACCCGGTCCCCGCGCGACCAATCCGCAGTGGCTCGACGACGGCCGGCTGCGCTTCGTGGCCGGCGGCAGGAGCTTTACCCTGGTTCCCTCGCTGCCCGACGCGCCGGAGCCGCTGCCCCGAGACTCGAGCGCCCGGCCCCCCTCGGAGTCCCGGATGGTGAGCCCCGACGGAAAATGGACCGCGATCCTGCGCAGCACCCCGCCGCCCGCCCGCGAGCGCAGCTTTGCCAGCGACTTCGAGCGGCGCCACGAGGAACGCTTCCAGGGGGTGACCTTCGACTGGCTGGAGTTCCAGCGCGACGGCGGGCCCTTCCCCGTGCCTAACCCGGCGGATCCGGCGGTCACCCCGCCGCAGGAGATTTTCCTCACTGGACCCGACGGAGCGGAGCGGCAGCTCACCCGGCTCGGGCTCCGCCCGCAGGGAAGCCGCTGGAGTCCCGACGGCACCACGCTCCTCTTCACCGCCGACTCGAGCTATCGCGACGAGCGCCGCTACGAGCACAGCCAGGTCTGGACGGTCTCGCGCGACGGCACGGTACGCCGGCTCTCCCCCGACCTCGACTACGACTACGCCAATGCGAGCTGGTCACCCGACGGGCGCTGGGTCCTTTACACCAGGCAGCTCTCGACCGACGCCGTGATCGCGCGACGCCTGGACCACGGCGGCCCCACCGACCTCGCCATCATCCCGGCGGGCGGCGGGCCGGAGCGGCTGCTCACCGCGGACTGGGATTATCTGCCCGCCGGCGCGCGCTTTTGCCCGGACGGCAAGTACGTCTACTTCACCGGCGGCATCGGCGGCACCATCCAGCTCTTCCGCGTCTCGCCCGCAGGCGGACCGGTCGAGCAGGTCACCCGGGGCGAGCGCCGCATCACCGGGCTGTCCTTCGATCGCGCCATGACCCGCATGGCCTTCAGCGTGGGGAAGCTGGAAGCGCCCGCGGAAATTTCGGTGGCCGACATCGACGGCCGCAATGAGCGCCAGCTCACCCATTTCAACGAGTCGCTAACCCGCGAGATCGCCCTCGCTACCCCGGAGCGGCTCCGCTTCAAGAGCAAGGACGGCACCGAGGTCGAGGGCTGGCTCTACCGGCCTTACGCCTACAACCCCGCGGCGGGTCCCTATCCGTTGATCGTGTTCAGCCACGGCGGTCCCCACGCCGCCACCGGCTACGCTTTCGACTTCAAGCTGCAGTACTTCTCCGCCAACGGCTATTTCGTGCTCACCACCAACTTCCGCAGCTCGACCGGCTACGGCGAGAAGTTTCTCTGGGCGACCTGGGGCGCCTGGGGAGATAAGGACGGCGAAGACGTCCTGGCGGGCGTGGACCACGTGATCGCCAGGTATCCCGTGGATCCCAAGCGCGTCGCCACTGTGGGGCATTCCTACGGCGGCTTCATGAGCAACTGGCTGATCACCCAGTATCCCGATCGCTTCGCGGCGGCCGCGGTCGGCGCTGGGATCGTCAACTGGGTGAGCGACTACGGCACCGCCGACATCGCCCGCACCAAGGAGACCGAGTTCTACGGGACGCCCTGGGACCCGGCGGCGCGCGAGCGGATGATCCGCCAGTCGCCGCTTACCTATGCCAACCGGGTGAAGGCCGCGACGCTCTTCATCAACGGCGAGCTCGACCAGCGAGTGCCCTACTCGGAGGCCGAGCAGATGTTCGTGGCGCTCAAGAAGAACGGCGTGCCCGCCAGGGTCATCCAGTACGCGGGCCAGCCGCACGGGATCGCCGGCTCCTGGAACAACGTCCATCGCATGCTCAACGAGCTGCGCTGGCTGGACCGGTACTTGAAGCCTGCTGCGGCTACGACCGCGCCTGTGACGCCGGATTGATCACCCCTGCCCTCCCCCCCCCCGCGTTTTCGCGGGACCTCGGCGGCGGAACGATGAGAGCCGTGGTGTCGGCTCGCATATCGTTGCCTCGTCCGCCGAGCCGAGGGTACGTTTTGGGTGCCGAGCCAAACCGCGGAGTGGACCGGATGGGAGTCCCGCACCTCGTTACGGCCGAAGAGCTGGAGCATATGGGAGGCGACGCGCGCTACGAGCTGGTGCGCGGCGAACTCGTCCCCGTGAGCCAGCCTGGCGGAGAACATGGCGAGCTGGCGGTTCGGCTAGCCGTAGAGTTGGCGAACTTCGTCCGCCCACGCCGCCTGGGCACCGTGTATGTCGAGACAGGTTTCATTCTATCCCGGCATCCCGACACCGTGCGGGGGCCTGATGTGGCTTTCCTCTCCCGCGAGCGTCGCGAGCGCTACGGCGGCCGCATTCGGGGCTTCATCCCCGGCGCGCCCGATCTGGCAGTTGAAATCCGCTCTCCCGCTGACACGCTCGCCGAGCTCTCAGCCAAGGCAGCGGAGTATTTGCAGGCGGGGACTCGGCTCGTCTGGGTGATTGACCCCATTGCCCGGACGGCCCAGGTCCACCGCCCTGGCGCGGTTCCGTCGGTGCTCCGGCCCGATGCCTCGCTGGATGGCGACGCTGTGATCCCGGGTTTCGCGCTCCGCTTGAACGAGCTGTTCGCCGAGCCGGAGTGACCTCCCCCCTCCCCTCCTCCCGGCAAGCCTCCCGGTTCTGAGTGCGTCGTAAGGTCTACGTCGGACTCGGCCACCTCTCGGTGGCGCTGGGCGTGGTGGGAGCCTTCGTGCCCGTCATGCCGAGCGTGGACTTTCTGATCGTCGCCGCCGCGTGTTATGCGAAAGGCAATCCCGCCCTCAAGAAGAAGCTCCTCGCCCATCCGAGGTTCGGCCCGCCGCTCCGCGACTGGGAGGAGCACCGCGCCGTCTCCCGCCGCGGTAAGCGCCTCGGGATCGCGCTGGTGACGGTGGGCATCGCGATTTCGATCGTCTGGGGGGTGGAGGCCGCCTGGCTGCGAATCCTGCTGGGGGTGATCTGGGCCGGGGTCGTCGTCTTGCTGCTCGCGCTCAAAACGCAAGAGACCAGTGATTGACCGGCGCCGCCGCCCGCGGTAGCTTCGGGTAGAATGTCTACCCAAAGCGACGACCGCGAGCGCTCGGCGCTGCTCCAGGGCACCCTCGACCTCCTCATCCTCCGCACCCTCGTCATGGGCCCGGAGCACGGGCAGGGCATCGCCCGCACCATCCAGCAGCGCTCCGACGACGCCATCCTCGTGGAGCACGGCTCCCTCTATCCGGCGCTCCAGCGGCTCGAGGCCCAGCGGCTGATCCAAGCCGAATGGGGCGTCTCGGATAACGGCCGCCGGGCCCGCTTCTACCAACTCACCCCGCGGGGCAGGAAGCACCTCACCGCCGAAGCGAGCCGCTGGCGCGCACTCACCACCGCCATCGGCCGGGTCCTGGGCCCCGCGCTCGCGGAGGGCTAGCACGATGCGGCTCCGCAGGCGATCCGACCAGGACTTTGCCGAGGAGATCGAGGCCCACCTCGAGCTCGAGACCGAGCGGATGATCGCGGGCGGCATGGCCCCCGACGACGCCCGCGCCGCCGCGGCCCGCGCCTTCGGCAACCGCACCGCCGCGCGGGAGCGCTTCCACGAGTCCCGCCGCTTCGTCATCCTGGAGCAGCTGGCGCAGGACGCCCGCTATGCGGTGCGCGCCGTCCGGCGCTCCCCGGGCTTTGCGCTGATCACCGTACTCATCCTCGCGATCGGCATTAGCGTCAACACCACCGCGTTCAGCGTCATCAACGCCTTCATGTTCCGTGACTTTCCCGGGGTGGTCGAGCGGGCTGAGCTGGCCGGCGTCTATATCGGCAGGGAGACCGAGTGGGGCCGGGCGGGCGCAGGGCCCGTCGCCCTGCCCGACTGGGAGCTGCTCCGTACGGGCATGCCGGCGTTCTCCGGCATCGCCGCGTACGGCCTGGTTCAGCTCTCAGTGCGCGCCGGCGGCGAACCTCAGGCGGTCCGCGCCAACCTCGTTTCCCCCGGTTTCTTCGACGTGCTCGGCACCCGTCCCGCCGCCGGCCGGTTCATGTCCCCGGGCGACGATCCCAGCAGCCTGGAGCAGACCGTCGTTATCAGCCACCGCTTCTGGCAGCGGACCTTCGAAGGCCGTGCCGACGCCGTGGGCAAGGTGCTGACCATCGGGACCCGCGGCTTCACGATTGTGGGCGTTGCCCCCGCGGGATTCTTCGGCCTCTCCCCCGGCCAGATCGTGGACCCCGACCTCGGCGCCCCGGAGCTGTTCGTGCCGCTCCCCGCCGCGCGATTCCTCCGCGCCGAATCGGCGGCCACCGACCTGCGGGTAGTCCTGGAGGACGGCTGGCTCCAGGTGTTCGGGCGGCTCGCGCCCGGCGCGAGCTTCGCCCAGGCCGAATCGCAGGCCAACGCGGTTGCGGCGCGCCTGGCCGCAGCCTATCCCGTGCAGCGCCGCAGCGCCTTTGCAACGCTGGACCCCGGCGTGAGCGGGACGCGGAACGCCGCCGAGGCCATCCAGGGGATGCTGTTCGTCATGGTGGTACCGGTCATCATCCTGCTGGTGGCCTGCGCCAACCTGGCCAACCAGCTGCTCGCTCGCGCCATCCAGCGGAGCCGGGAGATCGCGGTGCGGCTCTCGCTCGGCGCGACCCGGGGGCGAGTGGTGCGCCAGCTCCTGGTGGAGACCGCGCTGCTTGCGCTCGTCGCGAGCGGCCTCGGCGTGCTGCTGGCGTGGTGGCTGCTCGACGCGCTCCGGCTCTGGGTCCTGCTGATTCCTTTCCGGATCCCGATCGACCTGCGGGTTATGGCATTTACAGTCGGGCTCGCCTTGCTCACCGCGCTCGCCTTCGGCCTCGCTCCCGCGCTCCGGGGCACCCGCACCGACCTTGCCCGCGCGCTCAAGGACGGCGCGCCGGGCAGCGGGTACCGCCGCTCCCGGCTCCGTAGCGCGCTGGTCGTGGTCCAGATCGCCGCCTCGCTCGCGCTCATCGCGGTCTCGACTGTCTTCGTGCGTGCCGCAGAGCGTCCCCCGTCGCCGGCGCTCGACGCGCTGGCGGACCGGGCCCTGCTCGTCTCCGTCAATCTGGACCTGCTCGGCTTCGACTCGACCGCCGGCCGCGCCTACCAGCGCGCGATGCTGGAGCGGCTGGGCCAGCTGCCCGGCGTGGCCGCCGCGGGCATGGCGCCCTTCGCGATGTTCGACATGCTCGGTGGCTCGGCGATGACGGAGTCCGGCCGGGACCCGAGCAAGCCGCGCTTTATCGACCTCGCCGAGGTGTCGGGCGCCTGGTTCGAAGCCACTAACACGCGGGCGGTGCGCGGGCGGCTCTTCACCGCCGCCGAACAGGTGGCGCCGCCGTCGGTGGCGGTGGTGGACGAAGTGATTGCGAAGTATCTCTGGCCCGGGACCGACGCGGTCGGACGCACCCTGCGCATCGGGGACTCGGCGCCGAGCGTTGTCACGGTGGTGGGCGTCATCCCCACCCGCCGGGAGGTGGCGTTCCGGGAGCCCGAGGGGGTGGTGGTCATTCCGGGGACACGGCAGTACAGCCCGCGCACCTTTTTCTACGTCCGGACCAGCGGGAGCGCAGAGGCGATGCTCGGAGCGGTGCGCCAGGCGGCGCGCGAGGTGGATTCCCGGATTCCGATCCTCTGGGTGCGCACGATCGAACGCGTCGGGGCGGAGGTGGTGGCGCCCCTCAGCATGCTCGCGTCCGGTCTGGCCGGGCTCGGCGCCGTGGCGCTCGGGCTCGCCGCGCTCGGCCTCTTCGGGGTGCTGTCGTTCCTGGTGGCGCAGCGTCGTTACGAGATCGGCATTCGCGCCGCGCTCGGTGCGCGCCGGGGGGACGTGACCTGGATGGTGCTGAAGCAGGCGCTTCGCCTCGGCGCTGCCGGGGTCGTGGCGGGAGCGCTGCTCGCGGTGGCGGTGGTGACGCTGCTGCGGGCGATCATCCCCGGATTGCAGCCGCTCGATCTGCTGGTGTTCGGCGGCATGGCGGCGCTCATGGTGCTGGTCGCGGTGCTGGCCAGCATGGTGCCCGCTCGGCGGGCGGCGTCGGTCGATCCAATGGAGGCGCTTCGGGCGGAATGACGTGGTTTACGGCGTCACCGACTGCGTCAGCGCTTTGGTCAGGCGATAGAGAAACTCCTGCCCCTCGTAGAACGACTGCACCCGCATCCGCTCGTCGCGCCCGTGGGCGCGCGCGTCCACCGTCGGATCGCTGAACAGCCCCGACACGCCGAACGCCGGCACCCCGCGGGCGCGGAAGAAGCGCGAATCCGTGGCGCCCGTCGACATTACCGGAATGACCGGGATGTTGCCGAAGAGCTCGCGGGTGATCCGCCCCACCGGCTCCATCACCTCGGGCAGGAGCGGCGAGGGCGGTGAGGGCGGACGCTGGCTCCGAATCACCACCTGCACCGCGGTATCCGCGATCACGCCCGCCAGCACGTCGCGGACCTGCTCCGCGCTCTCATCGGGATAGATCCGGCAGTTCACGTTGGCTTCCGCGAGCTGCGGCAGCGCGTTGGTCGCGTGTCCCCCGCTCAGCATGGTCGCGACACAGGTCGTCCGCAGCATCGAGCTGTAGCGCGGGTCGGCAGCCACCGCCGCGCTCGCGGCCGGATCCCCCGGGTTAGCAACCAGCGCCTTCATGGCTCGGCCCAGCGCCGGCGTCTCGAGCTCCGCCGTCTTGGAGAAGAACTCGTGGGTGACCGGGTTGAGCTTGACGGGAAACTGGTGCTTCCCGATCCGGAGCAGCGCCTGCGCCAGCGAGGTGATCGCGTTGTCGGCCCGCGGTACCGAGGAATGCCCGCCGCGATTGGTCACCCGCAGCGTGAAGTTGGTGGTGACCTTCTCGGTGGCCTGCACGGTGTTGAAGAGCGGCTTGCCCCCGCGCAGCGTGCCGCCGCCTCCCTCATTGATTACCAGCGCCGCATCCACCAGCTCCGGGTGATTCTTGAGCAGCCAGTCCACCCCGTTGTACGCGCCGCTCTCTTCGTCGGCGGTCAGCGCGATGATGATGTCGCGGTCCGGGAGGTAATGCTCCTGCTTGAGCCGGTAGGCATTCGCCACGAAGATCGCGGCCATCGCCTTGTCGTCCGCGGTCCCGCGGCCGTAGTAGTAGCCTTCCTTCTCGGTGAAGACGAACGGGTCGAATTCCGGCGACCAGTCCGCCTTGAGCGCCTCGACCACGTCGAGATGCGCCAGCAGCAGCACCGGCTTGCGGCCCGTGTTGCGGCCGCGGATCCGCGCCACCACGTTGTGCTTCTCCGGCCTCGGGCCTCCCACGAAGATGTCCGCCTCGGCAACGCCCGCCTCCCGGAACCGTTTCGCCATCGCGACCGCGGCGGTGGTGATGTTGCCGGTGGTGACGCTGCTGTTGATCTCGATCAGCTCGCGGTAGATCTCCCGGGTGAGCTGCTGGTGCGGCGTCAACGCACCCGGGGTATACACCGGTTTTTGCGCCTCAGCCGGCCAGGCAGCCCAAATCCCCACCAGCGCCACCGCTCGAAGTGCGCCAGGCAATCTCATGCGAGTCCTCGAGTGTTTGTCCCTGTCACCTGCCACCTGCCACCTGTCATCTGCCACCTGCCACCTGTCAGCTGTCACGCCCTCTGGTCCACAGCAGGATCGCTCCGCAGGTCGCGCTCGCCCCGCCGTATTCTATCGGGACCTCGCCGGCGCTCGCATATACCTCGATGGCCTGAAGCTGGTCAATCGAAAAGCTGTTGAGGTCGAGCGCGTTTTCCCAGGGCATATCGCCGCCGCGGTGCAGCATCGCGCCGTCCACCACGATCGCCATGAAGCAATGATCCAGCAGCTGCAGGCGCGCGTTGATCGCCAGCCGCGCCTTGCGGTCCACCGAGCAGTTGGTCGTATTCCGGCCCACGCATGGGGGAGGGATCACGACCTTCACCCCGCCATGTGCGGCGAGCAGGTCGGCCAGGCGGCGGTTTTCACTGCGGCGCAACAAAGTCGAATCGATGAATCGCCCCAGGCCAAGCTTCCGTCGCTCCTCGAAGGTCTCGACCCCCCCGCCTCGCGGTCCCGTGGGCCGCGCGGTCACCTCCAGGGCCGCGAGCTTCACGCCTTCGGGCAGCAGCCTTGCGTTCAGGGCGGCCGTGTCTCCCTTGAGTAGGTTGACCCGCATCCGTACCGGCTGGTAGCCCACCGCCCGGAACCGCACCACTGCCGCGCCCGGACGCAGCTCACCCAAGACATAGCGCCCCTCGGCATCCGTGACCGCTCCGCCCTTCTTACCCTCAATCGCGACTTCGACTCCCGCAATCGGACGGTTGGAGGAATCGTGGACCACCTGCCCGCGCAACATTGCCTGGGCTTGGAGCGACCCGACCGAGCACAGCAGCCAGCTGATCGCCAGCAGCGAAGCGGTTCGAAATGTCGTCGGCAATTTCATCCCAGTCCCCGAGTGTCTGTCCCACCTGCCACCTGCCACCTACCACCTACCACCTAAAGTATGTACTTCCGCAGGTCATCATCTCCGAGCACCTTCGCTAGTCGTTCCTTGACGCTCGCCTGATCGAACACGATCCGCTTCTCGGGCCCGCCCCAGCCCGGCAGCTCGAAGAGCACCTCGTCCATCAGGGTCGACATCACGGTGTGCAGCCGCCGCGCGCCGATGTTCTCCATCCGCTCGTTGGCCACGCGCGCTACCCGTGCCAGTTCGTGGATGGCCTCCTCCGTGAACTCGAGCGTGCACCCCTCCGCGGCCACCAGCGCCTGATATTGCTTGGTCAGCGCGTTCTCCGGCTCGGTCAGGATGCGAATGAAGTCCTGCTCGCCGAGCGAGGCGAACTCGACCCGGATCGGGAAGCGGCCCTGCAGCTCCGGGATCAGGTCCGACGGCTTGGAGACGTGGAACGCGCCCGCCGCGATGAAGAGGATGTGATCGGTCCGCACGTAGCCGTAGCGGGTCTGCACCGTGGAGCCCTCGACGATGGGGAGGAGGTCGCGCTGCACGCCCTCGCGCGAGACGTCGGGCCCCGCGGTATTGCGGACGCCGGCGATCTTGTCGATCTCGTCGATGAAAACGATCCCGTGGTTCTCGCTCCGGTCGAGCGCCTCGTTGATCACGTCGTCGTGATCCACCAGGCGCTTGAGCTCCTCGTCTACCAGGATCCGCCGCGCCTCCGGCACCCGCACGGTGCGCCGCTTCTTGCCCTTCGGCAGCATCTGCTGCAGCCACTCGGTGAAATTGAAGTCGGTGCCTTCCATGCCCTGGGGCGGCTGCAGCATATCCATCGCCGGGTATCCCTGCGGCGTCACTTCGATTTCGACCTCGCGTTCGTCGAGCTTCCCCTCGACCAGGAGCGCCCGCAGCTTTTCGCGCGAGCGCTGCCGGCTCTCTTCTTCGGGGCTGGCTCCCTGATTCCCTGATTCCCTCACTCCCTGGGCGGGCGGCGGCGGCGGGGGCGGGGGCGGGGCGGGTAGCAGCAAATCGAGCAATCGCTCATCGGCCCGCGCCTCGGCTTGGGGATAGACCTCGTCTTCCCGCTCGGTGCGCACCAGATTCACCGCCGCATCCACCAGGTCGCGGACCATCCCCTCGACGTCCCGCCCGACGTAGCCCACCTCGGTGAACTTCGAGGCTTCGACTTTGACGAAGGGGGCGCCAGCCAGCCGGGCGAGCCGGCGCGCGATCTCGGTCTTCCCGACGCCGGTTGGACCGATCAGGATGATGTTGGAGGGGGTGATCTCGTCCCGCATCGGATCGGGGGCCTGGATCCGCCGCCAGCGGTTCCGCACCGCGATCGCGATCGCGCGCTTGGCCGGATCCTGTCCCACGATGTAGCGGTCGAGCTCCGCGACGATCTGCCTCGGCGGCATCTCCTCCAACCAGGGAAGCGGCGGCTGGGGCTCGGCCGGGGGGTCGGGGGTCGTCATTGAGGTGAGAGGTGAGAGGTAAGAGGTAAGAGGTAAGAGGTAAGAGGTGGCGGGACGGCTGGTCCCTCTCACCTCTCACTCCTCACCTCTCACCATCAAAGTTCCAGTATGGTCACGTTTCTGTTCGTAAACACGCATATCTCCGCCGCGATCTCCAGCGAGCGCTGCACCACGTCGCGGGCCGCCATCCCCGGGTTAGGAAACAGCGCGCGGGCCGCCGACAGCGCGTAGTTGCCTCCCGAGCCCACCGAGAGGATCCCGTCGTCCGGCTCGATCAGCTCACCCGAGCCGCTGATCAGGAAGCTGTGTTCCACGTCGGCCACCACCAGCAGCGCCTCGAGCCGGCGCAGGATCCGGTCGCTCCGCCAGTCCTTGGCCAGCTCGACCGATGCCCTCGGCAGGTTGCCGGGGTAGCGTTCCAGCTTCTCCTCGAAGCGCTCGAACAGATTGAGCGCATCGGCCACCGAGCCGGCAAAGCCCGCCAGCACCTTGCCGCCCTTGAGCGTACGCACCTTGTTCGCGGTGGATTTGACGATGGTGTCGCCGATGCTGACCTGCCCGTCGCCCCCCAGCGCGACGCGTCCGTCCTTGCGGACCGCGAGGATCGTCGTGCCATGGAAGGTCGCCATAGCCCCGAAGCTAACTCCGCTTCCCCCTCACCGCCCACCTCTCACCCCTCACCTGCCACCTGCCACCTGCCACCCGCCACCTGCCACCTGCCACCTACCACCTCTACTCTCTCACCCTCCCCGCGGATGCGCCTGCCGATACACCTGCTTCAGCCGTTCGACGCTCGTATGCGTGTAGATCTGCGTGGTGGAGAGCGAGGCGTGCCCCAAGAGCTCCTGCACCGCGCGCAGATCGGCGCCCGCATCCATCAGGTGCGTGGCAAACGAGTGCCGCAGCGAGTGCACCCGTCGCCCGCCGTTGGCTGCCGCGTCGAACAGCCGGTGCATCCGCCGCTGAATGCTGCCGACGCCGATCCGCCGGCCGCTGCGGTTGAGGAACACCGCCGTGCGATCCGCTCCCGGACGCCGCGCCACGGCCTCGCGCGCCAGCAGGTAACGCCGGAGCGCCTGGACGGCCTTCGCGCCGACCGGCACGATCCGCTCCTTGCGGCCCTTCCCGCGCACTTTGACCTGATCGGTCAGCAGATCCAGCGTGCGAAGCTCGAGCCCCGCCAGCTCGGCGAGCCGGAGCCCGCTCGAGTAGAACAGCTCCAGCATCGCGAGATCACGCAGTGCCGTGAACTCTCCCGGCTCGGCCAGTGCTTCCGCATGGGAAAAAAGCGCCTCCATCTCGTCGCGGCGAAAATGCGTCGGCAGCCGCTTCTCGACCTTCGGCGTCCGTGCCGCGCGCACCACGGCGTTGGCGATCCCGTGATGCACTTGCAGATAACGATAGAAGGAGCGCAGCGCCGAGAGCGCCCGCGCCGCCGAGCGCTTGGCTAACCCGCGCCGGTCCAGCTCGCCTAGAAAGCCCCGCACCCCGAGCCGGTCCACCTGGCCCCAGCGCCAGCCTCCGCCGTAGAAGCGTCCACAGAACTCCGCGAACGCCGTGAGGTCGCGCCGGTACGCTTTGAGCGTATGGGGCGACTGATCCCGTTCCTTCTCCAGGTGAGTTAGGAAATCCTCCAGCAGGCGGAGGGTTTTTCCCGCTTCCCTATTCCCCATTCCCTATTCCTTCCTCACCCATCCACCGACGGAAATCCTGCAGGGCTCTTTCCACCAGTGCAGCCCGCTTGTCCGCCTTCTTTACCTTGCCGGGCAGCGGGTCCAGCAGGCCCATGTTGGCGTTCATCGGCTGAAAGTGCTTGGGATCGGCTTCGCGCAGGTAGCGCAGTAACCCGCCCAGCATCGTCGTGGACGGTGGCACCGCGATCGGCTGCCCGCTCTGCAGCCGGTGCAGGTTGATGCCAGCGAGAATCCCCGTCCCCAGCGACTCGGTGTAACCCTCGACCCCGGTGAGCTGCCCGGCAAAGAACACCGGCGGCGCGTCTCGCGTCACCAATCCTGGAGCCAGAGACGCGGGGCTGTTGATGTAGGCATTCCGGTGAATGCTCCCGTAGCGCAGAAATTCCGCGTTGCCGAGCCCCGGAATCTGCCGGAACACCCGCTGTTGCTCGGGAATCCGGAGCCGGGTCTGAAAGCCGACGAGGTTCCACATCTGTCCCGCCTTGTCCTCCCGGCGGAACTGCACCACGGCATACGGCTCCTTCCCCGTGCGCGGATCGGCGAGCCCCACCGGCTTCATCGGCCCGAAGCGCAGCGTCTCCGGCCCGCGCCGCGCCATTTCCTCGACCGGAAGGCACCCCTCGAAATACGGCACCGCATCGAACTCGTGGCCGTGGTATTGGTCCGCCGCGCTGAGTGCCGCGATGAAGCCCTCGTACTCCTCGCGCGAGAGCGGCGCGTTGAGATAGTCGTCGCCGTCGCCTTTCTCGTAGCGCGAGCGCCGGTAGAGCGCTGTATGATCCAGCGATTCGTCGCTCACGATCGGGGCGATCGCGTCGTAGAAGGCGAGCGACTCGACGCCCAGCCGCTCGGCAATTGCCAGCGCGAGGTCCTGCGAGGTCAGCGGGCCCGTCGCCACAATGCCTGGCATCGGCAGCTCGGTCACTTCACCGGTTTCGACCCGGATCAAGGGATGCGCCCGCAGCCGCGCGTCCACCGCGGCGCTGAACACCTCGCGGTCCACCACCAGCGCGGCGCCCCCCGGCACCCGCGCCTGCTCGGCGCACTCGAGCAGCAGGCTGCCCAGCATTCGGAGCTCCGCCTTGAGCAGGCCGTGCGCGTTGCTGAGCTCCACCGATTTGAAGGAATTGCTGCAGACCAGCTCGGCCAGCCGTCCCGTCTGATGCGCCGGTGTGCTCACTGCCGGACGCATCTCGTGCAGGGTGACCCGGACCCCCCGCTTGGCTAGTGCCCACGCGGCCTCGGACCCGGCCAGGCCGCCGCCTACCACGATTGCGTGCTGCTCGGTCATGGGTGAATGATAGACCATGTCCGGCCGCTGCAGCTCGCAACGTCTGGATCGTCGTGGCGTGGGGCTCGGTGCTGGAGGAGGGGCAGCGTTCAATCGCCGCCATGGCGAGCAAGTCTCATTCTCGTCTCGTCTCAACTTAGGCTTGAGAATGAGACGGATTCTGAGCGCTCATCACGGCCCGAAGTCGTTGTCAACTATTTACTTCTCTAAACCGCGAGGATTGGCTCGCGAGATGCCTTGAGAGTGCGCGGACGTTTTTCTGGAGCCGCGCATGTCCCGCTTCCTCTCTGGCCTTGGCCGCTTTCGTGCCCTTTGCGTCCTGCCACTCCTAGGGCTATTCCCTGCCAGGTCCCTGGTTGCCCAGAGTTATGGCGTGGTGGTCTCGCCTGAAGGCAGCACCATCGCCAACAAGACCGCCCATACGACCGGCAACACTTACGCCTTCCGGGTGCAAAACGAAGGGACCCAGCAGGACACCTATACCCTCACCTGCACCGGCGTAGAGAATCTCACCTGCACGAATTGGCCGCCCTCGCTTACCCTCGCGGCGGGCACCTTTCAGAACGTCACCGTAACCTTCAGCACGGCGAGCCAGGGCACCGGCCAGTTGTATTTCAAAGCGATCAGCGCGCAGGCGGGCGACACCGGCTGGGTGAACGTGCCCGTCGTGCCTCCTTCGGGAGCGCCGAGGGCGTCATTCCTGCCCTATCTCGAAGCCAAGCAGGACTATGGGCGCTGCGCGGCGAGCTGCTTCGCGGCCACCTATGCCCAAAGCACGGTGCCCAGCTTCTCGCTCGACGCGCCGCGGAATGTGACCCTGGTCTATCATGGCGACCGGGTGGCGCCCAAGCCATTCGTGTTGGTGGATGTCTGGCCCGACTCGGCCTACGGCTTTCCTACGGAATACAACCTGGCAGTGACTGTGAACGCGGCGGCGGTGACTTTCTTGAACGGCGAGCAGACCCTCCGCTTCACTAACCCGAGCAACGTCATGTATCGGATCGGCGGGCAGTTCACCCCAACGGCCGACAGCAACGGCACGGTTCGGACGATGGAGATCCTGGTGACCGCGAAGTACAGCGGCGGCGCCCAGGTAACCAATCGCATGATCACGCGGTATCTCCATTTGGACGAGGCCAGCGGCAAGGTGGCAAGGGGATGGACGCTGGCGGGAATCCAGCGCGCCTTCGTCACGACGGGCACCGGGGTGCTGGTCACCGAGGGGGATGGGAGTGCCACCTACTTCAGATTCAATCCGTTCTTTAAGAAGTACGATGCGCCACTGGGCGATTTCAGCAGGCTGGATTCGGTTCCCGGATCACCGCACACTTGGGTCCGGTCGTACCCCGATTCCACCAAGGTCACCTTCAACAGCACCGGCCTCATGGTGCGCATCGCGGACCGCTGGGCTGTCAGGGATTCGGTCGTGTATGATGCAAGCAAGCGGGTGACCCAGGTCAAGGATCATCTCCACAACACGATCACCCTGGCCTACGACGCCAACGGGCTAGACTACATCACTGACCCGTTCAGCCGGACCACCCAGGTGACCGTGGATGCCAGCAAGCGGCTCACGGCTATCCAAGACCCGGACGGGATCAGTACGACGTTCGCCTATGACGCGAATCTCCGGCTCCAGACCATCACGAACCGAAACGGGAAGGCGACCACGCTTGGGTACCTCGTCAAGAACTCCGTTGAGACGAATAAGCTCGCGACGGTCACCACACCCTCCATCCCGATCTTCGGCGGTGGGACCGCGGCGCCAGTGACGACTTTTGAGCCCTGGCAGGTGGTGGGTGTGCCCTATCAGGCAACGGCGGTCACTGCCTTTCCGCCCGCCATGATAGATGCGGTCTATGCGCGGATCAAGGAACCCCAAGACACCTTCCATGTTACCAAGTTCACCGTCAACCGGTGGGGCAGCCCGGCGGTCACGACGAATGCCCTGTCCGAGGTGACGACGATCGCCTACACCACGGCGGGTCAGCCGAGCACGATCCTACGCCCAGGCTTCGGGGGTGCCAAGGATACAATCGCCTATAATGCGAGCGGGCTGCTTGTATTCAGCAAGCCGGCGGGCGACTCGGCGACCACGGTCGTATATGGCGGGTGGGCCCAGCCGTCGAGTGACAGTACCGGGGGACGTCCGAAGGTGACCTACAGCATCGGTGCCAACGGCCGGGTGAATTCTGTCAGCTGGGGGGGAACGACCCGGGAGTCTTACACTTACGATTCCTATGGTCGGCTCACCAAGGTGACCGATGCGCTGAGCACCGCGCGCCGGCGGCTCGGCTATGCCACCACAGGCACGAATCGGAACCTGACGCACGACACCCTGCCGGGACCTCGGGTCACCACGTATGCCTACGACACCTATGGTCGTAGGACCACGATCACGCCTCCGACCCAGACTCCCCCACTGCCCCAACAGGTAACCCACTACAACCTGATGAATTGGGTCGATTCGGTGAGGGTGCTAACCAGCCCGGTGACGCGAGTGAAATTCCAATACGACAAGCTCGGCCAGGACACGACCGTCACCGACCCGAAGAATCAGCTGTACAAGGCCTCCTACAATGACGCGGGCTGGGTGATCAAGCAGGTGGATCCGCTGGGCGCCAGGGACAGCCTGCAATACAATGTTGGGGGCGAGCTCAAGCGCTGGACCAACCGCCGCAGTCAGAACATCGATTTCGGCTACGAGGTGCTCCACCGGCTCACCAGTCGCACGGGCTCAGTAAGCTCGAGCTGGACGTTCACCGCGAACAGCCTGGTGGTGACCGCAACGCAGTCCGGGGTAGCCACCGTTACCACCTATCCCAGCCTGCTTGGCCCGCCTGACTCGGTGAAATCCATCGTGAATGGCAACACTTACTGGCAGCGCTATCGCTACACGAGCGCCGGGCTCGACAGCGTCTTCTTCACGGGCTCCCAGGACGCCAGTCATCTGACGGGCCGCCGCTATCTCTACAACAACAGCGCCGGAAGCCTGGATTCCATCCGGCTTGGTGGCGGCGCTACGCTCCTCGGACACGACGCCACCCTCGCCAACACGACGGTGAATCTCCCTGGAGGCGCGAATATCACCCGCACTCAGGGAAGCCTCCATGAACCGACCAAGTTCACCACGGAAGCAGGCAATAACCTTGCTCTCGAGCGCTGGATCGGCTTCGATCCTCAGGGACGAATCGACCGACACCTCCAGCACTCGGCGAGGACCGGCCGCTGGTTCGAGTACGACTCGCTGGGCCAGCTCCGCTGGGCAAAGCGGAAGGTGTGGAATCCGGAGAGCATCCTTCCGGGCGGGTGTCCCAACTTCGATTTCGGGATGAGTAATGCTGGGGGGGCAAACTGCACGCCCGTGGCCGACTACTCGCCGGTCGACTCGGTGCTCTTCACGTACGACTCGGTGGGTAACCGGACCGATAAGAGCGGAAGCTACGGGATTGCGAATCGTATCATTGCCTTCGACGCCTGCACTTACAGCACCGACTCGGTTGGCAACGTCGTGAGCCGCAAAGGCTCGAGCCCGTGCGTCCAGATCGATACCCTGCTCTGGACGTCTGAGGGGCGGCTCGATTCGCTCAAGATGGGAGCCACCGGGATCAAGTTCCTGTACGACGCGGACGGTCGGCTCACAGCCAAGCGAGTGAACGGCACGGTTCAGGCCTGGTTCCTGTGGGACGGGAGCAACCTGCTGGCCCAGCTCAACAGTACAGCAAGCGCCGTGGCGGTCGAGTATTCCTACTACGGCATGGATTTTCCTCATGCCGTTATCAAACAGCCTGCCGGCACCAAGCTGTTTGCCCGGCTGGACGGGCTGGGTAATGTGCTCGCGCTCACCAATGAGAGCTCCGTAATTCGAACCAGCTACGTGTACGATGATTGGGGAACGTTGACTTCCAGTACTGACAACGAAGGATTCAGCGGCAGTGACCGAGCGCGCTGGAAGGGTGCGCTCTGGATGGGGCCGGAGCTCGATCTCTACTACATGCGGAACCGGTGGTATGAACCGCGCACTGGAC
>DASYTT010000151.1:0-6500 GCA_036002045.1 Gemmatimonadales bacterium
GCTCCGATTGGACGGCTGGCTGAAAGACGTTGCACCGAGCCCGGAGCTCCGCCGCTGGTTCAGCCACGATCCCAAGAAGTGGCCGGAATTCAAGCGGCGGTACTTCGCGGAGCTGCGCGCGAACCAAGACGCCCTCGCACCGCTGCGCGAGGCGTCCCGCCGCGGGCCGGTGACGCTGGTGTACGGCGCCCGCGACGCTGAGCACAATGCAGCCGTGGCGCTTCGCGAGTACCTCACCGGGGAGCGCTGACGCCGGTCTAGTCAGAATGGAATGACCGGCTCCGATCGCAAGGCGTAGGTTACGCGATCGGAGTACGACCACGCAGAGCTACATGCGAGGAGCCGGTCTATGCCTACCAAGCTGCGCTATCTCGGGCTCGATGTCCATGCGGAGACGATCGCCGTGGCGGTCGCGGACGCGGACGGCGAGACCCGCTCGCTCGGGGTTATCCCGAATCGCCCCGACCCGATTACCCGCCTGATTCGGAAGCTCGGGCCGCCGGCCCGCTTGCAGGCCTGTTACGAGGCGGGCCCCTGCGGGTACGGCCTCTACTGGCAGCTCACGCGTCTCGGGGTGCACTGCGACGTCGTGGCGCCGACCCTGGTGCCCACCAAGGCCGGCGACCGGGTCAAGACCGATCGCCGAGATGCGGCGAAGCTCGCCCGCTGTTACCGCGCCGGCGATCTCACCCCGGTCTGGGTGCCCGACGCGGCCCACGAGGCCCTGCGCGACCGGGTCCGCGCCCGGGAGGCGGCCAAGCAGGATCAGCTCCGCGCCCGGCATCGGCTCGGGAAGTTCCTCCTGCGCCGCGGCGTGCGGCGGCCCGACGGGATGCGGCCGTGGACCCAGCGCCATCGCGCCTGGCTGGCGACGCTCCACTTCGCCGCCGCACCGCCCCAGCAGGCGGCTTGGCTCGACTACCTCCACGAAATCGATCACGCGGCGGATCGCATCGCTCGGCTCGAGCAGGCGATCGACGGCGCCGTCGCGGCCGCGCCTCCAGGCATCCAGGCGGTGATCGCCGCGCTTCAGGCGCTCCGCGGGGTCCAGCAGGTGGCGGCCGCCACCATCGTGAGTGAGGTGGGACCGCAAGGCGGCCTGGGCCTACCGCCACCGCCCCAGTTGTGCCGGCGCCCTCCGCCAGCGCCAGCTCGGCCTGCCCGAGCCGGTGCGGGCCCTCGCCTGGCAGGCCCAACACCGGCGCTGTCCGCGCTACCGCTGGCTCACCGCCCGCGGCAAACCCAAGCCGCATGTGGTCACCGCGATCGCCCGCGAGTTGCTCGGCTTCATCTGGGCCATCGGCCAGGTGGTCGACTCCTCGGTCACTCCCCGGGCCGCCTGAGCTCGCTCGTGGCGCCTCGGCCCCCGATACCCGGCAAGGAGAACTCGGGTCTGTTCTATGCGACCCCCGCTGCGGGCATCCGCGCTTCTAGTCCCCGATAGCTCCCGACGGATCACGACCATGCCGGCGTGCCCCTGCACGATCCGCGAATATCAGAGTGATCAGCCGTCGCGGCGTCCTCGGGGACCATGCGGCCCAACCGCGATTTCCGCGCTACTGCTCTCCGATCTACCGCTCCCACATCACCGTCACGTCCCTCTATCCGAGGGGTCGGACCGAGACTCCGAATCTGACCCGCTCTCTTCGCCGAGCATCACCCGCAACCGCCGGAAACGCTCGCGTAAGTCGATGGGCTCGCGCTCCGGTGTCGAAGGCTTGACTCGGTCGTCGCGGCCCCGGCGGTTCTTGGCACGCTCGTACTGGTGTCAACGGCGACCCAAATTGTCGCACTTTCGGCGGCTGAAAATGTCGCACTTAGGGGGGCGAGCCGTCAGGGCGTCCGGGCCTCCTGCCGGGATCGGCGGCGGGGGTGAGGGGGTGTGGCGGGTGCGGGGCTGAGCAGGCGCTGGAGATCGGCGTGTTGGCGCATGCGGTAGCTGTTGCCCCGGATGTTCACGATGTGGCAGTGATGGACCAGGCGGTCGATGAGCGCGCTCGCCATGACGTCGTCGCCAAACACCTCGCCCCATTCGTCGAAGCCCTTGTTGCTGGTGAGGACGGTGGAGGCGTGCTCGTAGCGGCGGCTCATGAGCTGGAAGAAGTGCATCGCCCCGGTGCGGCTGATCGGGAGATAGCCGATCTCGTCGACGACCAGGAGCGAGGGGAAGACCAAGGTCTTCAGCCGCTGGCTCAAGTGGCCGGCCTGACTGGCTTCCTCGAGCGAGATGACGAGGTCGGCGAGGGTCCCATAGTAGACGCGCCGGCCGCTCTGGGCGGCGGCGATCGCGAGGCTGATCGCGAGATGGGTCTTGCCGACCCCGGGCGGTCCGAGGAAGATCACGTTTTCCCGGCGCTCCACGAAACCCAGCGTGTGGAGGCTGTCGAGCTGCTCCCGTTTGAGGCTCGGCTGGAAGGTGAAATCGAAGTCGGTCAGCGTCTTCACGACGGGGAGCCGGGAGGAGCGCATCGCGGCGACGAGTCGGCGAGTATTGCGGAGCGTGATCTGCGCCCCCAGGAGCGCTTCGAGGGCGTCGGCCGCCCCCAGCTGGCCGCCATCGATGCGAGCGAGGATCGCGTCGAGGGCTTCGAGCGCGCCGGGCATCTTGAGATCGGCGAGCTGGGCGCGGAGCCGCTCACGCACGGAGGCGGTCGCTTTCATACGCCGGCCCCCGCGAGGGCGGCATAGGCCGTGAGCGGCCGCCGCTCGACGGCGATGTGCGGCCCAGCGCGCTCGCCCCGGTCGTCCCGCGCTGGCTCGGGCCCGAGCACCAGGGAGCGATAGGGGCGCGCGGCGAGGGGCTGGAGCGCCGCGCGTTCCTCGCGCTCGAAGCGCTCGCGCGGGACCTCGCGGGTCGTGCCGTGAACGCGGACATTCGCGACCTGGTCGAGCCAGAGGAGCGCCTGGGCCCCGAGGTCGGCATCGCCCGCGAAGCTGCGCCCGTAGAGGAAGCTCTGGCGCACATAGCGGATGGGGCGCTCGACTTTGCCCTTGGTCTTCGCCCGATAGGGTCGGCAGGCGCGGATGCGGAAGCCCCAGTGCGCCGCGAAGCGGAGGAACTCGGGATTCTCCAGGACCCGGCCACCCTGCGGGCGCTGGTCGTCGAGAATGACGGCTTTGAGCTGGTCAAAGAGCAGCTCGCGCGGGACGCCGCCGAAGTAGCCGAAGGCCGCTTCGAGACCGCGCATCAGGGTGGCCATCGTCTGGCGCAGGCACAACTGGAGCCAGAGGAGGCGGGAGTAGCCGAGCACGACCAGGAGCAGGTGCCGGGCGCCCCAGGGCAGGCGGACCTGAGCGAAATCGACCTGGGCCTGGAGTCCGGGCGGGGTCTCGAAGCGCACGAGGGACTCCGGCTCGGGCGGGGGCCGCACGTGGCGGACGAAGATCTTGAGCTGGGTGAGGCTGCCCGCGTAGCCCGCCGCGCGAGCCTCCGCGAACAGCCGCACGGCCGTGAGCTCCCGAAAGGTGGCGAGCCGCTCCTGGATCAGCGGCTTGTAGGGGTCGAGTTTGGTGGGGACCGGCGGGCGAGGCCGGTAGCAGATCGTGAGCGGGTCGCGGTCCAGCTCGCCCGCGGCGAGCCAGCGCTGGATCGTACGGCGGCTCGAGCCGAGCCGCTCGGCGATGGCGGTGACCGTGAGGCCTTGCTCGAGGTAGTGGCGCAAGAGCACGTGCGGCTCCCATCGGTACATCGGGCCTCCACCCTGAGGGGGAGGCTCAACCATGAACGATGGGTCGCCCGACCGCGACTCGCGCCGAGCACCTCAGAGAGTCGTCAGCGGCGACCCAGGATCGAGGGCGGGTGCGACATTTTCATCCGCCGATTCCCAGACATTTACAGCCGCCGCCAACAATTGCGGGGTCTGCGCGGGCTATGGGCAAGTTGCTGCCGTCGATTGGCCGAACTGAGTGATTGAGGGGCGTTGATGGCGGGCGGCCAGCCCGGGGAGCATGTGGGCCAAGACCAGGCGATTTCGCCAAGCTCAGCACATCCAACCGGACGCCCTAGCCTGAAATCACCGCCTCCCCGGCTTGGCTGGACCCCGAGCGCACCCTCGTTACGAGAGCTGTAAACGCGGGATCGGCGCGCAGGGGGTCGAATCGTGGCTCCAGTCCCAACATCACAAGCGTCTCATCTCGGTCCCGGTACGCCAGTTCAAGCCAATGAAGTGCTTCCCTGATGTCGCCGCAGCCCGCGTAGACGGTCGCCACGTAAAGCGGGGGAACGTAGCGCTGCCCCGCAGGCTCTCCCAACTCGCGCAGCACGCTTTCAAACTCGAGGTTTCTGCCCAAGCAGCCGTAGGTATAGCCAAGAAGTGCCAGCAAGGCGGGGGACCTGCCAACCACACTCATGGCTTGCTCAAGCTCCGCAATAGCCTCTGCATGCATACCCCTCTGCTGGTAAGCACCGGCCATGACGCTGCGGGCTGTGTGGAAGTGAGGGTCCATCTCCAGCACCTTCCGACATTGCAGAATTGCGTGATCGTACTCACGGGCGTAATAGAAATGGACCGCGACTGCGGTAGCTATGATCAGCGAGAGTGGGTCGAGTTGCTCCGCAAGCCTCGCCTCAGCGAGGGCCTCGGTACCCCGCCCTGAAGCCAGCAAGTTAAAAGCGTACCAGTGATGAGCCACTGCATACTGAGGTTTCAGCTGAAGCGCTCTCTCGAATGTTTTCGCAGCGTCAGCGAAGGCCCAGTCGAAGTTCGCTTGCACATGCCCGAGTGATGCGTGCGCTTCCGCCAGCTGCTCATCAAGCTCCAGCGCCTGCAGAGCCGCAGCCTTGGCCCTCGGCATAGCCTCCGTGGGTGGAAGCGCTCCATAGCCGCTCAGGATGATGTAGGAGTCTGCGATGCCTGCGTATGCAAGAGCGTATGCGGGGTCCTTGTCGATAGCTTGGCTGAAATAACGAATTCCCCTGCGGACCGCGTCTTCCGTTCGCTTGTTCCAGTAATAGCGCCCTGTCAGGTAGAGATTGTATGCCTCGACATCGTCTGTGTAGCGCTTTACAAGCGATTTTGACTGGCTAGGGGCTAATGTAAGGGCCAAGGCCTCAACAATTGCCCGTGAGAGTTCCTCCTGTAAAGCAAAGACGTCTTGTATCGTGCGCTCATAGGTTTGCGACCAGCTTTGGTAGCCGCTCATTGCATCAACGAGCTGCGCCGTGAGGCGGACCCGACTTCCGACCTTCCTCACGCTCCCCTGGAGCAGCGTCTGGACATTCAGCCGCCTACCAATATCACGGACGTCCCAATCCTTGGCTTTGAACGCAAAGCACGCGCTTCGGGCGGCGACGCGTAGCCCTTTTACTTGCGTAAGTGCATTGATGATCTCGTCGGTCATGCCGTCGCCAAAATATTCGTTCTCCTCCGGGCTAAGGTTGACGAATGGGATGACCGCGATCGAACGTTCGTCCGAAAGAGGCTGGGCAACGGGACGGGTGACAGTGTCCGCTGGCCTGGTCTCAGCGGCCAGAGCCTGAACGAATCGCGTGGCGGTGGGGAACCGCTCCGCCGGCATCGGCGCGAGTGCCCGGTTCACCGCGTCGTCCACTGCCTGCGGCACGTCCATCCGCAAGGCTCGGACCCGCCGTGGGGGCTCACTGCAACGGGCAGTCATGATGGCCTGACTGGTGGGCCCACTAAACGGCGGCTCACCCGTCAACATCTCAAAGACCACACACGCAAGGCTGTAGATGTCGCTCCTGCCGTCCAGCTCGCTTTTGGCAATCACCTGCTCGGGGCTCATGTACGCAGGCGTACCCAGCACGAAACCGGCTCCGGTCATGTTCTCCTCGCCTGCCACGTTGAGCGCCCGAGCGATGCCGAAGTCCGTGACGAGGGCATGCGCCTCCCCGAGAAGGATGTTTTCGGGTTTGATGTCGCGGTGAATTACTCCTTTCCGATGGGCGTAGGCCAGGGCGTCTCCGACCTCACGAGTTACTTGAAGCGCGGCTTCGATGGGGAGCTGGCGCTCGCGTCGAAGCCGGTCGCGCAGGGATTCGCCCTCTACGAACGGCATGGTGTACCAGAGAAGACCGGCGGTCTCGCCGGAGTCGAACACAGGTAGGATGTGCGGATGCTGCAGCTGGGCCGTGGTCTCGATCTCCCTCGTGAACCGGGCGCCGCCCAGTATTGCTCCGAGTCGGGGATCGAGCACCTTGAGCGCGACCTGGCGCTTATGCTTTAGATCGCGCGCGAGGTACACGGTGGCCATCCCACCGCGACCCAGCTCACGCTCGATCGCGTAGCGCCCGTGGAGAGCGCCCGCTAGCGAGGAGGTAACCGCGTCGGTCATCGACCGTCCAAATGGAGGTGCCTGTAATGTGCAGCCCTGTGCGGCAGCAAGCTAGCAACGCCGCAGCGCAAGCATCGCCTCGCCGCGCCGGTTATTGAAGTTATGTTGTATCAGGCGGTCAGGGGCGTGCGGTGACTGGTCAAGGCTGGACGAATTACGGAGTCTGCGCGGATTCATCGGGAAGTTCCTGCGGCCAATTGGCCGGG